>VXMH01000056.1:0-88 GCA_009841235.1 Caldilineaceae bacterium SB0661_bin_32 | reverse complement strand
CCTGCCCCTACCGGAGTTTGAGGGGGATGGGGGAACGTGCGGTGTGCATGGCGGCGCAAGGGCAGGCACAAGGCCTGCCCCTACCGGG
>VXMH01000086.1 GCA_009841235.1 Caldilineaceae bacterium SB0661_bin_32 | reverse complement strand
CAGGGGGTGGGCGTGGGTGCGATCGAGGAGGGAATCGTCGCGCTGACGCTGGGCACATCCGGCGTCGTCTTCGCCACCGCGAACGAGCCCTTTTACGAGCCGGAGGGACGCCTGCACGCCTTCCCCCACGCTCTGCCGGACAAGTGGCATCTGATGGGGGTGATGCTCTCGGCCGCGGGCAGCCTGCGCTGGCACCGGGATACGCTGGCGCCCGACATGGAGTTCGACGCCCTGGTGGCCCCGGCCGCAGAGGTGCCTGTCGGCAGCGAGGGTCTTCTCTTTCTGCCCTATCTGACGGGAGAGCGGACGCCCCATCCGGACCCCTTTGCCCGCGGCGCGTTCGTTGGGCTGACGGTCCGCCACGGGTTGCCCCACATGACCCGCGCGGTGCTGGAAGGCGTGGCCTTTGGCCTGCGCGACAGCTTCACGCTGATGCAAGGCGTCGGCCTGGGCGAAATCCGCCAGGTGCGGGTGAGCGGCGGCGGCGCGCGCAGCACGCTGTGGCGGCAGATCCTGGCCGATGTGCTGGGCAGCGAACTGGTGACGGTCAATACGACCGAAGGCGCGGCCTTCGGCGCGGCGCTGCTGGCCGGTGTGGGCGCGGGCGTTTGGCCTGATGGCGAGAGCGCGTGTGCGGCAACCATCCGCGTCACTGGCTCCACCACGCCTGACGCCGACGCCATGGCCGCCTACGACAACCTCTACGAACTCTACCAGGGCCTCTACCCGGCGCTGCGGGCAACGTTCGACGGCGTGCGCCAGAGCGAGGAATGAGAACAGAGGAACGGGGGTGCGGAGTGATCGTAGTTCTCTCTTTCCTCTCTCCTCTTCACTCTCTTCTCACAGTCTGAGGATAACTTGTGCGCTCGCAGCTATTCTACGCTGTCTACGTTCCCACCTTCATTCTATCCTTCTGCCAGGGGATGCTGGCGCTGCTGCTGCCGGTATACGTGATCGACCTCGGGCTGTCCTTCAGCCTGATCGGAATTGTGCTGGGCAGTTACGGCATTGGAACGCTGCTTGGAGATCTGCCTGCCGGGGGCCTTCAGGACCGCATCGAAAACCGTCTTTCGATGATTATCGGTATCTGCGTGATGGGGCTGGGGATGCTGGCGCTGAGCTTGTCTATGCGCTTCATCACGCTGGTGATGTGCGGGATCTCGATTGGCGCCGGCGCGGCATTGTGGAACGTCTCCCGGCACGCATATCTGGCCGACAATACGCTCAACGCCAGCCGCGGGCGGGCCATCTCGATCTTCGGCGGCGTCAACCGCATCGGCATGTTCGCCGGCCCGATTACAGGGGGATATCTCAGCGCGGAGGCGGGCATGCATACCGCCTTTGCCTTCTGCGGCGTTGTCGCGCTGCTGGCGTTGATCTTTCCGCTCCTGTTCGTTCACGACAGCCTGGCCGAAGTGCCGTCGAAACAACAGGCGTCAATGGCGCTTTCCTATGGGCGCATGCTGACATTTCTGCGCCGCAATGTCTGGCTGGTGACGCCGGCCGGTTTCGGCATGATCTGCGCGCAGACGATCCGCGCCGGCCGGCAGACCATTATCCCGCTCTACGCGGCGTCTATACTGGGCCTGGACGTGGAGCGCATCGGCCTGGTGATGGGGGTGGCCGCGGCGGTGGATATGTCGATGTTCTATCCGGCCGGCTATGTGATGGACCGCTTCGGGCGCAAGTTCGCCTACGTGCCTTCGTTCCTGTTGCAGGCGCTGGGCATGGCCCTGATTCCCCTGACCGGCTCCTTTGCCGCGCTGCTGGCGGTCACGTCGTTGATCGGTTTCGGCAACGGGCTTGGCTCGGGGACGATGCTGACATTGGGCGCGGATCTGGCGCCGCCAAAGGGTGAGGGCATGGGCGCGTTCCTGGGGCTATGGCGGCTGATAGGCGATACCGGGCACACCAGCGCCCCCATCATCGTCGGCACGATTGCCGACGCACTGAGTCTGGTGCCGTCGATCTACGTAATCGCCGTTATCGGGCTAGGGGCTGGCTCGATCCTGGGACTGTTTGTGCCGGAGACGCTGAAGAAGGCGTCGGCTGTAGGCGCGGAGCCGGCTGCTTCGGGGTAGCGGATCTCTACAGTGTGCTTGCCTACTACTTACGCCATCAGGAAGAGATCAACATCTATCTGGTAGAACGCGAACAGAAGGCAGAAGAGGTCCGCAACCGCATCGAGAGCGAGCGGAAAGACCTGGCAGAGTTGCGGAAACGTCTGCTTGCACGTCGGGGCGGCTCTGCCTGAATGGTCTATCTACCTATACGGATTGGCGAGATTCTTGAAGTGAAGAACTCCCCATCGGCTGAAAACGCCAGTAGCTGAGCGAACGCCACAACCACTCGAAGGGCCCGAAGCGATAGTAGCGCAGCCACAGCGGTGACACCACCAGCTGGAACGCCCAGATCGCGGCGACAATGCCGGTCTGCCCCACCCGTTCGACCGAACCGTACAGCCCCAGGCCGTGGCCGTAGAAGATAGCCGTGGCCAGGACCGTTTGCAGCAGGTAGTTCGACAGGGCGGTCCGCCCCACCGCCGCCAGCGCATTCTGCAGCCAGGGCAGGGCGCCCGACCGGGCGAAAAGCATCAGGAGTCCTATGTAGGCGGCGCTGACAAAAAGACTGCCCCAGTAATTTGCCTGCGCGCCGGGGCCGAACTGGGAGTACTCCATCGACCAGTTGTTGGCGAAGTTCTGGACTACCCCCCAGCGCACGACAGGCAGGCCGATGGCGAGTCCGAGGATAACCATACCGACGTAGAAGCTGCGCGAACGACTGCCTGTCAGCACGCCCCAGCGGTAGAGCGCCATCCCCATCAGCATCAGGCCCCCGGCGCGCCACAGCGCCCAGAACGGAAATCCAAACGTCTGAAATTCAACGGTTGTGGGCACGCGGGCACTCATTTGCTCAAGCCAGCCGCCCCGGTAGGAAGCGACTTCCTCTGCGATCGTCTCGGCAGCAGGCAGCCAATCGGCCTGCCACTCTTGCTGCGTTTCAGGCGGAGCAAACTGCATGTTCACGCCTGTGGCCAGCAGGATCAGAGCAAAGATCGACACGACGAGAATGCCCAGCGCCATCTGCCAGCCGGGCCGCAGCCGGCGCAGCCAATAGACCCAGAAGCCGCACAGCGCGTAGGCCACGAGAATATCGCCGGACCAGAGCAGGTAGGCGTGGGCAAGACCGATGAGCAGCAGCCAGAAGGTGCGGCGGTAGTGCAGGCCCCAGGCGCGCTGCCCGCGCGCGTCCAGCTTTTCGCTCATAAGGACGATGCCGGCGCCGAAGAGAAGGGAGAAGATGGTCATGAACTTCTGATCGGCGAAGATGTGGCTCAATGTCCACACCCAGCGGTTGGCCCCGGTCAGGTCGCCGTAGGCAGTCGGGTTGGAATAGGCGGCTACGGGCATGGCGAATTCCTGGATATTCATGATCAGAATGCCCAGCAGCGCGAAGCCGCGCAGGATATCGATGGCGACGATGCGTTCAGCCGGACGGACCGGAGCGGTTACAGGCTGGGCCGGTTCAGAGGACATACGGATTCCTTCGAGTAGAGAGTGAAGAGGAGAGAGGGCGCGACACTGGCTCCCCTCATTATACGCCTCACCTTGGTGGAAGAAGAAGGACATTTTTTCTCTCAATGCGCCGGCGCGCACGTTTCGTTGCGGGATTGACCTTTTGTAAACGGTGAGAGCGCGATATGGAAAGCAACGGTGGGTCAGACGCGCTGCAGATTGGCCTTGATTGATGTCAGCACGTCGTCGAACATCGCCGCGGTCAGGCGGCCGGTGTTGGTGTTCTGGCGGCTGACGTGGTAGGAGGCGTAGAGGCGGGGGAGGCCGGCGGGGAGGGCGTGCGCGGCGCCGTGGGAGAAGGTGAGGCGGGGGAGATCGTGGCCGAGTTCGCGCAGGGCGCGCAGGTAGCCGTCGAAGGCGATCTTGCCTAGGGCGAGCACCGCTTGCAGGTGCGGCAGGAGGGCAAGCTCTTGCACGAGCCAGCTGCGGCAGTTGTCCAGCTCGGCGGCGGTGGGCCGGTTTTTGGGCGGTACGCAGTAGGCCACGCCGGTCATGTAGCAGTCGATCAGTTCGAGGCCGTCGTCCCGGTGGGTACTGGTCGGTCCGCTGGCGAACCCGGCGCGGTGCAGGGCCGGGTAGAGGAAGCTGCCCGATCCGTCACCGGTGAATGGACGGCCGGTGCGGTTGGCGCCGTGCGCGCCGGGGGCGAGACCCAGGACGAGCAGCCGCGCGTGAGGATCACCCCAACCGGGCACCGGCTTGCCCCAGTAGGTCCAGTCGCGGAATGCCTGGCGCTTTGTCGCAGCCACCTCTTCGCGCCATGCGACCAGGCGCGGGCAGGCGCGGCAGGCGGCTGCGGCTTGGTGGAGCGCGTCAAGAGAGTTGAAAGAAGGGCTGCCGCCCATCGGATGGTTCTGAGGCATTCATCTTCCCATGACCGGGCGGGCGCCCACGAAGAAGGGGAAACCGAACACTTACAGGGTCCGGATTTCTACAAGCTGCTCAGCCTCCGGCGTATCCTGGAGCTCGTTGTGCAACGGCCGGCCGAAGCCGGGCGCGCTGATTTCGAAGACATCGCCGGGCTCGGTCCGGATGCCGGCGGCGAAGCTGAGGGTGGCGGTGCCGTAGAAGTGCAGATGCACGTCGCCGGGCGTGCGGAAGGGGGCGTATTTGAAGTGATGGTGCTGGATGTTGGCGAGGCTGTGCGTCATGTTGGCCTCGCCGGTGAGGAAGGGGGCGGACCACAGCTCGCGGCCGTCGCGCAGGATGCGGGAGGTGCCCTCGATGTGCGGAGGCGGGTCGCCCAGCAGCAGCTCCGGGCCGCAGGAGCACTGGCGCAGCTTGGAGTGGGCGAGGTAAAGGTAGTTCTTCTTCTCGAGCACATGATCGGAGAACTCGTTGCCCAAGGCAAAGCCGACGCGCAGAACGGCGCCGTCGTCGCCGATCACGTAACAGCCGACCAGTTCGGGCTCTTCGCTGCCCTCGAGGGCAAAGGACGGCATGGTCAGCGGCTGTCCCGGCGGCACGAGCCAGCGGCCGTCGCCCTTATAGAACCACTCCGGCGCTACGCCCACCTGGCCGGGCGCGGGTTTGCCGCCTTCGAGCCCCATACGGAACATGCGCATCGAGTCGGTCAGGGTCTCTTCTTCCTGGGCGTTCAGATTTTGGTGCATGGCATCGCGCGCCTGGGCGCTGCCGAGATGGTCGAGGCCGGTGCCGCTGATCACGAGGCGGGTGGGATCGGGGTGATCCAGTGGCGGCAGGAGTCTGCCGCCGGCTGCGATCGGGCCATATTCCGCCCGCCGGTCGCCCAGCCGCTCTTCAACGAGCTCGGTCAGCCGCCGACCGCTGCGCCCTGCCTCCCTGGCCAGATCATATACCCGCTCAGTCCCGTTGAGAACGTGCAATGTCTCTTCGTTCTCGACCATCGCTACCCGGCGGTCGCCGGCTTCTGTCCGGTACTGCACCAGTCGCATCTCGGTTTCTCCTCCGCTGCTCAGTTGACTGACGACCAGAAACTAAGAACTGACAACGACTACTGCTTCTCCCACTTCATCGCATCCCAGGCAACCTTGGTTGAGAGGTATGTCTCGTAGGTTACGTCGGAAAGCGAGATGTAGTCCTCGTCCGTGCCGCTGAAGGTGTATGTGCCCAGTGAGACCCACTGGTCGGAGTGCTGGGACTGATCCACCTCTCGCAGGGTAAAACCGCCTGAATGGGAGATCCAGTAGCGGGCGTTGCCGGTCGTCGCGTGGTTCGAGGGGATGTATACGAACACCTCATAACTGGCCGCTTCCAGGTCCGGAGACCACCTGCCCCAGTTGTATCCGGTGCGGGTCTTGTCATTGTTATTGGTCCAGAAAAGGTGGTCGGAGTGGCCCACGGTCTCCTCTTGCCACGTGGTCGCAAGGCCGCCTCGCTGGAATCCTGAATCCTGGTCGTCCACCATCACTGTGATCGGGGTGGGCGCTGGCGAAGGCGAGGCTTCCGGCGTCGCGACGGCTGAGACGGCGGCCCAGCTCAACTTCACCTGAGCCGCCTCTTCGTGTTCATAGTATTCCAAAATGAGGCTCAGTGAGCCGCCATCGTGTTGCAGCGTGTATTGGTATGTTGTGGCCGGATGATCGCTCCAGCCATCGATTTGCTTTACGCCATCGATGAAGAGGCGCACGCCGTCGTCGGAGACGACGTCGAAGCGATAGGTTCCCGCCTCGAGCGAAATCTGTGCAGTCCAGCGGGCCGAAAAGCTGTCGGCGTTGATGGTTTGGGGCGCGGGCGACCCGGAGCCCCAGTTGTAGTCGACGGAGGACTCCTGGCGGGCGAGCGCGGGCGTGCCGGTCAACGTGCGGTTGTTCCAGTACAGCGCCTGCCAGACGATAACGGGCGTTGATGTCGGCGTCGGCGTTATCGTCGGGGTGGATGTTGGGATTGCCGATGTTGCCGGGGTGGCGGTTGGCGCCGGCGTATAGGTGGCTGGCGGTGTGGGCGAGGCCGGCGGAATTGTCGTCGATCCCGGCGTGGACGCGGGATCCGGTGTTGACGTCGGCGATGTTTCCAGCCTGCTCCAGGTCAAGCGTGCCTGCGCCTGTCCGGTTTCTTCGAAATACTCCATGCGCACGGTAACGGCACTGCCGTCCAGGTAGGTGATCTGCGAGTAGGTTGTCGCCGTCTGGATCTGCCAGAAATCGATCAGGGTTCTGCCTCCGACTATCAGCCGTACGCCGTCATCCACGGTAACGGTAAAGCGGTAATCGCCGGCCGGCAACTGCAGGGACCTGCTCCAACGCACGGAGAATCCATCCTGATTGATGCCGGTGAGGGGACTTTCGTACCCCCAGTCGAAGTTGAGACGGGCGTCGTCGCGCGTCGTATGCGCCGTACCCGTAAGCGAACTGTTGTTGTAATACTCGCCCCGCCAGTAGGTCGTGGGCAGATCCGGTTCCCGCTCCCAACTCACCGAAATGGAGGCCGCGCCGGCCAGCTCAAGGTACTCGACACGAATGAGGTGCTGCCCCTCCGACAGGTGCAACCTGGCCTCGTAGGAGGCTTTCGCCTGTTCGATCCAACTGTCGATTTGAAGCACATCATCGACCCACAGCCGCACACCGTCATCGACTTCAACGGTGAAGATGTAGTTGCCGGCCTCGTCGGCGGAGATGTTGAGATGGCGCTCCCAACGGGCCGAGAACCGATCGCCGGAGATACCTGTGCCCGGGGAGCCGTCGCCCCAATCGAAATCCAGCGTCTCGTCCTCACGAGAGATGACGGCGTTGCCGGTGAGAGTCATGTTGTCCCAGTAGTCGGCGTCCCAGGTGGTATTTGATTCATGGGCAAGGGCGTCGGCAGAGTTCAATGCGATAACCGAGAGCGCGCAAAGGCCCAGCAGGACGGCACAGCAGGCAATTCGTCCTCCTATGTCCTTTCGACCGCGAAGACAGGCGAATAGCCGGGAAACGCCGACCCGGATCCGGTTATCACTCTGCATGGCTTTCTCCTTGTAGTGGTCAGGGGCTGTGAGTCAGTCAGGCCGCCGTTTTCTCCAGGTTTTCGACAGGCTGCCGCGGAATCCAGATGGTCGGACATGTAGCGGCAAGCTGACGACTGGGCGGCGGCCTAAGCAGAACAAACACCACGGACCACTATTTTTACCCAACTTTATCGGTGTAAGAATAATTATACACCATGCACCACTATCGATCTATTGCATTCCGGGCGGTCGCTGCCGGTTCGTAATGCAGTAGGCATTACGCGATCGCTGTTCGCTGTGCTATCCTTACTGTCGCATTTTGCCCTCCTGCACGAGCAGAATTCTTCGTGCGGTTCCCGGTGAAGGTGCGCTTGGCAACCTGACAACCGGGAGCCGGAAACCAGTCCTGACATGCACTTTGACGCTCTGACGCTGGCTGCGGTGGCCGACGAACTGAAAAAGACGGTCGCGGGCGGCCGGGTACAGCAGATCGTTCTGCCGGACAGCCGCAGCGTCGCCCTGGAGATCTACGCCCACCGGGCGCGGCGTTATCTTCTGCTTTCGGCCCATCCTCAGGCCAGCCGCGTCCATCTGCTCGAACACAAACCGCGGCGCGGTGTACCGAAGGAAACGCCGCTTCTGCTCCTGCTGCGCAAATATGTACGCAGCGCGCGGCTGGAGTCTGTCGAGCTGCCGGCGCCTTTCGAGCGGGTGCTGTTTCTGCGCTTTCACCATCCCCAGCACGATGTCACCACGCTCGCGGTCGAACCGATCGGGCAACTGGGCAACTTGATCCTGATGAATGCTGATGGCCGCATTCTGGATGCGCTGGTGCGGGTGCCCGCGGGCGAGAACGCCCAGCGCGTCCTTTTGCCGCGGCGCGTTTATCAGTTGCCGCCGCCGCAGAACAGGTTGCCGCCATATGATGGAAGCGTAGAGCGGCATGAGGAGACCGGTCGGTATCCAGTAGACAGGGACGACGCCAGCCAAGCTCAGACCCCGCTCCTGTGGCGCAGCCTGCTCAACCGATTTGCCGGCGTCAGCCCGACTTTGGCCAGGGAAGCGGCCTGGCGGGCAACCGGAGACGCCGGCGCAGCGCTGACAGAGCAGGCGTTCACGGACGGGCGCAGGGCTCTGGGGGAACTGTGGTCAGCCGCGGCTACGGGCGAATGGACGCCGGGCATCGCGGTGGACGAACAGGAGGGCGTGGCCGCGTTTGCGCCCTATGAGCTTCATTTCTGCGGCGAGTTCGTAGAAATGGATTCGATGAGCGCGGCGGCGGCCGCCTTCTACGCAGCGCAGGCGCGGGACAGTTCCTCCTCGCGGGACGAGTATGCAGGTGTGCGCGGGGGCGTGGCCGCGCTGGTCCGGCAGGCGCAGGCGCGCGTGGAGAGTCAGTTGCGCGCGTTGGACGCAGATGAGCCGGCGCCGGGCGAGCCGGAACGTGTGCGCGCGCAGGCGGAGTGGCTGCTAGCGCTCTCGAGCCAGATCAACTACGCAAACAGGCCCGGCGCGCAGGACGGATTCAGCCTGCAGGACGGGATGGCCGCGGTAGAGTCGGCGCCGAACGGTCAGATGCAGCTGGTCATCTTCGCCGCGGACGCCGATTTCGGACAGCCGGGGGATAAGAAACCGGGTGAGGAGGGGGGCGATCTGACCGTTCCGCTCGACCCGAAACGCACGCCGGTGGAGCAGGCTGAGCGCATGTTTGACCGGGCCGCCAAGATGGAACGGGCCGCTCGCATTATCCCCCGACGCCGGGCCAGCCTTGAGGCGGACCGGGCCTACTTGCAGCAGCTGGAGAGTGATCTGGGCCTTGCGCTGGATCAGCCGGAGATCGTCGCGGTGCGGGAGGCGCTGCGGGAAGCGGGCTATCTGCGGCAGCGCCGCGACCGGCGGGAAAAGGCGCCAAGGGACCGCTCGCGGCCCTTGCGTTACCTTTCGCCCGAAGGGTTCCCGATCCTGGTAGGACGCAACGCCCGCCAGAATGAGCTCGTCACCTTCAGCGAGGCAGGCCGGGATGACCTTTGGCTGCACGTGCGCGACGGGCCGGGCGCGCATGTCGTAATCCGCTGCGGAGGACAACCGGTCCCGGAATTGACTTTGAACGTTGCCGCCCGGCTGGCGGCCTGGCATTCGGGGCAGCGGGGCAATGGGGGCGTCGGCGTTGTCATCACGCCGCGGCGCCTTGTCACACGCATGGCCGGCGGACGGCCAGGGCAGGTGCACTACCGCGGTGAGGAGACGATTAGCGTCACGGCCGAACTGCCAGCGGAGAGCGAGCAGTGGCTGGCGGCGCGCGACCATTAGACACAGCTGATTTCTTAGGCACGTGAGACACTTTCAGGACAGACACATGGACTTGAGTCGACTCTGCATCCACACGATTACAACCAAGCCCTGGCCGGTCGAAACGGCGATTGAGCGCTTCAGCGCGCACGGCGTCGCAGCGATGACGGTCTGGAGGGACGCGCTCGAGGGGCGGGACGTAGCAGCCGCGGGTAGGCGGATCCGCGATGCCGGGATGGAGGTCGTCTCGCTGTGCCGGGGCGGATTCTTCCCGGCAATGACGGAATCGGCGCGGCAGGAGGCTCTTGATGACAACCGCCGCGCCATCGACGAGGCCGCGGCGGTGGGCGCGCCCCTGGTGGTTCTCGTCTGCGGCGCGGTGCCCGGCCAGCCGCTGAACGCCGGCCGCGGCCAGATTCGGGACGGGATCGAAGCGGTGCTGCCGCATGCCGAGGCTGCGGGAGTCAAGCTGGGCGTGGAGCCGCTGCATCCGATGTACGCGGACAGCCGTTCCGCGGTCAACACGATGGGACAGGCCAACGACATCTGCGCCGGCATCGACTCGCCGCTGGTCGGCGTCGTTGTGGATGTCTATCACCTGTGGTGGGACCCCGACCTGGAACGGGAGATCCGCCGCTGCGGTCAGATGGGCAAGCTGTTCGCCTTCCACGTCTGCGACTGGCGCACGCCCACCGAAGACCTGCTCCTTGACCGCGGGCTGATGGGTGAGGGCTGCATTGACATCCGCCAGATTCGCGGCTGGGTTGAGGAGGCCGGGTTTGACGGGTATAATGAGGTCGAAATCTTCTCAAACCGCTACTGGGAGATGGATCAGGAGCAGTTCCTGGAGCGGATCGTAGAAGCCTACACAAACCATGTCTGATAGCCCAGGCTTTTGCAGGCGCCCAAAGGACGGGACTGCAAATGCCCTCGGCGGCCCTGTGCGGCCGCGCATCAATGGGAGCATTTCTTATCAATGGCTGAAATAGCAGTTGGCGTAATACTGAACGGTGTGACCGGGCGGATGGGAACGAATCAACATCTGGTCCGTTCGATTCTGGCGATCCGGGAGCAGGGCGGCACGGTCACTTCCGACGGAGACCGCATCATGCCGGAGCCGGTGCTGGTCGGCCGCAACCCGGACAAGCTGCGGCATCTGTCCGCTGCCCACAATGTGAGCAAATGGACGACCAACCTGGACGAGGCGCTGGCCGACGACCACAACGGCATCTACTTCGATGCGCTGGCGACCAACCTGCGGGTGCCGAATACGTTGCAGGCGATCGAGGCGGGCAAGGCGGTCTACTGCGAAAAGCCGACCGCGGGCAACATCGAGGATGCGTTGCAGCTGGCGCGGGCGGCAACAGACGCCGGTGTGAGCAACGGCGTTGTCCAGGACAAGCTGTTTCTGCCCGGCCTGCTGAAGCTCAAGTACCTGATCGACACCGGTTTCTTCGGCCGCATCCTGGCGGTGCGCGGCGAGTTCGGCTACTGGGTTTTCGATGGCAAGGATCAGCCGGCGCAGCGCCCCTCCTGGAACTACAAGAAGTCGGAGAGCGGGGGCATCGTTCTGGATATGTTCGCGCACTGGCGCTACGTCATCGACAACCTCTTCGGCCCGATCCAGCGGCTTACCTGCATCGCGGCCAACCACGTGCCGGATCGCATCGACGAGGAGGGCGCGCTCTACAACGCCGACGCCGATGACGGCGCCTACGCGATGTTCGAACTGGAAAACGGGATCATCTGCAACTTCAACTCCTCCTGGTGTGTACGCGTGCGCCGCGATGACCTGCTGACGATCCAGGTGGACGGCACGCGCGGGAGCGCGGTGGCCGGCCTGCGCGAGTGCGCGATACAGGGCGACTCCTTCACGCCCAAGCCGGTCTGGAACCCGGACATTCCGCAGCCGGTCCAGTTCTACGATACGTGGCAGTGGATGCCGAACAACAACCCTTTTGACAACGCCTTCAAGATCGAATGGGAAATGTTCCTGCGCCATGCGATCAAGGGGGACCCGTTCCCCTATACGCTGCTGGAAGGGGCGAAGGGCGTGCAGCTGGCCGAGCTGGGTTATCAGGCCTGGCAGGAGCGGCGCTGGGTGGACGTGCCGCCGCTGGACTGCAGTGGTCAGTGAAAATGCAGTGATCAGTGGAGGGTTGCAGGAGACGGCGTGGGGGTTGACACCTCCCAAGAGCAAGGAAAGAGTAAGGAGGATTGAGGAGAGCTTGACTCGTTTTGGGTCTTGAATGGAGTTTCATTGAGTCGCAACAGGAGAGAGAATGTCCCAATCGATCGCACTGTTGGACCCGACGCCTGCAACCGATATTGCGCCGCCGCCTGCGTTTCACATTATGCTGAAGCCGCGGGGGGCGATCTGCAACCTGGACTGCCACTACTGCTACTTTTTGAGCAAGGAGTTCATGTACCCGGACAGCGAGTTCCGCATGTCCGAGTCGATGCTTGAGGAGTACACGCGGCAGTATATTGAGGCGCAGCAGGTCCCGGAGGTTACCTTCGCGTGGCAAGGGGGCGAGCCGACGCTGATGGGGCTGGACTTTTTCAAGAAGGCGGTCGAGTTCCAGCAGAAGCACAAGAAGCCGGGCATGCGGGTCGAGAACGCGCTGCAGACCAACGGCACGCTGCTGGACGACGAGTGGTGCGACTTTCTGCACCGCAGCGATTTTCTGATCGGGCTGAGCATGGACGGCCCGCGCAAGCTGCACGACTATTACCGCGTCGACAAAGGCGGCCAGCCCACGTGGGAGAAGGTGATGCGGGCGGCGCGGATGCTGCATAAGCACAAGGTGCGCTACAACATCCTGACAACGGTCCACGCGGCCAACGCGCCCCATCCGCTCGAGGTTTACCGTTTCCTGCGCGACGAGGTCAAGACTGACTTCATGCAGTTCATCCCCATTGTCGAGCGGGACAACGAGACCGGCTACCAGGAAGGGAACACGGTCAAAGATCGATCTGTCACCGCCGAACAGTACGGCGACTTTCTGATCCAGATCTTCGAGGAGTGGGTGCGGCGCGACGTGGGGAAGGTATTCGTGCAGATCTTCGACGTGGCTCTGGCCGGTTACGCGGGACACCGGCCCGGTCTGTGTATCTTTGAGGAGACGTGCGGTTCGGCGCTGGCGATGGAGCATAACGGCGATCTGTTCTCCTGCGACCACTACGTGGAACCGAACTATCTGCTGGGCAATATCGAAGAGATCCCGCTGATCGAGATGGTCGGCTCGGCGCGGCAGCAGGCGTTCGGGACGCACAAGCGGGACAGCCTGCCCAACTACTGCCTGGAGTGCGAGGTGCGTTTTGTCTGCAACGGCGGCTGCCCGAAGAACCGCTTTATCAACACGCCCGACGGCGAACCGGGCCTGAACTATCTTTGCGCCGGCTACCGGTCCTTCTTCAATCATGTGCGCCCGTACATGAACTTCATGGCCGACCAGTTGCGCCGGCAGCAGGCGCCCGCCAATATCATGCAGCACCTGGCGGAGGCGGACCGCAAGCTGAACGCGCGCTTCGCCGGCGCCAAACGCAACGATCCTTGCCCGTGCGGGAGCGGCCGCAAGTTCAAGCAGTGCCACGGCCGCGGCCGAGCAGTGGAGCGGGCACAGATGCAGTGGCCGGTTTCGAGTAACTAGAGGCCACCACTTTCGCAGCTCACGGGCCGCGGATTTCCAGTTCTTCATTGCGCGTAATTTTGTCCCCCGATCTTTTGCGCGCGCGCAGCGCTGTGCTATACTGTCCAACCGCGACGAGGGACAGCTTGTCTGCTCCCTCGTTCTTTCTGTTCACAGCACAATGTTGTGGACCTTTGTCTGAACTGCGGTTCTTGGTTTTCATTTCTTGTTTTGGTGCCGCCTCTCGCTTGCGTTCAGGGCGGTTACTGAAAACCGGAAACCGAAGACTGGAAACGAACCCAGGACATTGCTCAAGGAAAGGAGTAAAAGGGTAGATGAACACGTACGAATTGGTGTACATCATCCAGCCCAACCTGGATGATGAGGGTGTCAAAGCCGTGGATGACCGGATCAGTCAGGCCATCGGCGGCGAGGACGGGACAATCGCGAGCACCGATCATTGGGGCAAACGCCGGTTGGCCTATCCCATCAAGGGCCACTTTGAGGGACACTACATTCTGCACAACCTCTCGATGCCTCCCACCGCGGTGCAGAACGTCGAACGACAGTTGCGACTATCTGAAGATGTATTGCGTTTCCTCTTTGTCCGCGTTGGGGACTGAGCCACAAAGGAGCATCGAATGTCTGATGAAAACAAAGTAACAGAAGCCGAAGCGAACACTGAGGAACAACCGGCTGCCGAGACGCCCACGGGTGAAGATGCCCCCGTGCAGGAAGAGAGCGCGGCGGAAAACGCGCCGCAGGCCGTTGCCGATACGGACGGAAAGTCTGACGCTGAAGCGCCGACTGAGCCGGAGGCTGAGGTGGTTGCTGAGCCGGTTGCCGAGGCAGCTACGGACAGCGCAGGCCCCGAGTCGGACGCAGGCGGCAGCCAGCAGGAGCAGACGGCCCCCACCTTCAACCGTGTCGAGGGGCCGGCCATATTCAACCGCGCCAAACAGGGCAATCAGCGCAGGAATCCCCGCCACGTCGGCAACGACGTGCGGATCGACGAGATCGACTACAAGAATGTGCAGGTTCTCAGCCGGTTTGTCGATAACTACGGGCGCATACACAACCGCCGCAAGACCCGCGTCACCGCCAAGATGCAGCGCAAAGTGACGAGGGCGATCAAGCGGGCCAGGCACTTGGCCTTGATGCCCTACACAGGCGAACATATCCGCATCACCGGCAGGCGCGGTTGATCGATTCATGGCCAAGAAGCGCAGACGAAGAAGGCAGCAAGAACAGCCGCAGGTCGAGAATCGGCGTGAGGTCCGCCTGCGTGCCCGCGACAGGGAGCGCAACCTGCGGCTTACAGCGATCGTGGGCGGGATCGTCGGTGTGGCGCTGCTGCTGATCCTGTACGGCGTGGTCAATGAACTGATCATCAAGCCCAACAGCGTGCTGGCGCAGGTCGAAAACGAGTCGATCGTCACCCGCGACTTCTGGCAACAGGCGCGCCTGCGCCAGAGCGAGCTGGAAAACCAGCGTCTGCGGCTCCAGTTGTTTGCCCAGCAGTTTGGGGATTCCAGCCTGTTCGCCTCCCAGATCGCTTCGATCAATGCGACGCTGGCCAGCCCACTGACGCTGGGGACACAGGTCCTCAACGAAATGATTGAGGCGGCTGTTCTGCAGATCAAGGCGCCGGAAGTGGGCGTGTCGGTGACCGATGAAGAGGTGGAAGAGACCCTGCGGGAAGAGGTGGCGCAAGGCCAAGGCGCGCTGACAGTGCCGCAGGCTACAGCCACCGCCGACGCCGCCGCCGAAGCGACAGCGACCGCGGAAACCTTTACGCCGACACCGGTCCCATCACCGATGCCGACGCCGGAAGATGAGGCTGACAGCGAACCGACCGCAGCCGCGGCCGAAGTGGAGCCGGAGACCGTGGAAGAGGCACCCACCCCGGAGCCGCCTGCAGTCCTGACCGACGCCTTGTACCAGGAAGGGCTGAGCACGTTGGAGGATAATCTGCGCGAGAACGCCGGGATGAACCTGGCCGGCTATCGCGAGGTGATCCGGGCGCGTCTGCTACGCAACAAGGTGTCGGAGACGATCAGCCAGGAACTGGTATCTTCCACCGAAGAGCAGGTCCGGGTCCGTCATATTCTGATCTCCGTCGATCCCGAGCCTCCCCCGGAAACGGAAGAATCGTCTGGCGAGACAGAGGGCGAGACATCCCTGCCCGGTACACCTTCACCTGTGTCTGAAAGCGAGCAAGAAAAGGACGAGAGTACAGACGCGCCGGCAACCGAACTAACGGAAGGGGATGCTGTAGAGGACAACGAGGGTGACGGTCGGTCCCCGCCAGAAGTTCCGTCCCCTCCAGAAATATGGAATCCTGACACCAACGGCGATGGGCGTGTTGACGACGCTGAGGCGCTGGCCTTTGCGCAGACGCTGCATCAACGTATTCTCGACGGCGAGGATTTCGCGGACCTGGCGCTCCGGTTCAGCAACGACCCGGGCAGCGGCACGCAGGGCGGCGATCTGGGCTGGGCCGGCCGCGGGCGCTACGTGCCTGAATTTGACGAAGTCGCGTTTTCGCTCGCAGTGGGCGAGATGAGCGCGCCGATCAAGTCGACGTTCGGCTATCACATCATCGAAGTGCTGGAGCGGGACGATGAGCGGCCGAAGGAAGAGGCCAGCTTGCAGCAGGAGTATGCCGAGGCTTTCCAGACGTGGCTGCAGGAGCAGGTACTGTCGCTGAACATTGATCGCCCGGACAATCTGGCCGCCATGCTGCCGCGCAATCTGGGGGATTCGGATGAGCAGTAGGATCGGTCTGCCGCGTTAGGTAGATTTGCAATCAGGTTGTAACGACAGTCAGGGACAAAGACGCCGGGCGCAATGCCCGGCGTTTCTTATTGGGGCAGGGGTTCCTGTGCGCCCGTCGCCAGGCAGGCGCGGATTTCGCTGATCAGCGCGCCGGCCTGGGGCCAGGTCAGCATCTCCAGGGTGCGCGGGCGGGGCAGGTCAACGGAGATGGCGCCCTGCAATCTTCCGGGCTGCCCGCTCAGAACCAGCACACGATCGGCGAGGAAGACGGCCTCCTGGATGCTGTGCGTGATCATCAGCGCAGTCTGCTTGCGGTCCCGGCAGAGGCGCAGGAGCTCCTGGTTGAGACGCTCGCGTGTCAGCGCGTCGAGCGCGCCGAATGGCTCATCCAGCAGGAGCAGCGCCGGACTCTGCAACAGCGCGCGCGTGAGCGTAACGCGCTGGGCCATGCCGCCGGAGAGTTGGGCGGGGTAGGCGTCGGCGAAAGCTTCCAGCCCCATCAGGGCAAGCGCCGCACTGGCCCGCTCCCGGTCGTGCCCGTCGAGCGGCTTCTGCAGTTCGAGCGGGAGCAGGACGTTTTCCAGGGCTGTACGCCAGGGCATCAGATTCGTGTTCTGGAAAACGAACCCGATCTGCGGCTGCGGGCCGCGCACGAGGATGCCTCTGAACTGCACCTCGCCTGCCGTGGGCGTCAACAGACCGCCGAGAATGCGCAGGAGCGTCGACTTGCCGCTGCCGCTGTTGCCGACCACGCAGACAAACTCATGTTCCTGCAGGGAAAAGGAGACCTCTGCCAGAGCGGGTGTGACGCGGTTGCGGCGGGGGTAGTTGTGGCTGACGTTCTGCGCCTGCAGTAGAGGATCTGTCATCGTTGGCCAGGGATAGAGTTGCGGGGGGGCGGGGGGGGGACGCCCCCCCCCCCCCCCAGAAAAAAAAAAAAAAAAACCCAAATAAAAAATTTGGGTTGAAAAAATAAACCAGGCGCCACACCGCGCCAAAAACCAAAAAAAACCAAA
>VXMH01000103.1 GCA_009841235.1 Caldilineaceae bacterium SB0661_bin_32 | reverse complement strand
ATAAAACCCCGGTCGGGGCCGGCCTGGTGCCTGCCCGCCCAGCCCCAGCCCAGCCGCCTCCGTCACTAACCACTGCAGTTCCGCCTCGCCCGGCGCCCACCGCGAACAAGAATCCCCCGCCAAACTCCTCTCATTCCTCTCCATTCTGCTCTTTTCCCATATATTGACACGATACTGACACGAAAATACGACAAGCCTACACGCAAATGACACACGAGTGTGATATACTTATAAATTATAAAACCTCTAGTTCGGCGCAGGCAGTTTCATGATAGAGAAACACTGCATCACTTCAAGTACTCCTCTGCGCACTAGCTTCGGCAGTTGACGATGGTGTCGCCAGTACCAAAATTCAATGATCGGTGGATGAGTCCCTTTTGCCGACATGTTACGGCAGTTCCAGTTACTGGGTGCCCGTGAACTGCTGCAACAATGCCTGTTGACTTAGACAAAACCGATCGACACGTGAAGGGCCGCGAAGTAGACCGTGCGTGTGTTCTACGATGAGGTCCTCACTCTCAGTAGCGCCGCTGACTTGGCGTATTCAAACATGATCAGTCTCCAAGGTTCCTTGCACTGGGAATACCACAAGGAAGCTTTCCAAGCACGCAATGAATGTTTGAGTACTATCACCATTCATTGCTTCTCTTACCCAAAACTCAGGTTCAACCAATTCTTGAACCAACAGGAGGAAAACCATGAAATTCTCAATCACACGGCTAAATTCAACACTCGTCATCTTGACGTTAATTGCAGTGATGGCGTTCGTTACGGCCTGCACAACCCACATGGCAAGCGAACTCTATTTGCGAGACTTGGATGATCTCGACGAAGGAGAACTAACCAACAAGATCATCTTCCAACTGCCTCTGACTACAATTGACGAGTGCTCCGAATACAGAGCTCGATACGATAAAGTGTTCCGAAAGAGCCGAGATTTCAAAGACATGGAATTCGTCAAGTGTACTGATGGCGATTTCAACGATTACGTAGAATATGAGATGGACGTGCCTCTGCGAAAAATAGACCCCACAAAAAGTAGAGTGAAAGGAGCAGTCGAATTCATCCGTTGGGACAACCCCGAACAAGACGAGAATAGACTGATCCTCATTCGAACCAACCCACCATCCCTGGCTGACCTCGACGACCACTTGAAGGACGAGTTCTTCCAAGGTCTAGACCTCACGGATAGCTCCCCCCTGATCCGCCTCTCGAACGACCTCCGTTCAGACCAATCAATCGAAGTGCGACACGCATTTGTCCAAAACCAGCCCGTCATCTCATCAACCACCTTTACGCTGGAACCCCGCGATAGTATCGATATCGTTCTGTCTGATGTTACGTCAGCGTGGGTTTTCCACGTGTCCGCAACCGCACGCCCAAGAATCGCCCCAATCGGAGCCTGGATAAAATCCGATTAACAATTCGCAAATGATAAAGCCGTCACATCTCGTGGCGGCTTTATCCCACACTTGACAACCTAATGCGGCATGTAGTTGACCTGCCATATCCAATCATCTTAGTCACCAAGAGGATACCATGAAACGCATACTGCTAATTCTGGCCATTGTTGCAGCAATATCTCTAGGCGCGGCACAATTGAATGCTCAGGGCATCGTCACGCTTGAGGATATTGCTGAAAAACTCCGTTTGTTGACTCGTGAAGTTGAAGTGCAAAACGCCTATACCGACACACTCGCCACCAGAGTAGTGGATGTGGAAAACAGACTAAAGATATTAGAGAATCCCCCTGCCGCCACGCCCATGACAACAATCACACCTGTAAGATCAACATCCATTCCGACGGCAACGGCCACTCCGACTCAAACACCAACGCCTGTTCCGGCGGTAACTGTTCCTAGGTATGAACTTGATGACATTTTCGACGAATATGGGGCAAACGAAGCTCGTGCCGAGGCCAAGTACCTAGACAAAATCATTGAAGTAAACGGTGTTATTCTTGATATCGAAAAGAAAGGCGGCGGTTTCTTTTCTGGCAAAGAAAGATACGAGATAACGCTTGAAGGTAGAGGTTTTCTCAGTTACCTGGATTGTTCACTCCCCTTATCGAGCGAAGATGAAGTCCTGCGATTGAACGCGGGCGAGTCGATTACGTTGAGGGGCGAACTGTATTTTGGAAGCAGCACCATAATCAACATGAGGAACTGCGAAATCGTCAAGGAGTAGATTCTATCTATACATCTCCAGCCCCCGGAGATCGTTCCACAATCACCACTACATGGTCTGAGGTTAGACTAGTGGAGGACAAACAATGAAACGTACACTTATCACAATCGCACTTCTAGCATTTCTCATTCCTGGCGTACTTTTGGCACAAGGGGAGTTGACGCTTGAGGATCTGGCGGAACAGTTGACGGCGTTGGAGGAGCGTCTGGCAGTACTCGAAGCAATGTTTGCCGATCCTTGGTCGCCAAACGTCATCTACCTGGATGATGGCGTGTGCCAGAACCCCCTTCATTCAAAGAGGGAGCGGGGAGATTTTATACAGATGGAAATACGGCAGGAGACGGCTGACGCATACAGGACTCAGTACGGCACATCCATTGACCCAAGCGGCAATGTCTACCTGTCTAGCATTTCTTTTGATGTGGACAGCAGTAACGTCTATATCCAGTACACCACAAATGATCGCACTGTTGTGGAGAAGTGGGCGCACTGTGAATTCCTCGGCCATTCGGAATGGGAGGCTGCCAAATAACCCCCGCGATTCCTTCTATAAAACAGGATGAAACTCAAGTGAACACATCAGACAAATCACTGTCAATTGAAGGGTAGCCGTCCTCGCCCAGCCCGTCAGGAAAACGGCGCGGACGACCAGAAAGACCCCTCAAAATCGACGACACACCAGAGAATGTCGCTCGCGCCCTGTGGGGAGAGCGATCAACCAAGTTCCCTAAAAAAGTGTCATACCGGAGCGAAAGTGGGGCGTCAAATCGCCAATGTGACTTTGCGATATAAGCCCCATAAATTTCCTTGCCACGGCTGGAACGACATTTCCGGTGACTGTCAGGGATATGATCACCAAGAGCAAGTAATCATGTGACCTGCCCCCCAAAAACCGGACAAGACGGGAGATCTCCTCAGGAGAACCGGCATGGACCCAGGGTACCAGTCAGGGAATGGTGAAGGGGCGAAAGGACTCGATACAACTGGAAGGGCCGTACTGTTTTCGCTGGCAAGACTATTCCGGCATCACTGAAACCTGCCACTCCGGCCTTCCCACAATGTCACCGGAACCTAACTCCGCTCGCTGCTCGCCTCGCTGTCCCCGCCCTTGACCACTCTCACACCCTGCCAGCCATTTACCGCCCGGCCGTCGATGCGAACCTTCCTGGCCGGCGGCAGATCGAGGATTCCCCGAAAAGTGGCGAATGCCTCGCGTCGGGTATACCCCCAAGGCGGATCGCCCCCGGCCTCCACCAGAAGCTCCCATAAAACCACAGTCGACACGCGATCCTCCGCGTTCCCCGTTCTGGCCATATGTGCATCGACCCACTCCGAGAATGCTTCACCTGCTGAATGCGCTTCCCCCTCTTCTACGGCGGCAAAACGCACGCCCACCCACCCATTGACCACCTTTCCTTCGGCCCAGATCTTTGCGGTTGGCGCCAGATCCAATAGGGAGCGCAGCGCGGTGACGAAAGTGCGCCGGTTGTAGCCCCAGGGAGAATCAGTGCCTGCCGCTTTCACGGCCGACGCCCACAAATCCGCCGTCGATACCTTGTCAACCGGTCGATTGGTCACCGTCAGCGCGGCCGTAGCCCAGTCATGGAAACCGGCGCCCACCGACTCGCGGCGCAACCGCTCACGAAGGTCGCCTACCGCGACGGAAACGGCAGGCGGCCGCCCAGTCTTCACTGCATGCCGAACGAGCAGGGCCAGCATCGCTTCTCTCGCCTCAGGTTGCTCCAACGCCGCGCGCAGCCCCGGATCGCGCTCGTCTGCCGGAATCGCGGGATAGGGCAGCGGGCGCAGGCGCTCATAGAGGCCGCTGTCCATCGTCAAACTGGGCGCCTGGTCGTCATTAAGGCTGATGAACATCGTTGCCGTTACCCGCCTCGTATCGCCGAAGCCGCTGTGCAATCCCCGCCATTTCATCTCATCCCCGCCTGCCAGCTTCTTCAGCCTGCCGGTCGACAACGTCGCGCTGGACTCAAGATCGCTGTCGATCACAACGCGGCAGCGCGTGAAAGGTTCCATCTCAGGCGAGAGTCCCGCTGTCGCGCTGTTGACATTGCGCTGCGTCAGCGCGCCTTCAGCCAGGGCATCGGCATACTGGCCGAGGGCCAGCCGCACCGCCGTCAGAAAAGTTGATTTGCCGCCGCCGGGCGGTCCGACCAGAAGATAGAGCGTGCGGTCCGGGTAGCCGCGCAAAGCATAGCCAACAGCGGACAGAAGCCATTCGCGATGCGCATCCGACAGATGGGCAGTCAGCTTGTCCACGGCCGGGTGGCGGGCCTGGGAACTGTAGAGCACGCCGGTGCTGCGGGTCACCAGCTTGTCGCGCGCCTGCGCAGCGGACAGCAGGTCCCCCGTATGGAGGTCGATGACGCCGTTTTCACAGCCGAGATAACGCAGATCCGCGTCCAGTTCCGCCTTCTTCGCCAGAGTGAGCTCGTGGAACGCCGCAGGCGCGGCCGCCTGCTTTTCCCAGTGAGCGATCATTGATCCGGCCAGCTGTATACCCTCTTTGCAGGCGCGATTCCGCTCCGTGGCGCGGAATGCCTTGACCGTGTCCGCGAAGGCCTTGTCATTGTCAACAAGGCTGGGGAGCAGATCGCGGTGCTCGACCACCAGCCGCAGCCAGTGGGAAGCCGTCGCCCAGTACAGTCTCCGCACCTGGTCATCCCCGGGCAGCCAGATGCCGTTTCTTTGCAGGACGTACAGCGTACGCGTATCCACATCTACGGCGCTGAGCAGGTCGGGCGCATGACGTTCCAACATTCGCCGCACATGATGCAGCTCGGACAGCTTTTCATGGATACGGTTGAGTTCGGCGGGGAAGGAGGCGCCAGGATCCGTCTCTTCCTGAATTTCGGCCCGCAAGCCCAATGCCCCCGGCAGATGCCCCCTGTACCCCCCTTCCCGCGCCAGTTTGATTATGCTGCCAATACGCGCCTCGCGGCCGCCGTAATGCGCCAGCCCTTCCCACTCTTCAACCGTGCAGTCCTTGTCAGGATCGAATTTCCGGCCTTGGGCCGACCAGTTCCTCCATTGGGAAAGGTCGTAGCCCTCACGACGCAGCGCGGCTCCGATCTTGATCCAGGTCGTGCGATCGCAATCGGGATCGATGCAGGTCAACATCAGCTCCACTTCGGCAGCGGACGGCAAAGCCTGCTTGCCCACAGAGGGGCGAGGCCGGCGAACCTCCTGCATTGAAGACCAGGGCAGGGGCATGGCGGCGCGGTTCACGTATACATTGGGATCCGCGGCAAGATAGCGGCCCCGGGCGAGGTCTTTTCCTGACTTGTCGACCTGCGTATTAACGAGACGCTCTTGAACGGCATCGACAACGGCGCGCCAGGCCGTTGTGTGTTCCCGGGCGTTTGCAGGAGCCGGATCAACCGCTGCAAGGACCCACGTGCCGTCGGCGACGCTCAAAGCGGCAAGAGCAATAAAGGGGAGTTGCCGCAGCTGCTCGAGCAGGGCCCTCTTCTTCTCCTCAGACGGCAGAGCGTCGAAATCGACGGGGATGTAGCCGGAATGCTGCTCCAGGCCCGCCGCGTTGCGCCGGGAGAACAGGCCCGCGGGGGTGAAGGCCGGCAGCGCCCTCTTTTTTGCCTGGTAGCGCTCATCCTTGCCGTGCTGTCGGTAGTGGGCCCGAATCGCATTCGTCATGGAACGCAGATCGGGCAGCTGAGCATTGCCCGCCGGGGATTCGTTGCGGCGTATCCACGCTTCGAGTTCAGGAAGGGAGAACGTCCCGACAGGTTTGCGGGCCGTGACTCTGGGAAAGAGCGAGAAGCTTCCGTGGAAGAAGCTGTCCGTGGTAGAATTGAACTGCCTCTGCATTGAGGTGATGTCCTCTCGAGAAGGCCGCGTTGACCTGGAAGAAAGCGCGGTCTTTTCATTTTTGAACGTTTTTTGCCTCGCGTTCCAGTTACCTTACCATCCCTAACAGTACTTGACAAAACTCTTATATGGATTTCTCTACATTGGGAAGTTTGTCAAATAGTGGTAGGAAGTGCAAGGCAGGTGGAACGTAGCCGAAAACCGGTCATCATCAATGGCATCGCGAACTATCTCGGCAGAGGAAGGCACTATGAGAATAGCGGAAGGATCCGTGAGCTGGAGGCGGAAATGCGCGGATTGCGAGGGCGTTAGCGTCTTCGATTCAAATGGAGCGGCGCAGGCAGGGCGCCTCGGCTGTCGCCCCGCCTGCGCCGCGAGTGCGGGAGCGGGAATCGAACCCGCGCCTCCGGCTGATGAAACCGGCGAAGTACCGCTCTTCCATCCCGCGTCAAGCGCGAACCGGCTGCGCTATCCTTCCCAGCCATGACGGCGCGCGGCCCGGTCGAGCAGCTGCGTAAAGCGGCCGACCTGGCCGTTGCCGTTGTGGACCCGCACAAATCCGGCCAGGTCCTTGTTGTGCAGCGCCTCGAGCGCGCCGGTCTGCCTGGCCCAGGCCAGGTACGCGCGGGCCTGCACCTCCTCCGATTCGGCAAAAGCCGCGGCCATTGCTTCAGCCGTTGGATAACCCGCCGCGTCGTGATGCCAGCCCATCAGCTGGAACAGGCCCCAGCTGGTCGATGCGAAGGCCTCGTCGCGGTCGCCGAAGGTGGACGCGAACGCAATCACGGAGCGGCGGAAAGCCTGGCCGCCGTGGATCGACCGCCAGCTGCCGTCCAGGTTCACCTTGTCGTCTCCCCCCTGCCAGCTCCGTTCGCCTTCAAAGAACGGGGCAGCCTGCGACCACGCGGCGTCTCCGTTGCGCCGGCGCCACTGCGCGACCTCAAAACGGCAGATCGGATAGCCGTCGCCGGTCATGCCGGACCCGCCCGTTTCGATGTCGATGACGGCCTGCCAGAGCGCGGGATCGATGCCGGTCTCATCCGCCATCATGCGGGCTACCGGACCAACGCTGCGCTGAACGGCTGCGGTCGGGGCGGGCGTTGCCGGCGCCGCGGTGTAGCGGTCCACGTCCACGCCGATTCGCCTGGCGTGTTTCCAGAATTCGAGCCGTTCCCGGCCGCTGCCCCGCTTCCATTCGTTGCGGTCGTCGTCGCGCCACTGCCGCCAGTTGATTACCAGCTCCTGCGGCAGCCACGGGGGCGGGTCCTGCGCCGGCTGCGGCGTACTGGCCGCCGCCGCTGGACGCGCGCCGGGCGCCGCCGCCCGCCCGTTGAAGACCCGCAGAATCTCAGGGTGGCCCGCGTAAAGGTACGTGCTCCAGTCAACGGGCGGATACTGGTCCAGGTTGAACACGCAGGCGCCCGCGACGTAGTCCAGGTTCGACAGCCTGTCATCGGCCTCGCTCAGCTGCGCGGCGTACGTCTGCGCGTCCATGAAGGCCCGCCACCCCTGAAACCGCTCGTCGCGCGGCATGCTTTCGTCCGTCCACAAGGCGCCGTCTACGCCGAACTCGCCGAGAATCAGGGAGGGCAGCCCGGGGTTTCGCCTGTATATCTCCTCGAAGTCATACAGGTGCTCATGGCCCTCGCGCAGAGAGCTCTTGCTGTAGCGATGCAGGGACAGATAATCTGCGCCGCGCATGGCGCCGGTTATCCGCCCCCACGCTTCGGGCGGATGCGGTGTCGTCACGCTGAAATTGCCGGCGATGACCTTCATGCCGCCGTGGTGAACCCACTGGCCGCGCAGGTATTCGCAGATCTGCGGCAGCAGCTCACAATGCCTGTCCAGCCCGGCGCCGGCGTACGGTGTGATCTCGTTGAACGGAACATAGACCGCGTCAACAAGCCCGTTCGGCGCATTCTCTTTGACGTACTGCGCCAACCGATCGCAGTACTCTTTCCACCTCTCTATCTGCGCGCCGGCGCCCTCCGCTTCCGGGCCTATCCACATCCGGTAGGTCACGAGGCCGCCCGGGTTGTTCCGTTTCCACTGTTGCAGCGCCTCAACGGCCCACGGCTGCAGGTCCATCGTTTTGATTACGGCCGCGCCGCGCTGCGCCGTCACCGCGGCAACCGCGGCCGGCGTGAATCCTTGTACGTGAAATCCCAGTTTGCTCACTGCTGTCTCTCCTGTGGAAAGTCGATGTCCGGTCTCCAGATGGGCGCCGGAACGGTTCTGTCTTCGCTTCCCTTCGCTTGTTGATTCTGGTCCTCATATTTTTCGAACAACCCGTTTATGGCCGTGCCGAGGTTCGTAGAGAGCGCGCCGATAATCAGCAGCAGGATGTTCTCGAGCAGCTCGGCCTGGGCGGGCCTGAATACGATCAGGATCAGGGCAAAAGAAAGCACGGCCATGAGGGCGCCCGCAACGATAGCCCGTGTTGTCAGACGGTACTTCCTGAAATCTTCGGTGACCATTACAGAACGCCTTCATGCCGCCCCATGAACTCTTCCAGCTTCTTCAGCCGTTTCTCAACATGGACCCGCCTTACGACCTCCTTGTACAGCTGGAGTATCAGAGCGGCGAGAACGGCAATCTGCCCCGCATCGGAGAGCCAGTGCTCCATCCATGCGAGCCAGGCCGGCAGAATCGGAGTCGCTTCTATCATTCAAGCCTCTCCCAGATTATCTTCAGGGCAATGCGATCACCCTGTCCCAACTGCTCCACGCGGCCGAAACAGGACATGATCGTGACAATCCGTATTCCGGCCGCGTTTTTTGAATGTTGATCCGGCGCGATCGAGATTACTTGCCGTATGACTATTCCAATCCGTACACGACGAAATGGAAGTCGCGGGCCTGGCCCTGCTGATTCCCGCCGCTCGCAAATTTTACCTGGAAGTTTGTCCGGCTAACGCTGAAAATGTGCGTGTCGTCAGACGAGCTGCCATTGGTCGCGACAATGGGAACAATGGAACCGGAGGACGCAGAATTCAACCGAACATTGTACTGGTAAGTGTTGTTGTTGGTGCCCGACCGGGTAACGGACTGTACCCCGTAGGACCCTGACTGGACAGTGCCGTCAGCCGACACCCGGCCAAAAGCCTTAACGACAGACGACGCCTTTTCCAACCGCCTCTTCACTGTCGCCGGACTCATTGCCTTTTCGCTTTCCGTTCCGGCGTCAGCTTCCGTATTGTCGGCTACTTCAATGATGCCTTGATTGCTTGTGGAGGCGGGAAGCGGCGGCGGATGCACGTGCGATGACGCGCTGGGCGTGTCTCCCTTGTCGCCCTTCGGCCCTTGCGGGCCCTGCGGTCCCGTCGCGCCTGTATACCCTCGCGGGCCTCTGGCGCCTTGCGCGCCGGGCTGACCGGGCTGACCGTCATCGCCGTCTTCTCCCGGAGGCCCTTGCGCGCCGTCCTGGCCAGGCGCACCGTCCATTCCCGCAGGACCGGGATCGCCCTGATCACCCTTGTCTCCCTTATCACCTTTCTCCCCTTGCGGTCCTACCATCCCTTCATGCGTATGGGCGGGCAGGTCATCGGCCGTCAGCGTGTGTTCGTGATCAGACGCCGCATAAGCGTCATGCGTATGTTCAGCAACTGCCGGAGCATCAGGGCAGAGACCATCGGGCAGGGTCAAAGACACCCAGGACGACGTGGAGCCGTCGTAGCCCTGCATCTCGTCATCTTCGCTGTTGTGGACCATGTGCCCGTCCGAGACGAACAGGGCGTCCCTCTCCGTGCTCGTGTGAGACTTGATCTTGTCGTTCTCATCCCAAATCTGGGTTCGTGTTGCAGGCATGATTTCTCCTTATGCAACGAGGTTGACGTTGTATCGCCACTTTCCGGTAAGACTCGTGTCTGCGTACTGGCCGTTGGGCAGCAAGACGGTGGGGGCGCCAACGTGAACCCTGATGGTCGTAGTGGTCTTTTCGCTCACCCACACGTTGAAATCGCCCTCGTCCAGCGTTCTGGCGGTATCGGTGTACTGGACTTTGTACCTAAGCCTTCCAAACAGGTCGATTTCAGTGCCCGCCGCATACCCGTTCACAGCGGCGGTTCCGGTCAGAGTAAGGACGATGCCCAGTACGGTTGGAACCTTTGCGAGAGTATGGTTGACGGTGCCATTGCTGCCGATGCTGCTATTGCTCGGGTCATTCCAGTCGATGTAGCCGCCAGGAAGATCACCCACTTTCTGGACTGTGAAATGCTTGTGATTCAGAGGCGCGTAGGTCTCGTCATGGAAATGCGGGGTCAACGCATACCGGTCATCATGCTCATGATTGATGTCAGCGTGCTGATGAATATGATTTACATCAGCATACGTGTCATGAGTATGCTCAGGAGCAGTCATATGCTCGTGGTCCGTTGCCGCATAGCCGTCGTGCGTGTGTTCAGCAACTGCCGGAGCATCAGGGCAGAGACCATCGGGCAGGGTCAAAGACACCCAGGACGACGTGGAGCCGTCGTAACCCTGCATCTCGTCATCTTCGCTGTTGTAGACCATGTGCCCGTCCGAGACGAACAGGGCGTCCCTCTCCGTGCTCGTGTGGGACTTGATCTTGTTCGTGCTGTCCCAGATTTGGGTTCGTGTTGCAGGCATGATTTCTCCTGTTACTGGAAGACCGCGAAATTAAACGTCGCCTTGATCCGGTTGCCAGAGCTGTTAAAGAAATGAACGCGGAAACCAGTATGATACTCGCCCGTAAGATAGTAGCGAGCAACACTGCTATCCGTGCAAGTGACCAAAACCAGAGGCGTGGCCGACAACTGCCTGTTAAAACTCACAAGACAGTGCAAATTACCTCCTGTCGCACCAGTCCACTCAACATGGCTTACATTGTCGTGAGGGGCACTGGGCTGATTTCCAGTCTCTATAGCCCTGCCGAATGCCACGAGCTTATGAGCCGGTGAAGTTCCAGCAGGACCCTGAGGACCGGTGTCGCCCTTGGGCCCTTGCAGGCCCGTCGCGCCTGTGGCCCCCGTGGCGCCCGTATACCCTCGCGGGCCTCTGGCGCCTTGCGCGCCGGGCTGACCGGGCTGACCGTCATCGCCGTCTTCTCCCGGAGGCCCTTGCGCGCCGTCCTGTCCGTCCATTCCCGCAGGGCCTTGATCGCCCATGTCACCTTTAGGGCCGGCAGGGCCGGGATCGCCTTGATCTCCCTTGTCGCCCTTCTCACCCTGCGGACCGGCAGGAATGTCGGGATGGCCGTGATCAGCAGCCGCATAGCCGTCATGCGTGTGCGCGGCCACGGCTGTTGCAGGAACTTCAGGGCAGAGACCATCGGGCAGGGTCAAAGACACCCAGGACGACGTGGAGCCGTTGTAGCCCTGCATCTCGTCGTCTTCGCTGTTGTAGACCATGATTCCGTCCGAGACGAAGAGAGCGTTCCTCTCCGCGGTCGTGTGAGACTTGATCTTGTCGTTCTCATCCCAGATCTGGGTTCGTGTTGCAGGCATAGTTCGTGTCCTTGTCTGAAGTGCGACATCCTCGATGTCGATGTTGTGGTTGAAGTAGCGGGCGGCGTCTGTGGTGCGAAGAAACGTCTGAGCGTTCGCCGTCGACCATGACCTGGCGAGCGCTCAGACGCCGAAAGGCGAGAGTGCCGGTCCCGTCCTTTCGCCTGCCCAGGCGCGCCCGAAACTACATGCCCGACTCGCCCTGCACCGGCACCTCTTCAATGTCGATGTTGGCATTGGCGTACAGGTCGAGCGAGATGTCCTGGTACTCAATCCTGGGCGACCCCCAGTTGTGATTCTCAATGCCCTCAAAGTAGAAGAAATGACCGTCCTTGCGGGACGCCTTGCCGGGCACGTATACGCGCTTGCCGTAGTCGATCCACAGATGGCCCCACCAGGTGGTCTCGTACTCGACCCGCGCCTGGATGCTGCCGCGCGTCGCCGTCAGCTTGGCCTGCGCGCCCATGTGCGGATCAAGTTCGACGTTGACGTGAGCGCCGGTCCCGATCTGCTCCTCCCTGGTCTGCGAACCGCTCTGACCGTAGCTGGCTTCCACGCTCCAGGTGCTGGACGCGCCCACTTTGCCGCCGTAGGTGTCGCCGCCCACTTCGACGCTCACGGTCTGCGAGTATCCCGCCCTGACCTCTGCGTTCCAGCCCTGGCTCATGCTGTGCGTGAGAGACAGGTTGGTGTCAACGCCGACTTCGGCCTTTGATCTGCTCATGTTGCGGGCGGCCAGGCCCACGGCAACGTAGGGCCGGGTGTCGGCAGAGACGATCCAGGCGTTGCGGATACGGCGCCGGATCGTCAGCTCGGTCAGGCCGTATTTCTGATAGCTCTGATCACCCCAGGGAAGCTCGGCGTTGCGCCCGTAGATCGCTTTCGGACGGCCTTTGCCCCAACCCTGCTCGATCCGGGTCTTAAGCGCCTCCCAGTTGACGCCCATGATGGCGTAATCGGGATCGCCGCCCACGACGCGTTGCTCCGATCCGGAAAACTCGATCCGGGGGTTGTTGATGTCGCCGACGATTTTGACTTGAAAAGCCATTCTGTTCTCTCCTCAAAAAAAGGGAAGTTCCAACACGCAAACTTCCCTTGTCTGTTCAGTTATCGCCGCGCCGGCCTGCGCAGCAGTGCCCGCCATTCACTACACAACCACCATGAACCTGAATGAGCCCACGACATTATTGTTGCCGGAATCCTTCAGGTTCATTCGAAAACTCAGCTGATCGGTGCCGCTGACATGCACCGCATAATGCTTTCCGAACTCAGGCTGAACGAAAATCTGGCCGGACGCGGACAGCTGATTGGTGTACGTGATCTCGTACTGGCCGTTGCTGTAAGTGATAGTGGAAACGTTATTGCTGCCGGAAACAGAGACCGCCTGAGCGGCGGCCTGGTGATGCGCTCTGCCCATCGCCACAATCTGAGGCCCGCCCTTCTTCACGTAGCGATCATCGTGGTAGCTTGGATTGTGTGAAGGCGGAATGCTGGGCGTGTCGCCCTTGGGCCCCTGCGGGCCCGTGGCGCCTGTGGCCCCCGTTGCGCCTGTATACCCGCGCGGGCCTCTGGCGCCTTGCGCGCCGGGCTGGCCGGGCTGTCCGTCCTCGCCGTCTTCTCCCGGAAGCCCTTGTGCGCCGTCCTGGCCAGGCGCACCGTCCATTCCCGCAGGGCCGGGATCGCCCGTGTCGCCTTTAGGGCCGGGATCGCCCTGATCACCCTTGTCTCCCTTGTCTCCCTTCTCTCCCTGCGGACCGGCAGGAATTTCAGGATGGCCGTGACCAGCCGCCGCATAGCCGTCATGCGTGTGCGCGGCCACGGCGGTTGCAGGAACTTCAGGGCAGAGATCGTCTGGCAGGGTCAAAGACACCCAGGACGACGTGGAGCCGTTGTAGCCCTGCATCTCGTCGTCTTCGCTGTTGTAGACCATGTGTCCATCCGAAACGAACAGGGCGTTCCTCTCCGCGGTCGTGTGAGACTTGATCTTGTCGTTCTCATCCCAAATCTGGGTTCGTGTTGCAGGCATGATTTCTCCTTAATTAGTACTGCGAGATCGCCTTGATGTCGCAGCGCTCGTACTCCGTGTCAACGATTACGTCGGACGCATGGCACAACTCGACGATGGTCAACGCCTCGCCGTCCGCAAAGTGCAGCGTGACCAGCGGCCGCTGCCGGTCGTACAGAACCGGAGCGTCGTCGTCCTCGATGCGGTCCACCACTTCCTCCGGCAGGCTGCCGCCTATTTCAATGCCCGTCACCGCGCACGCAGACAGCATGAACGCCATGATCAGGACCATGAACAGGGCAACCGGTTTACTTCTCATAACAATCTCCTTTCCTGGTGTAAACTACGCCTTTTCTAGCCGAAAGCCACGAAGTCAAAATCGCGCTCAATGCCCCGGTTGTTCCCCACGTGGAACCGCAATCGCACACTGCTGGAAGTACGCGTTTTATACGTCAGTGTGTTTACCTGCCCACCCTCAAAAGTGATGGCGCAAACAGGCACGTGCTCAAGGGCAGTGGTGAACGTGATCGTGTACTCATAATCACGGTCTGCTCCGCTTCGCGCCACGGAGGCGATATTGTGAGAATCGCCAACTATGCTGCCGGCAGCGTTCACACGACAGTAGGCGCCCACGACGCCGCGATAGGTCGGCATTGAGGCATGAGAATGCGACTTGAGCGCGTAGCGGTCGTCGTGATAGTCCGGATTGTGTGAAGGCGGAATGCTGGGCGTGTCGCCCTTGGGCCCCTGCGGGCCCGTGGCGCCTGTGGCCCCCGTTGCGCCTGTATACCCGCGCGGGCCTCTGGCGCCTTGCGCGCCGGGCTGGCCGGGCTGTCCGTCCTCGCCGTCTTCTCCCGGAAGCCCTTGTGCGCCGTCCTGGCCAGGCGCACCGTCCATTCCCGCAGGGCCGGGATCGCCCGTGTCGCCTTTAGGGCCGGGATCGCCCTGATCACCCTTGTCTCCCTTGTCTCCCTTGTCGCCTTTCGGACCGGCAGGAATGTCAGGATGGCCGTGATCAGCCGCCGCATAGCCGTCATGCGTGTGCGCGGCCACGGCAGTTGCAGGAACTTCAGGGCAAAGATCGTCTGGCAGGGTCAAAGATACCCAGGACGACGTGGAGCCGTTGTAGCCCTGCATCTCGTCATCTTCGCTGTTGTAGACCATGTGTCCGTCCGAGACGAAGAGGGCGTCCCTCTCCGTGGTCGTGTGGGACTTGATCTCGTTGTCGGTGTCCCAGATCTGGGTTCGTGTTGCAGGCATGATTTCTCCTATTAGTGACCGTGAGCAGTAAATGCAAACTGGACAGCCTTGCCTTCCGCAGAACCTTTCTTGAACTTGACCTTGAACCCATTGGCCCTGCGTTCAGTGATGTTGATGGCATCCATCTGCTCGCCTTCCGGCATAATAATGATGATGTGGTTGCCGACATTGTTGCCAGCATCGTAGAGCCTGATGTTGTAGGTGACGTTGTACTCATAGTTGTCAGTCGATCCGGAGCGAGAGACTGTGCTGAGACCACGATTGGCACCAGTGAACCCGCCTGCTGCCGTAACGCGGGCATAGACCCTTACGTTCTCGGATTCATCCAGAGGCAGAGGAGGGTGCGAATGATTGCTGGCCGTCGGTGCAGGGCCGGGATCGCCCTTGTCGCCCTTGTCGCCGCGCGGACCGCGCGAGCCTGTCGGACCCTGAATTCCCTGCGGTCCACGCTCTCCCTGTTGCCCCGGTGCCCCATCCTGACCATCTTCTCCATCGGCACCTGCTGGTCCTGGCACACCCTGGGGTCCCTGTGGGCCGGTGTCACCCTTATCTCCTTTGTCTCCCTTCTCGCCTTGCGCTCCCTGCATCCCTTCGTGCGTATGATTTTCAGCAGCGTAGCCCGTATGCGTGTGGGCAGCTACCGCGTCCTGCGCTGGACAAAGATCGTCAGGCAGCGTTAGCGACACCCAAGACGATGAAGAACTATCGTAGCCCTGCATCTCGTCGTCTTCGCTGTTGTAGACCATGTGCCCGTCCGAAACGAACAGGGCGTCCCTCTCGGTGGTCGTGTGGGACTTGATCTTGTCGTTCTCATCCCAAATCTGGGTTCGTGTTGCAGGCATGATTTCTCCTTTTGGCTAGGCCCAGGCCGTCACTCTGACACGCCAGTTGTCGGCGCTGATGTCGTCTGAGCTGCCAGTAACTACGCCATCGGTGTTCTTTTCCAGGATTTCCCCTTCTTCCACAAATATCTTGAAAGCGGCGCCGGTCAGATCGTAGACCAGAAAATCCTTCTGATTCGAGTACTGGATCACGTCGCCGACGCTGTACCCCAACTCGGCAGTCACGCATTCCAAATAGACCTGAACGCCCTTGGGGATTTTGCCGAGGCCGTGAGTAATCGAATGTTCGGCGTCAAGCGTGTAGGTGGCGCTCGATCTGAACGTCTTGATACTGGGCGGGTGCGAATGAATCGGCAGGAAAGAACCGGCGATCTCCCTCTTGATCCCATACGGCAATTCAACATCGATCCAACCTTTGTTGCTGTACAGCTTCACCTTGTTGGTCAAATGAGTAAAAACAAGGGTGCCGTAGGGCGGCGTGGTCAATCCCGCTATATCCGCCTCCAATACCGTGCTAAGCGTCTTTCCATCCGGCGTAAGCATCGGCCAGCTAATGACCGTGCCTGGCTCGGGCAACGGTTCATTGGGAAGGCCAGGTGTTTCCGGCGGAGGGCCGGGAGGCGGCCCTGAATTACCTTGTGTCATGTTGGTTTCTCCCTTGATCTATGGTTTTCCAGGCGGCAATGTACCGCCCGGCGCTACACTGTTGTTCGGGCTGTAATTCGGCAGCCCGCGTGTCCCTGCGCAGATCGACGCGGCCGCCGCGCGCAATGATGAGCCCGGTGCGGGCCAGCGCGTCCAGCTCGCAAACGCGGGCGTGTAAAAACGCTCATCGCCGCCTGCGTCCGCGTCGAAAAGAGCGCGAAAGTGTGATCTGCGTATTTGGGGAGCTGTCACTAAGACCGAATCCCTGCCGAGGATAGTCTTGAGGTGCGCCGCCGGCCGCTTCGAGGCCGTTGCTCTCGCCGATACGGGCAACTACTTTGCCATCGGCTCGAACTGGCGCGAGGAGTTCATACAGGAATTATAAGCACAAATGTTCTATTTGTCAAGGGCTGAATGAAAAATTGGATGAAAAGAGGGTGAGGAGAGAGGAGAGGGTGGAGTTTCGCCCTTCAGATTGGACGCAGCGAGGTGTTTTCAACGAATGTCTCAGGAAACGCAAACGTCATCGTATTCCGCGTCGGCTGCGAGCTCCAGCGCATTGACGATCTCTTCGCTAAATGACTGACTTTCCCTGGAAAAAAGAGCGCTCAGTTCCAAATAGTCGGCCGCAATGTCAATATCGATTGACTTGCCGGCGGCAAACTCGTCGGAGGGAAAATTGAGAATTGGATTCACTCCTCTTCGTCCTTAACGTCTTTCACTTTCCTGGCCATTCGCGCGAGCATTGCTTGAGCCGTTTCGGAAATATCCTCCGCGATTCCAACCAGGGCCTGGTCTTGGCCGTCAAACCCGCGCAGGTTATTTGATGCCTCACGCACTTCCCTTCTTGCTCGTACCAATGATTCAAGAAACCTTTGGTTCGCGGGGGTTGTGCTCAAATGCGCTTCTGTAAGGGAATGCGAAACCTTGAGAATCGAGAGCCCCTCCGGGTTCTCAAGGACTTCTCCCAAGAGCCGGATGTCAGGGTTCTGAGAGTGTATTACCGGATCAATACCCTCATCTTTTGATCCATACAGCCACCGCAACACCTTGCCTAAGCTCTCCAGCTTTTCTTGAGGGACGGGATCCGGTTCGGGATGGAACCGGGTCCATCCCTCCTTCAGACCGAGAAAACGCATGTATGCCGCGCGGGACAAGGCCGTGTAAAGATGTGAAAAGTTGAATCGCGGACCTACCCGGTCCGAGAGGTGAAAGATTCCAGCCCGTTCCGCCTGCTCAAGCACATGGATTGCATTTACCATCCGCTTAATGGTGTCGTGCCTGTCGCCAATTTGGGATGCTATGACTTCAAGAGAGGCGCCCCCCCTCTTGTACCAGTCAGCAGCATATTTCGCCTTTGCGTAAGACTCCCATCTGGCGGCGCCGTTGATGTGTTTGAATCCAATAAAGGCCCTGGCATCCTCACGGCTTTCTACACGGTAAACCGAAACCTCCTGAAGCGTGCCGCGGAATTCATCAGGAAAATCAGGGATGTTGACTTTGAGACCCGTTTGTCGACGAATCTGCCCTGGGAGATCAGGCTCCTCGAAAAGACGAATGGCCGCTAAACGGCGGTTGCCTTCAAGGACGGTCAGATTCTCCTCCTCTTTGAGGACGACAAGCGGTTCAATATCAAGATAACCGTTCGCCGCTATCGATTGGAGCAATTCGCTCAAATCTTCAGAGCGATAGAGCCGCGCGATTATTTCCACTTCATTTGGTTCGCCGCCGCTGAGAAACAAGCGAGGATTCAGACGGTCCAGCGCCAGCCACTGCACCGGGACCTTGGTGACTGTCTCCAGCGGTATTGCCGCGTGCGGCCTGTTCGCGTTGTCCATTGTTGATGTTCCTCCGCCTGGAAGCTCCGACCCCAAACGATAACATACCAAGGCTTCTCAGTCTATCACGCGCCTGGCTTCAAGCAGGGCAATCGCATCTTATTGCGTCAATCTTCTGGGAGGCTGCCCGAAGCGCATG
>VXMH01000109.1:1630-18339 GCA_009841235.1 Caldilineaceae bacterium SB0661_bin_32 | reverse complement strand
AGGGCAGGCACAAGGCCTGCCCCTACCGGAGGTTTGAGGGTGAGGGGGAGAGGCGGCGCGGGCGGCGGGTGCGCGAGGGCAGGCACGAGGCCTGCCCCTACCGTAGCGTTGGGGAGATTGGGCCGGTGGCGTCCGAGGGCAGGCATGAGGCCGCACAACGGCGAGGAGTGAGTGGAGAGGAGTGAGTGGAGAGGAGTGAGTGGAGAGGAGTGAGGGCAGGCTTTGAGGGGGGAAGCGAACTGACCTTTTTCGTTTGCAGGGTCTGCGATGTTATTCTTTGGAGTAAATCGACGTCCGGGTCCCCTCAGGCAGTTGAACACAAGCTGATTCTACACAAGCTGATTCTACACAAGCTGATTCTACACAAGCTGATCCTACACAAGCTGATTCTACACAAGCTGATCCTACACAAGCTGATCCTACACAAGGAGAGTCCAGGTATGGCAGAAGTTCGTGCCCAGAGCAGCGGTACGGCTCGTTCCGGCAGCCAGGCAGAAGGAGCCAACGGGGTGAAAGAAAGCGCGTTTACGATGGACACGTCCAGCATCAAGTACGGGCCGGGCGTAACCGGCGAAGTCGGTTTTGATATGAAGAAGCTAGGCGCCAAACGGGTGATGGTTGTTACCGACCCGAGGCTGGCCGACGGCGAGCCGGTGGCGATCGCGACGGCGGCCCTACGGGCGGAGGGCATCGATGCGGTGCTCTATGACCAGGTCCGCGTCGAGCCGACGGATACTTCCTTTCTTCACGCCATCGGTTTCGCCCGTGACGGCAGCTTCGACGGTTACGTGTCGGTAGGAGGCGGGTCGACGATTGACACGGCGAAGGCGGCAAATCTCTATGCCACTTACCCGGCGGATTTCCTGGACTACGTCAATCCGCCGATTGGAAAGGGGGTCCCGGTTCCCGGCGCGCTGCGGCCGCATGTGGCTGTGCCTACGACAGCCGGTACGGGCAGCGAGACGACCGGCGTCGCCATCTGTGACCTGACGGATATGCACGTGAAGACCGGTATAGCGCACAGGGCGTTGCGGCCCCAGATTGGCATTCTGGACCCCCACAACACGCGGACGCTGCCGCAGATGGCGGCTGCAAGTACGGGGCTGGATGTGTTGAGCCATGCGCTGGAATCCCTGACGGCGCTGCCGTACGACGGCCGCGACGCGCCTGAATCGCCGGAGCTGAGGCCTGCTTATCAGGGCGCCAACCCGATCAGCGACATCTGGGCGACCAAGGCGATCGAGATGGTCTCTGCGAACATTGTGCAGGCGATCCAGGACACGGAGGACGACGAGGCGCGCAGCGCGATGCTGCTGGCGGCGGCCTACGCAGGTATTGGATTCGGCAACGCGGGCGTCCATCTGCCACACGGCATGAGCTACCCTGTCAGCGGGATGGTCCGGGAGTACAGACCGCCGGGGTACCCGCCTGATCACCCCATCATTCCGCACGGGATGGCGGTCATTCTCAACGCGCCGGCCGTTTTTCGCTTTACGGCATCGACAAATCCTGAGAAGCACCTGTACGCGGCGCGGCTCTTGGGCGTTGACACGGCCGGCGCGGCCGCGGCGGATGCGGGAGAGCTGCTGGCGGGGGCGATCATCAGCCTGATGCAGAAGACCGGCGTGCCGAACGGTCTCGGGGCAATCGGTTTTACGGAGGCGGACATTCCGGCGCTGGTCGAGGGAACATTGCCGCAGCACCGGGTGACGAAGCTCTCGCCGCGACCGGCGGAGGCGCACGACCTGGAGGCGCTGTTCCGGGATGCGATGAAGTACTGGTAGATTGGAGGTTTCCTGAGGCGTCCGCTGCGGAGGCGGCCCTTACTTGAGCGCTTTGGCCAGTACCTGAGCCATGTGGAGGGGCGCCCGGCCGGCAAACTGCTCTATCTGGTCGCGGCAGCTGGTGCCGCTGGCGACGAGCAGAGTGTCGGCGGGCAGATCGCGCACCGCCGGAAAGAGCCGTTCCTCGCCGATGTCACGGCTTACCTCGTAATGCCCCTGCCCGTAGCCGAAATCTCCGGCCATGCCGCAGCAGCCGCTGTCGATAACCTGCACGGCATAACCGGCCGCGCGCAGCGCTGACACGCTGGCGTCGTTACCGATCAGGGCTTTCTGGTGACAGTGACCGTGCAGGCAGGCCGTACCCGGCTGGTCGCGCCAGATTCCGGAGAAGCCGGAATCTGGACTGCTATTTCCCTCTTCGCTTCCGTCCTTGTTCTCCTCGTGGGCAGCTGTCTCACGGGCGATGAATTCGTCGAAAGTCAGTGCGTGCTCGGCGACGATCTGCGCGCTCTCGCGGTCGGCGGCAAGCTCCAGGTATTCGTCCCGCAGCGTGAGGATGCAGCTGGGCTCCAGGCCGACGATGGGAAGACCCCGGCGGGCGAGGGGAGCGAGCAAGCCCACGTTTCTGTCGACCCAGCCGCGTACCTTGTCGGCCTGGCCGCCGGTGATGAGCGGCCGTCCGCAGCAGGCGCGCCCTGTTGCCAGGCGGACGTCATAGCCGGCCGCCTCCAGGACCTGTACAGCGGCCTGCCCGATCTCCGGATGGTTGTACTCGGCCCAGGTGTCATGGAAGAGAATGACCGTTGCCGGATTCGTGCCGTTGGGCGCGCTTGCCCCCGCGGCCGCGGCGCGGCGGGCAAACCAGTCCGACAGCGGCTGCCGGGCGTAGGCAGGCAGGTTGCGGCGCGGGTCGATGCCGGCGCGGGCGAGAACGGCCTTTACGGGCGCGGATTTCAACCCCCAGTTGACAAGCGGTATCAGAGGCCGGCCAAATCGAAACAGCAGCCGGTTCATTGTGGGCAGCAGGCCCATCAGCCGGTTGAAGAGGGGCAGGCCGTTGCGGTCGTAGTAGTGGACCAGGTACTCGGCCTTGATGCGCGCCATGTCGACTGCGGAGGGGCACTCGCTCTTGCAGGCTTTGCAGCCGATGCAGAGGTCCATCACGTCGTACATCTGGGGTGAGAACAGCTCTTCCGGGGGAATGCGGCCGGCCATGGCGTTGCGCAGGGCATTGGCGCGGCCGCGGGTTGTGTCCTTCTCATCTTTGGTAGCGATATAGCTGGGGCACATTGTGCCTGCGCCGAGCTTGCGGCAGACGCCGGCGCCGTTGCACATTTCGATTGCGCCGTCGAAACCGAAATCGCTACTCCAGTCGAAAACGGTCTGGAGTTGAATGGTGTCGTACTCTTTGCCGAAGCGCAGATTCTCAGTTGAAGGGGGTGCGTCGATGATTTTGCCCGGGTTCATGCGGTTGTCCGGGTCGAAGGCCTCTTTCACCTGGCGCATGGCGCCGTACAGCTCCGGGCCGAACAGGCGGGGATGGAGATAGCTGCGGGCGAGGCCGTCGCCGTGTTCGCCGCTCATGGCGCCGCCGTAGCTGACGGCGAGATCGCAGGCGTGCTCGCCGACGGTACGCAGGGTGTCGATGCCGGTCCGGTTCTTGAGGTTCAGCAGGGGCCGCACGTGCAGGCAGCCGGCGGAGGCGTGGGCGTAGACCGCGATTCCGGGCACGTCCTCCTGCTCACCGCAGAAGTCGAGAATCTTTTGGAGGTATTCGGCAAGCGTCTCCTGGGGAACGGACACGTCTTCGATTCCGGGCACCGGCTTGTAGTCGCCGCGGCGGCCCATGAGAATGTTGAGGCCGGCCTTGCGCACATCCCACACATCTTTCTGGCGGGCAGGATCCAGAACGTTGACGACAGTACTGCGCCAGCCGCGTGAGTGCAGGAGGCGCTCGAGGCCTTCCAATTTGGCGGCGAGTTCGCGCTCTTCGGCGCCGTAGAATTCGGTCAGCAGCACCGCTTCCGGGTCTCCGACGACAAAGTGGAGCCGCTTGGCCCACTCGGGCTGGGCGCGGGCCAGATCCATCAGGTGCTTGTCGAGGAGCTCGGATGCGCTGGGACCGGTTTCGAGGATATCGGGAATGGCGGCGCAGGCGTCGACGAGGCGGTCGAAGTGGACGACGGCAAGCGCGGTCATCTGCGGTTTGCGGACCAGTTTCAACTTGGCACTGGTAACGGTTGCGAGCGTGCCTTCACTGCCGGCGAGAAGCTGGCTGAGGTTAATGCGGTCGATCTGGGTGGAATCGCAGAATTCGGAGCGGTAGAGTTTATCGAAACCGAGCCGGGCGCGCAGGAGACCGGCCTGTTCACCGGCTCGGCCATCTCCATTGGAGGCGGCTTCGTCCCGGAGCAGTGCGTGCAGGAGGCGGTCGAGCCCGTATCCCGAGACACGGCGCCAGTGGCGCGGCCAGCGCTCCAGAATCTGCTCAAACTGTGCACGAACGATAGCGGGAACTTCGCGATAGATCCGTGATTCGAGCGAGTCGCCGCGACCGTGAGTTTCCAGCTCTGCATGGGAGACAGGTCCGAAACGGGTCATGGAGCCGTCGCTGAGGACGACGTTGGTCTCCAGCAGATTGTCGGCCATCATGCCGTAGAGGATACTGTGGCTGCCGGTAGCGTTGTTGCCGATAGAGCCGCCAATCGAAGCACGGTCGGCGCTGGCAGGGTCCGGTCCAAGCATGAGGCCGAGGGGCGCCAGGGTCCGGTTGAGAATGCCTATGGAGACACCTGACTGTACGGTGACGGCGCAGTCTTCCGTGTCCACTGCCAGGATGCGGTCCATGTATTTGGTCATGTCGATGACGAGCCCGGGGCCTACACACTGGCCTGCCAGCGAGCTGCCGCCGCCCCTTGGCAGGAGGGGGACACCACGGCGTGCGGCCAGCTCCACGGCCGCCTGCACGTCATCTTCCGACCGGGGAATAACTACGCCCAGAGGTTGAATCTGATACTGGCTGGCGTCGGTGCTGTAAAGCATGCGGCTGTAACCATCGAAACGCACCTCGCCCTCGACAACCTGCTCCAACTCATGGACCAGCTCCTGCGTCTCCTGGGAAGACTCAGCAAAAGAGGCTGACGTCAAAGTGGCTGGACTCTGCGGCGGGGTGTGCTGCGTCATAGTTGCATCGTCCTTTGCGTAGACGGATTACAGCGGCATTCGGGACTTTCACGGAACGGCGCCCGAGCCGATTTGAGACCCCTGGTGGAAAGGATTGGATTCCGCTGCACTTTAACAGAATCCATATCTGCGGTATACTCGCGTATCACTGCCGGAAGACGGCTCAGCAGGAAATCCGGCTCGACCTGGTTCAAGAATCCCCTGCCATGTCGCGATCCAGACGAATTCGCACAACAGGAGAATAGAATGGCCAATAGCGTAAACGGAAACGGCGCCCAGATCAAAATGTATACCACCAGCTGGTGTCCGGATTGCTGGCGAGCGAAGTCGGTGATGCGGGGAAACGGCGTCGAATTCGAAGAGATCGACATCGAGGGCGATGAAGAGGCCAGAGAGCTGGTGGTGCAGCTCAACAAGGGCAACATGTCGGTGCCGACGATTGTATTTCCCGACGGCGACGTGCTGACCGAACCTGCCACTTCAGTGTTGATGGCGAAGCTTTCCAAGTTGTAGCGGCGCTTCCACCGCCAAGGCGGCGAAACTTGCTCCACTCTTCATTATTTCGGAATTGAAAGGCAGGGCACCGAGGAATGGAACATTCGATCCTGAATCATGTCGATCTGAGTCAGCGCCTGAAGCGAAAGGAGTACGAGCAACTTCTGGCCGAACGCCAGCAGGAGTTTCTGAAACTGCGCTTGAAGCTGGGAGGGCATATCGGGGGCAAGTTAGGTCCTCCCCTCCTGATTCTTTTCGAAGGTTGGGACGCGGCGGGGAAGGGCGGCTGCATCCGGCGGCTGACGGCGCCTTTGGACCCGCGCCACTTCTCGGTTTTCCAGTACCAGGCGCCAAACGATCGCGAGAAGAGGCACCATTTTCTCTGGCGCTTCTGGCCGGCCGTTCCCGGCAAGGGGGGGATGTGCATTTTCGACCGTACTTGGTATGGGCGCGTGCTGGTGGAACGGGTGGAGGGTTTTGCCAGCGTACCGGACTGGCGGCGAGCGTATGAGGAGATCCGGCACTGGGAATCGCTGCTGGTTTCCGACGGGATGATCCTGATCAAGTTTTTTCTTCACATCTCTTCGAAGGAACAGAAGCGGCGCTTCGAGAGCCGGGCAGAGGACCCGCTGCGTCAGTGGAAGCTCACCGATGAGGACTGGCGCAACCGGAAGAAGCGCCAGGCGTACAATGAGGCGATTGTTGAGATGGTGGAAAGGACGGATACGGTGATGGCGCCGTGGACGATCGTGGCAGCCGAGCAGAAACGATTTGCCCGCGTCAAAGTCCTGGAGACCGTTATCCAGAGCATTGAGGCCGCACTGGGCTGAACGACAGCGGCGGCAGACCGGACGTTGCCCAATCCGCAGGGCAGTGGAAGCGTACGAGTTTCCCAGTCTCTTTCAAACTGATGACCCTAACCGACAAAGTTGCGATCATCACAGGGGCGGCGTCCGGGATCGGGCGGGCCTGCACACAGCGTTTTCTGGAGGAAGGCGCAGTGGTACTGGCGTGCGATATCGACGGCGCCGGGCTGGAGCAACTGGACAGGGAAAACTCGCAGGGCTGTCTGCACACGGTCCTCTGTGATGTAACGAAACGGGCGGACGCAGAGGAGAGCGCGGCGAAGGCGCTCTCGCTCGGCGGCAGGCTCGACTGCCTGGTCAATTCGGCAGGGATTACCCCGCGCACGCTGCCGCCTGAAGCCGACTTTGAAGAGCGCTGGGACGCGGTGATGGAGGTGAACGCCAAGGGCGTATTCCTGATGTCGTACGCGGCGTTGGAGGTGATGCGACCGGCGGGGCGGGGCTCGATCGTAAACCTGGTCTCGGTGATGAGCATGGTCGGCTACCCGACTTCGCTGCCGTTTTCGGACGGCTTTACGGCCTACCCGCACAGTAAAGGGGCCGTGGCGCAGATGACCAGGGAGATGGGCGTGCGCTTTGCGGCCGAGGGTGTGCGAATCAATGCGGTTGCGCCCGGGTTCGTCTATTCGCCGCTCACGGAGAACGTTGTGGGCAACCCGGAGGTGCATGCGGAGATGAAGCGGCTGCACCCGATGGGGCGGATGGGCCAGCCGGAGGAGGTTGCGGCGGTGGTGGCGTTTCTGGCGTCAGACGAGGCTTCGTTTGTCACGGCGAGCGTGTGGCCGGTGGATGGGGGGTATACGGCGCAGTAGGAGAACAGCCCGGCGACTATTTGCCATCGACTTCTACACGCAGTTCGGCGAGAACTTCCCGCCAAGGTCGGGCAGTCGATGGGTCGGCCTGCCACTCCTCCAGCGCCGGCATTGCTTGCCGGGCCAATCTCAGATCTTCCAATGTTTCCAGGACTGCGATGTAGTCGTCGAAAGGTATAAGGGCCCCAACCGGCTGACCGTTGCGCTCGATAATTGTATCGCAGTCGCCAGTCAACGCACTCTCCAATAGTCGACGCCAGCTGGATCGTGCTTGATCGCTACTCATCGTTCTGGCCGGCATATCCAGTCCTCCTTGTTTCTTCACTTTCTGACGAGACTATAGCGATATATTCACTGGCCGTCAAGATATTACTCAGATAGTCCAAGAGCAAACTAAAGGGCGGTTTGAAATGATTGTCCCAAGGGCCTAAGATCGGTCACCTTGTCGCAAGCAAGATTGTCACGAATCTGCTGAAAACGGTTGACTGTCTCAATGGAATACAGGCGCCGGCCGCAGCGCAGACAGACCTCTGCCGGTGCAGTCACGGCAGCGATATTTGCTCCCCCGCGCAGCAGTTTTTCAACCTCCTTCTCGACCATTTCACCGCCACAGTTCGGGCACTCCTTGAATGGAATCAATACTCTGTTCTCCTGTCGCGCCAGTTGCTCCAGCGGCCTGGGTCAGGGCGATAGACGGTGAGTAAGACGGCCCAAAGGTTTTCCTGATTGAAGGCCCAAACGGGTGCATCCCAGATTTGGGGTGAGGACCGTCTGGCCAGGGATTCTTGGTAGAGGTGGCAGGAATTGTTTACCGGCTCCTGGAGGGAGGCAAGGCGGGCGCCTGTTCGCACCGCGAGGGCAGGCACAAGGCCTGCCCCTACCGTAGTTTGAGGGGATGTCAGTTTGCTCCCATTTTGGGATGCCCTCCTCGGATAGTCCAAGAGCAAGAAGGGAGTGTTACGTGCTTCGCAACGCGCGCCACACTCGCTCCGGGGTGAAGGGTATTTCGCGGATGCGGACGCCGGTGGCGTCGAAGATGGCGCTGGCGACGGCGGGGGCCATGCCGTCAATCGGGATTTCGGCTATGGCCTTGGCGCCGAAAGGGCCTGTGGGCTCATAGGTCTGCACGAGGATCGTGTCCAGCTCCGGCATTTCGTCGGCAGCCAGAATCCGGTAGTCGCCGAATCTGCCGATCTGCAACTTTCCCTTTTCGTCGTAGGGCATCTCCTCACACAGAGCGTAGCCCAGGGCCTGGGTCATGCCGCCTTCGACCTGGCCGCTGGCTGTTACCGGGTTTATGGCGATGCCGCAGTCGACCGCCATCACCGCTTTCTCGACCGTAATCTGGCCTGTCTCGGTATCCACCTCCAGCGCGGCGTACTGTGCGGCAAAAGGAGGGGGGCTGACGTAGCTCATGTGGCTGGCCGTCGCCATGATCTGATGCTGCTCCTCCTGGTGGATGCTGTGGAGAGCGACCTCTTCCAGTGAGACGGCGCGGCCGTCGGGCGCCAGGACCTTCCGGTCCTCCAGCCAGAGCTGATCGGCGTCGATACGCTCAAAGAGATGCGCAGCCGCGTGGCGCCGGATCTGGCGACTGACGTCTTCCGCCGCCTTGAGCACGGCGCCGCCCGAGATGTAGGTCGTGCTGCTGGCATAGGCGCCGGTATCGAAGGGCGTGAAGTCGGTATCGCTGCTGTAGATGACGATCTGCTCCAGGGGCACGCCGAGCGCCTCGGCCGCGATCTGGGCCAGCACGGTATCGGAGCCTGTTCCCAAGTCGGTTGCGCCGACCAGCAGATTGAAGGAGCCGTCGTCGTTGAGCTTGATGCTGGCGGCGCCCATGTCGAGCCCGGCGATGCCGGTTCCGTGCATACAGATTGCCAGGCCGATGCCGCGGCGGATGTGCGGTTGGTCAGGCGGTCTTTTCCAGCCGGCGTCGGCGCGCCGGTCCCAGCCGATGGAGGCGGCCCCGGCCTCGACACACTCTGCCAAGCCGCTGCTTTCAACCGTCTGCGGGAAACCTTCGCGTCCCTCTCCCATGGCAACCGCCATCGGCAGAGTCTGTCCTTCCTTCACCCAATTGATGCGCTTGAATTCCACCGGGTCCATCCCGAAAGCGAGCGCCATTTCTTCCATGTGCTGCTCCAGCCCGAAGAGGGCCTGGGGCGCGCCGTAGCCGCGGAATGCGCCGGGCACAGGTTTGTTGGTATAGACGACGTCACAGTCGAAGCGGGCTGCAGGCAGCCAGTAGGTGCTGAGGGCGCGAAAGCCGGTGACCATTTGAACCGTGAGACCGTGCGTCCCGTAGGCGCCCGTGTCGGCCACGACACGAACTTCCATGCCGACCAGCTTGCCGCCGGCGTCCACGCCGCTGCGAAAACGCAACCGTTGCGGATGGCGCGTGCGGGCGGAACTGAACTCCTGCCGGCGGGTGTATTCGAACTTGACCGGCCGGCCGGTCGCAATCGTCAGATGGGCGCAGAGGTCTTCGATCAGCATCTCCTGCTTGCCGCCGAAGCCGCCGCCGATACGCGGTTTGACGACACGGATGCGGCGGACCGGCAGGCCGAGCAGGGGGGCGACCATGCGGCGCACATGGAAGGGGACCTGGGTGCTGGTGCGGATGACCAGGCGGTCATCCTCGTCCCAGTAGGTAATGACAATGTGCGGCTCGATGCTCGCCTGCTGCACCTGGTGGACGCGGTATTCGCTCTCGAATACAAAGTCGGCAGATTCAAGGGCGGCGTCGACGTCGTTGTGGTCCACAAGCAGTTTGACGGCGACGTTGCCTTTGGCGTCGTGGATCATCTGCGCGTCCGTTTCGTCGTGGATCACGGGCGCGCCGGGCTGCATCGCTTCCTCGGGAGAAAACACAGCAGGCAGCTCCTCGTACTCGACTTTGATCCGTTCGAGCGCCTCCTGCACCAGCTCCGGGGTCTCCGCGGCGACGGTGGCGACCCGGTCGCCGACATAGCGCACCTTTGAATCCAGGCTGACCTGGTCGTAAGGGGGCGGCTGGGGGTAACTCTGACCGCCGCTGGCGTAGATGACGCGAGGCAGGTCGGCGTAGGTCTGCACGGCATGGACGCCGGGAAGCGCCAGCGCGTCCGACGCATCTATTGAAAGGATGCGGGCGTGGGCAACGGGGCTGGTCAGCAGGCCGCCGTAGAGCATCCCGGGATATTCCACATCGTCGGCAAAGACGGGCCGGCCCTTTGCCAATTTGACAGCGTCCACTTTGGGTTCCGGCTTGTTGACGACCTGGGTCCGGGGCGGGGCGACCGTTACGGGCAGGCTGCGGGTCTGCGTTTGGGTGTCGGGCCCACCGTCGCGCCAGCCGTTGGCGGGCGGCTGGTCCGTCGCCGGCCACTCGCCGGTCGCGGGGGCGTCGCGCACGTCGATTAGCGGGGGCGGCGGCGTCTCTCCTTGCAGCTGCGCCGCCGCGCGGAGGATCGCCTGAACAGGTTTTACGTAGCCTGTGCAGCGGCAGAGGACGCCGGCGATCGCTTCACGGACGGCGGCTTCGCCGGGCCGCGGGTCGCCGTCGAGCAGATGTTGGGCGGCCAGGATCTGCGCGGGCGTGCAGTAGCCGCACTGGATTGCCCCGCAGTCGATAAACTGCTGCTGCAACGCGGTAAGGCGAGGAGACAGGAACCCGGCCCGGCTCCTTTCACCGCCTTCCCCGTCTTCTTCTTCCAGGCCTTCGAGGGTGATGACCGATGCACCGTCAGCCTGGAAGGCCAGCAGGAGTCCGCTGTTGACAAGGCGGTAGCTTTTCGGGGCGCCGGGCGTGCGGGTGAAGAGAATGGCGTCGGCGCCGCTCTCGCCTGTCTCGTCTCCATGTTTGACGCTGAAGATGCGCAGCCGCCGCAGGGCCGTACGCAGAAGCTCACCGGGACGGACATCGATCTGGCGGAGAGTACCGTTAACTGTGAGTGAGATCGTTGATGGCATAGTTGTGAAGTCTGTTTTCCGAAGGTACCGGTTCTGAACGACCCCCAGGCTACCGGTGGCCGCCGGCTGCGGCAGCCCGCGCCCGGCGGGCCACGACCTCCGCCATTGTGGACCTGTAGGCGGCGCTGCCCTTGTAGTCACCTATGGGGGCGAGCGGGCCGCCGGCAAGCCGGGGGCGCGGACCTACACCGCAGAGAGCGGTTCGTGCAGCGTAATCGCCTTCGGCAGCGGCGGGCGCGCCTTGGGCGGACCGGCCGTTCACCGTTGCGACGACAACTGCGGCGACGATGCACCGATCCATGGGCGTGCGGGCGATGCGCGCGTGGCCGCCTGCAGCCGGGTCGAGGGGCAATCGAATCTCGGTGATGAGAGCCGGCCTCCCGGCAGGAGCGGGAAGGGAAAGGTTGAAATCTTCCAGCTGGCGGCACGACTCGACTCCATCGGAGTCGACAGTTACAACCGCGGTGTTCAGCGCCAGCAAGGCGGCGAACAGCTCGCTGTCGGGCTCGGCCAGCGCCACAAGCCCCCCTGCAGTGGCAGCGTTGCGGAGGTTCCGGGGGCCTTCAAAGCGGGCAGTGCGCGGCAGGATGCCGCCGGCCAGCGTTGCGCTCAGAGGATGTTCGACCAGGTCGGCAAGTGTCGTCATCGCGCCGACACGCAGGCTGGCGCCGGCCTGCTGAAGATAGGAGAGGTTCAAGGCGGCCAGATCGACGACGCCGTCCACGTCGCGCCGCTGCCGCGTTTCCAAGGCCCCCACCAGATTTGTGCCTCCCGCCAGGGGCAGGCGGCGGGCGGTTCGATCGGCAAGCAGATCGAGCGCGGCGGCCAGCGTCTCCGGTCTGTGATATTCGGCGAGAATAGCCATGTTCGGTCTGCGATCTCTGGGCAGTGGAAAGCCAGCTGCGGGTTGCCGGCGCAGGGGCTATGCGCCTGGCGGCGGTTCGGGCGCGAGGTCCAGCTCCTGGAGCAGGCCGACCAGGCTGAAATTCATCGCCAGTACAACCGCGGCCGGCGTGAGCAAAAAGATGGGCAGTACGGTCACAAAACTGACGACGAGCAGGAGGACCTGGAAGAGGAACATGAGAAAGGTGTAGAGTGGATGGCGCAACGCGAGAATGAATGCGTTGCGGAGGACCATCTTTATGCTCATTTCGTCCTGCTGCCAGAGCAAGGGGAAGAAGTATTGGCCTGCCATGAGAACGATGATCAGGATCCAGACCCATACGATACTGATGATCTGGGCCCAGCTGGCGGTGCTGGCCCCGTAGAAGCGAATGTTCACGACGACGCCGGCGATCATCAGCAGATTTATGCCGAGCAGAAGCCAGCTCTTGCCGATGGTGGTTTTGGCCCCGTCCCAGAAGAATGCGCTCTCCACCCGGCGGTAGTTGGCGACGCGGTTGGCCGCGTTATGGATTCCCGACGTGACCGGGCCGGCGGGCAGTACCAGGAAGACCCCGACCCACCAGAGGACGCTGAGCCAGACCCATAGGAGCAGGTCTTCGTAGAGCGCCTTGATCGTGCGCCACATTACTGTGAATGCTTTCATTTTATTCCCATCTACGGCATAGCTGGCGCCCGGCCCAAAGCAGGGCCGGGAATTTCATTCTGCATATTATAGCAGCAGCAGCCGCGTTTCTCTGAATCGAGGGCAGGCACAAGGCCTGCCCCTACCGTAGATTGAGGGAGAAGGCGGAGAGGAGGGTATGGCCGCCACGAGGGCAGGCACAAGGCCTGCCCCTACCGGGACATCGAGCGGGGACAAGGGCAGGCACAAGGCCTGCCCCTACCGGGACGTCGAGCGGGGGCGAGGGCAGGCGCGAGGTCGGCAACCAGAATTCGGTCAGCCTCCCGGGAGATTGACGAAACAGGATGCAGTTGCCCTGAGAGCAGACGGCAAACTTTTGCCACTTATGAATTGGGACAGATATAATGAGTAGAAAGCCCGAGGGGGTGAATCCGCCCCGAACCGCTCGGAGGATGACCGATGACCGATCAAGGCAGAAAAATCCTTGTCTGCGTTGCCTGGCCCTACGCCAACGGCGAGAAGCATATTGGACAGATAGCCGGCGCGTATCTGCCGCCCGATATCTTTGCCCGTTACCAGCGGATGGCAGGCAACGACGTACTGATGGTCAGCGGCTCCGATACGCATGGCACGCCCATCACCTTGCAGGCGGAGAGGGAGGGCCTGGAGGCAGCCGAAGTGGTGGACAAGTATCACGAGCTCTTCGTCGAGGGCTGTATGGCGATGGGCCTGACTTTCGACCTGTACACGCACACGGATACGCAGAACCACTGGGACGTGACGCAACAGGTATTTCGGCGGCACATGGCGAACGAGTATATCTATAAAGAGGTACAGAAGCAGTGGTACGATCCGGAGGCGGGGCGTTTTCTGGCAGACCGCTACGTGGAGGGAACTTGCCCATTCTGCGGCTTTACCGAGGCACGCGGCGATCAGTGCGACAACTGCGGCCGGCTCTATGACGCGTTGGAGCTGACAAACACGAGATCCAAACTGAGCGGGAGCACGGCGCTGGAGGTACGGGAGACGGAGCATTTCTTTCTCGATTTGGGGGCACTCAATGAACCGCTGCTTGAATGGATCGGCAGCGGCAAGGAGCACTGGCGCAACAACGTCCTGAACTTTACCCAAGGCCAGCTGAACCTGAAGGAGCTGCGGGGGCGGGCCATTACACGTGACATCGACTGGGGGATCGACATTCCGGTCGAGGGTTACGAGAGCAAGCGCATTTACGTCTGGTACGACGCGGTGCAGGGCTACCTGAGCGCGGCGATCGAGTGGGCGGCGCTGAGCGGGGGTCAGTGGCGGGCGTGGTGGGACCGGGACCTTGCGCCGGATGCCCGCCACTACTACTTCATCGGCAAGGACAACATTCCCTTCCACACGCAGATCTGGCCGGGCATGATTATGGCCTATAACGATGAGTCCGGGGCAGAAAACGAGCAGGCAGATATCGCCGGCCTGTCGGCAACGGCGGAGCCGATGAAGAGGGCGCGCCTGCACCTGCCGTACGACGTGCCGGCAAACGAGTATCTCAACTTTGGGGGCGCACAGTTCAGCACAAGCCGCGGCAACGTCATCGGTTTCAATACGGTCCTGGAAGAGTTTCAGGCCGACGCATGGCGCTACAGTTTGACGGCCATGGCGCCGGAGAGCGCGGATACCGAGTTCACGTGGCCGGACTTCATCGAACTGGTCAACAACGAGCTGGTGGCCAACTGGGGCAACCTGGTCAACCGGGCGGTCGGGTTCGCGTTCAGACGGTTTGACGGGGCAGTCCCTCACCCCGGGGAGATGGACGCGACCGACGGGGCCTTGCTGGAGGAGATACGCGGGGGTTTCGACAGCGTCGGCGCACTGTACGAGGCCGTGAGGTTGAAGGCCGCGCTGCAGGAGGCGCGACGGTTGAGCCAGCGCGTTAACCAATATCTGAACGAGAAGGAGCCCTGGCGGACCGTTCAGACCGATCCACAGACGGCAGCCACAACCGTATACGCGACGCTGCAAGCCATCGACTGGCTGAAGCTGCTGTGGGCCCCGATCCTGCCCCACAGCAGTGAGCGGCTGCACCAATACCTGGGCTATACCGAGCCGCTCTTCGGCCAGCTGGACACGACGGCCGTTGCGGACGACCGCGGCTCACACCTGGTGTTGCGCTACGATCATGGGAAGGCCAGCGGCGTCTGGCAGGCGCAGAGTCTGGCGGCAGGACAGCTGCTGCGGAAACCGGCGCCGCTTTTCACAAAGCTGGATCCTGCGGTCGTACTGGGCGAGGCGGACGGGTAAGGCGTGGCAGGGCTCATGCTCAGAGGCAGGAATGCAACCGCCTATGCCCTGTTTTTCATCCTGGTCGTTCACGTCGCCCTGGGCACACTCTTCGCCATCAAGACTCCGCCCTGGCAGAACCCGGACGAGCCGGCCCACTACAACTACATCGCCCATATTGCGACGGCAAGGCAGCTGCCGGCGCTGCAGATGGGCGACTATGACGGGACCTACCTCGAACGCCTGAAGGCGGAGAAGTTTCCGCCCGACCTCTCGATCAGTCCGGTCCGCTATGAGTATCATCAGCCCCCGCTCTACTACTTGCTGGCTGTTCCGGTCTTCTGGTTGAGCCAGGGGCAACTGCCGGCGCTGAGGCTTTTCAACGTGCTGCTCGGCGCGTGCGTTGTGTTGCTGGTCTTCCTTTGCGCGCGCGCCGCGGCGCCCGGGTCGCCACAGATCGCCCTGGGCGCGGCCGCTTTTGCGGCCTTTCTGCCGATGCACACGGCGCTGACGGCGGCGGTGAACAACGATTCCCTGGCCGAACTGCTGATCGCGGGAGCGGCGCTGGCGCTCCTGCGCTGGCAGCGTATGGGCGTTGAAGGCGACGCGGACAGAGGGCCGGCCTATCTGCTGGCAGCCGGGACCATCATCGGCCTTGGTTTTCTTACCAAAGCAACCGCATATACTCTCCTCCCGGTGGCGCTCATCGTTGTCATTAGCGGTTCGGTCTGGCCGGGCCGCGACGGTGAGAAGGCGGCCGGAAAGCTGGTCGGGCAGATCGCGTTGCTGATTGTGCCGGCTCTGCTCCTCGGTCTGCCGTGGTGGATCCGGAACAGCAGGCTGTACGGGAACCTGGATTTCCTCGGCATTGGCTGGCACGATACGGTGGTCAGCGGTCAGCCGACGGCGGCTGCCTGGATTGCCGAGTACGGTTGGGGGGCCTATTGGGAGCGGGCGTGGACGTTTACCGGCAAGAGCTTCTGGGGGGTATTCGGCTGGCTAGGCGTGTTCATGGATGCCCGCGTCTATACGGCTCTATTTATTCTGTCGGCGCTGGCGGCAGTTGGCTGCCTGTACCGTTTGCGGGCGGGTGTGCGCGGCGGGGACTGGCAGTGGGCTGTTCTCCCGACTTCGCCCTGGTTGACTCTGCTGCTGCTGTGGCTGGCGACACTGGCGGGGTACGGCTGGTATAACCTGGGGTTCATCCAGCACCAGGGCCGTTATCTCTTTCCGGCTCTGCCGGCGTGGAGTCTGCTATTCGCTATGGGTTGGTGGGCTGTGCTCGAGAGAAGGGCCAGCCTTGCGGCGGGGGGTATTCTGCTGGCGGGAGCGGCCGCGCAGGTTGCAGCTGCTCCTCTCATGGGCGGAACGGCGGACAAGTGGACGCTGCTGCTGTTTGGCTTTGCCGGCCTTGGAATGCTGTTTTACGGGCTACTCAGCGGCCGCGTTCCCGGGCTGATAGAGGCCACCGGCGCTGGAGAGAAGAGGCGCGATCCCCAAGCTTTTTCAGTATGGCTACGCAATGAAGGTGTTTTGCGTCCGATCTTGTATTTCTGCCCGTTCCTGGGCATAGTTGCTCTGGACATAGCGATACCGTTCCTGTATATTGTCCCTCAATTGGGTTTATAAGGGCGAGGAGAGAGTGGAGAGGAGTGAGATAAGAGGGCAGGCACAAGGCCTGCCCCTACCGTAGTTTGAGGGGGATGGTGGAGAGTGCGGTTTGTATGGGGGCGCGAGGGCAGGCACAAGGCCTGCCCCTACCGGAGTTTTGAGGGGGATGGTGGAGAGTGCGGTTTGTATGGGGGCGCGAGGGCAGGCACAA
>VXMH01000109.1:0-1620 GCA_009841235.1 Caldilineaceae bacterium SB0661_bin_32 | reverse complement strand
TTTGAGGGGGATGGTGGAGAGTGCGGTTTGTATGGGGGCGCGAGGGCAGGCACAAGGCCTGCCCCTACCGGAGTTTTGAGGGGGAAGGTGGAGAGTGCGCTGTGCATGGGGGCGCGAGGGCAGGCACAAGGCCTGCCCCTACCGTAAAGATTAACGCGATAAGATGCAGTTGCCCTGGGTCCATGATAGAGAGCGATAGATGAGTTCAACCGCCCCTTTACCTCCGGCCCGACAGATTGTACCGATGAGGCATCTTCCGGGTCCGCCAGCAGGTTACGGAAGGCCGCCCAGCGGCGTCGAATACATACTTATCTGGATCTGCGTGGCATTCGTGGCAGTGGCCGGCGCGTTCGCGGGCTGGCAGTTCTGGCACACCGACCGCATTTTCAGCGGTGTGCGGGTGGCGGGTGTCCCGGTTGGAGGCGAGACGCGTGCGTCGGCCCTGTTGATGTTGCACAGAGAGCTGACCCCCTATCCGCTGGCGCCGGTCTATTTGGAACTCGGGCCCGGTTCCACGGAGGGGGGCGGAGCCGCGGGGGCTGCGGTCAGGCGGTGGGCACTGGGCGCGGATCTGCTTGCGCCCGAGGCGGACCTGGAGGGGGCAGTCAAACTTGCCTATCATGTCGGACGGCAGGGCGGTCTTTTCGAACGTATTTTCAGCCAGTGGCGGGCCTTCAACGGCCGGAAGACGGTGTGGCCGGAGGTAGTTGTCAGTGAAGGGGTTGTCCGCCAGGCGGTCGGCAATGCGGCGGCGGAGGTGCGCAGGCCGAGCCGCCCGGCCATCCAGATCGGCGAGCTCTCACTCCCGGCGCAGCCGGGCCTCGACGTCGATGTCGCGGCGACGGCGCACGAGATACTGGCCCAGGTGGCGAGCGGGCAATCGGGAACCGTCCCCCTGCAGACGTACAGCACTGCGCCGCCAGAGAGCGCGGCAGCGGAGCCGTCACAGGGCAGTGCAGGCGCGGGCCCGTCAGCTTCGAGCGGCGGACCGGGCTTTTCCGGCGGTCTCACGCCTCCTGAGCCGGTCGTCCTGCGACATGAACCGTCCGGGACTGCATTTGCGCTTGACTCGGCGCAGCTGCGGAAGATCATGCCCGGCGGAGATCCCGGCTTTCTGAATGAAGAGGCCCTGCGCTTCGTCGTCGAGGGCTGGGCGAACCAGGTCTCTTTTCCTGCCCAGGACGCCCGTCTGCGCTTTGACGACGCGACGTCGTCGCTGACGGTGCTGCAGCAGAGCAGAGCGGGCCAGCGCCTGAACGTCGACCTGACTATCGAGGCTGTTCGCAGGGCACTGACCACCGACCAGCGGACAGGTACGCTGCCGATCATTTCCATTCCGCCGGCTGTGGATTCCAGCCGGCTGGGCGAACTTGGCATCAGAGAGCTGGTCGCCAGCGGCACCAGCTACTTCAGCGGCAGCAGCGCCACGCGCGTTTACAACATCGAAGTGGCGGCAGAGAAGCTGGTCGGGGTGGTCGTTCCGCCCGGCGGCGTCTTCAGCTTCAATTCGGCGATCGAGGCGGTCAGCGGGGCAAACGGATTCGAAGACTCGGCAATTATCTGGTATGTTTTTAACCTCTCCGACCCCACGCGAGAACCGGGAAGGGGGGGTTGGCTGGT
>VXMH01000046.1 GCA_009841235.1 Caldilineaceae bacterium SB0661_bin_32 | reverse complement strand
CTCCTCTCCGCATCCCTCTCAACCTACGGTAGGGGCAGGCCTTGTGCCTGCCCTCCGTGGACCCTCTGCCTGACTTCGGCAATGTCGGCATCCCAAATTAGATGCGATTGCCCTGGTTCTGTTGAACAGCAGACGCGTACTCTATTGCAACGGCTCGGTAATAACTCTTGCCAGAACAGCCTCCGTTTCGGCGTCCACAACCGATTGAACCTGGTTGACGATGTCGTCGAGAGGCAGTTCGCGGACTTCATCGCTGCTACGCAGTTTGAGCTCGGCGACCCCATTCTTCACGCCCCTTGCTCCGATTGTCAGCCGGATAGGGATTCCCAACAGATCGGCGTCGTTGAACTTTACGCCGGCCCTCTCATCGCGGTCGTCATACAGTACTTCAACACCGGCTTCCTGAAGCTGACCGTAAACGTGCTCGGCCGCTTCCGTCACTTCCGGCGTTCGCCGGGTCGCCAGGCTGACCAGATAAAGCTGATGGGGAGCGATCGTTATCGGCCAGACGATGCCGCTTTCGTCACAGTTCGTTTCGATTGCGCTGGCGATGAGGCGACCGGAGCCGATTCCGTAACAGCCCATGACCATCGGCGCGCTGCCGCCGTCTTCGTCGAGGAAAGTAGCGTCCATCGCCTCGCTGTACTTCGTGCCCAGCTTGAAGATATTTCCCACTTCCACGCCGCGCACTGATCGCAGGGGCGCCTGGCAGATCGGACAGGGATGTCCATCCGCGGCGGCAACAACGTCCACAATCAGATCGGGGTGAAAGTCCCTGCCGCAGTTGACGTTCCTGAGATGCCATCCTTCGCGGTTTGCGCCTGCCACCAGGTTTGGGCTGCCGGGGATCAGATCGTCAACGACCAGAAGGACGGCGTCTCTGCGGATGCCGACGGGAGAGCCGTAGCCCGGCTCGGCGCCGACCGCCCGGATCTCATCGGGCTGTGCCGGACGCAGCTGGCGAGCCTTCAGCGCGTTCGTCAACTTCGTTTCGTTCAGCTCCATATCGCCGCGCACGACGACGAAGACAAACTGCTCCTTCTCTTCGCCCGCCTCCTCGACCGTAGCAACCATGAACAGCGCCTTGGCCGTGCGGCTCTCGGGGATTTCGAGGAATTCGGCCAGCGCGGCGATGGTATCCACGCCAGGGGTGGAGACCTCCTCCAGTGGAAGCGGCGCTTCTTCGGATCGGTCGTCATCGTCCGTCTTCAAGAAAGTGGCGACCTGGCGATTTGCCTTGTAGCCGCACGCGTCACAAAGGAGCAGCGTGTCTTCACCGACTTCGGTCAGGGCCATGAATTCGTGGGCCATGGTACCCCCCATCATGCCGGGATCGCTCTCGACGGCGATTACGTCGAGCCCGGCGCGGCCGAAGATGTTGAAATAGGCCTGATATACCAGGGGATAGTATTCGTCCAGGCTGGTGATGTCGGGATGGAAAGAATAGCCGTCCTTCATGGTGAACTCCCGCACGCGAATCAGGCCGCCTCGCGGACGGGGCTCATCTCGGAACTTGGTTTGAATCTGGTAGAGCATGACCGGCAGCTGGCGGTAGCTGCTGATCACGCCGCCGGCCAGCTCGGTGATTACCTCTTCGTGCGTCATGGCAAGGACCAGCTCCCGGCCGGCGCGATCGGTAAGGCGCGCCAGGTCGTCGCCGATTTCGTACCAGCGCCCCGTCCGTTTCCAGAGCGAGGCCGGCTGCACGACCGGCATGACGATCTCCTGCCCGTCGATGGCGTCCATTTCCTCCCGCATGATCGTTTCAATTTTCTTCTTGACCCGCAGCCCAAGGGGCATATATTCGAAGATTCCGGCGCCCACTTGCCGCACCAGGCCTGCCCGCACCATCAGTTGATGGCTGCGGACGTCGGCGTCCGCGGGGGCTTCGCGCAGTGTCTGGAAAAACAGTTTCGACATCCGCATTTCAGTTTGTCCTTGTTCGTTTTCCTGTATAACCGGCCTCTTGCCATGTCGTGCAAGGGGCAGGCGTCCGATTCGGAATGCCCCCTGACGTCCAATGGCTTCACGACTGCTCTACTGTGTATCCTCCACCCGTGATCACGCGAGACGGCATCAGCGGGTGGAGGTTGTAGGGTCTGGGGAGGGGGTTGGCCGCGGTTGCGATGGGGGCCGGTTCAGTTCAGTTCCCTCTGGGCGCGGCATCAGGGCAAGCTGGACCAGAATGCAGGCTTCGATGACGTCCAGTCCGTGATCCTGTGCCCACCGGACAGCGGCGTCGCTTTCGGCGCCCGGTTGGAACCAGATGGCTTGCGCGCCGGCGGCTTTTGCCTGCGCCGCGACGGCAGGGGCTTCAACGGGGGGTACGACCATGTTTATGACAGTTGGCGGTTCTGGCAGGTCGATCAGACTGCTGTAGGCGGTATCGCCCTCAATCAGTCGCTCGCGCCGGTTCACCGGATAGACCGTATAGCCTGCCTCCCTGAGCTTCAGATAGATTCGATTGCCGTATTTGGCCTTGCTGTTGCTGGCGCCCACAACGGCCCAAACCGGTTCGTTTACATATTTCTCGATCAGCGACTTCATTTCCTGCATCGTATTGCCTGCCATGAAGTTGGGTCGATCTCTCTGACGAATAGGACGCAGGCAGGATGCCGGCTTGCCTGCCGAAAGAGTATACTTTCGTCCGAACTGCTGTGTCAAGGATCGGTCAAGTACGTTCAGGCAGCTCGGCATCCTGTTTGCGCGGCTGAATGTCCGTCTCCGCCTTAGCCCTCGCTCCCTGTTTGCGCCCATGTCGAAAAAAGGAGAGATACGCTCTATAGTTGACTTCATTGCCAATCGTGCTTTCTCTCTGATATACTCTTCTCACATTCGATGGGCAGAGTGCCTCCACTGCGCGGGCAGTTCCAGGCAGTTGCATCGCCTTTGTCGGTGCAACACAGGGCTCCGCGGACTAGAGCAAAGGAGAAACGGTTGCGATGTCTGTATACGAACAGAAACCATGGGTAGAGAAGTACGAATCGGGTGTACCGGACGCAATTGAATACAACGGCCAGCTCACACACGAAATGTTGGATGCCTCGGCCCAGACCTATGCCAACCAGGTAGCGACCCGTTTGCTGCTCGCATACCTGCCGTTAGGCATCACTGTACAGGCTAAGCAGACCTATACGGAACTGAAGGACTCCGCCGATCGCTTCGCCTTTGCTCTGCGCCGGATCGGATTGCAGCAGGGCGACCGCATCGCCATCATGCTGCCCAATATCCCTCAGCAGGTGATCTCCTTTTTCGGCGCGCTCAAGGCAGGCTGCGTCATTGTCAATACGAACCCGACCTATACGGCCCGGGAATTGAACCATATGCTGGAGGACAGCGGCGCGGCTGCCATCGTCATTCTGAGCGGATTTTACGAGCGGGTGGCGCAAGCGAAAGAAGGCACAGATCTCAAGCACGTCATCGTAACCGACGTGCCCGATCCGCTGGGCTTTCCATTCAACAAGCTGGTGGCGAAAAAGGTGCGGGCTTCGGGCATGATGACCGACGTACCGGACGGCCCGGGCGTGTGGGCGTTTGATAATCTGCTTGAGACGAGCGCACCCAACCCCCCCGGCATAGACGTTTCGCCAGATGATGTCGTCCTGTTCCAGTACACGGGCGGCACGACCGGCTCCCCCAAGGCGGCCATGCTGACGCACCGAAGCGTGATGTCCAACGTGCAGCAGATCGAGGCCTGGTACAGAGACCTGGAATACGGCGGAGAGAGGATGCTGGGGGCGATCCCGTTCTTCCACGTATACGGGATGACGGTTGCCATGCTCTTTTCCATGTATACGGGCGCCGAGCTGATCGTGACGCCGGACCCCCGCCAGACCGATCTTGTACTTGACATTCTCCAGCGCGAAAAGGTGACGATGTACCCCGGCATCCCAACGATGTACACCGCGATCATCAACCATCCCAAGGTGGACGACGCCGATCTCAGCTCGATCAAGGCCTGCCTTTCGGGCGGAATGTCCTTGCCTATCGAGATTCAGCGCCGTTTTGAACAGATCACCGGCGGCAAACTGGTGGAGGGTTACGGCCTGACCGAAACTTCACCCGTGGCCTGCGCCAACCCCATCAACGGGCTGCGCAAGGAGGGCTCGATCGGCTTTCCCGTGCCGAGCACTGAGGTTGCCATCGTAGGCCTCGACCCGAATGAGGCGGGCGAATTCGAAACCGTCGCCGCGGGGGAAGAGGGTGAACTGATCGTCCGCGGCCCGCAGGTGATGAAGGGCTACTGGAAGCGCCCCGAAGAGACCGCGGATGCCATCACTGAAGATGGCTGGTTCCACACCGGCGACATCGCCCGCATGGACGAAGACGGCTGCTTTTACATTGTGGACCGCAAGAAAGACCTGATCATCGCCAGCGGATACAATGTCGTGCCTAGAGAGATTGAGGAAGTTCTGTATATGCACGAGGCGGTGCAGGAAGCGGTCGTTGCAGGCGTGCCGGATGCAATCCGGGGTGAAACGGTGAAGGCCTATATCGTTCTGAAGACGGGCCAGACGAGCACACAGGACGAAATCGAGGCCTTCTGCAGGGAACATCTGGCTCCTTATAAGGTGCCAAGGCTGGTGGATTTCCGCGACGAGCTGCCCAAGAGCCAGGTTGGCAAGATCCTGCGGCGTGTGCTGATTGAGGAGGAGAAGCGCAAGATGGCATGAGCGGGGACAGCGCGCGGATTCAATTGGAAGGCTCAATCAGAAGCTGAGAGAGGAAAGTTCAGAGAGAGCGCTGCATTTGACAGTTTCGGCGCCGCCTCTTATTATGTGAAGCGTGTGCGCCCCCGTGGTGGAATTGGTATACACAGCAGGTTGAGGGCCTGTGCCCTTCAGGGCATCTCCGTTCGAGTCGGAGCGGGGGCACCAAAGATGGGATGCGTGGGAAGTTCGCTCACGCATCCCTTTCTGTTTTCAAGGCGTGACGCAAAAACGCATGCCTTCACTGCGTCGACGACGGCAGTTGCCGAGAGAGATTACGCATAACAGTAACGGCATCGTTCCCTCTGTTCGTCCGCAACAGTCTGCCAGGCCGGTTCAGTCGCCGAGATGCGCGAACGCCTTCATGCCCCGGTAGATTGCGGCAGAGCCCAGCTCCTCTTCAATACGCAGCAGTTGGTTGTACTTGGCGACGCGGTCGCTGCGGGCAGGCGCGCCGGTCTTGATCTGCCCGGTGTTGAAGGCCACGACCAGGTCGGCGATGGTGTCATCCTCTGTCTCGCCCGACCGGTGGCTGACAACTGCGGCCCAGCCTGCGCGGTGGCTCATCTCGATGGCGGCGATGCTTTCGGTCAGGGTGCCGATCTGGTTGACTTTGCACAGCAGGGCGTTACAGGCGCTCTGCTCTATGGCGCGTTCAATGCGCTTGACATTCGTCACCAGGAGATCGTCTCCCACCAGCTGGACTCGTTCCCCTATCCTTGCGTGGAGCTGCCTCCAGCCGTCCCAGTCGTCCTCTGCCATGCCGTCTTCAATCGAGATGATGGGATAGCGGTCGCACCAGTCCGCCCAGAGGTCGACAAGCTCTTCACTGGATAGTTCCAGGCCCTCGATTTCGAGCTTGTAGCGCCCAGTCTCCTCGACGTAAAGTTCGCTCACGGCCGGGTCCAGGGCAATGAAAACCTCTTCGCCCGGTCGATATCCTGCCTTCTCGATTGCCTGCAGTATCACCTCGATTGCGGCCGCGTTCCCTCCCAGGCTGGGCGCGAATCCGCCTTCGTCGCCAACGTTTGTGCCGTAACCGGCGTCGTGGAGTACCTCCTTTAGGGCGTGATAGATCTCGGTCCCCCAGCGGACGCCTTCGGTGAAGGTGGGAGCGCCTGCCGGCACTACCATGAATTCCTGGAAATCGGTGCTGTTTGCCGCGTGTTTGCCCCCGTTGAGGATGTTCATCATGGGCACGGGAAGCGCGTGGGCGTTGACGCCGCCCAGGTAGCGGTACAGAGGCAACCCGGAGGCGGCTGCTGCCGCTTTGGCGGCCGCGAGGCTCACGCCCAAAATGGCATTTGCGCCCAGCTTGCTCTTGTTGTGTGTGCCGTCCAGCGCCAGCATGGCCTGATCGATGGCTGCCTGATCGCGCGCGTCCGCACCCCTCAAACTTTGTGCGAGAGCGGTGTTGACATTCTCCACAGCCTGCAAAACGCCTTTGCCGCCATACTTGGACTTGTCGCCGTCCCGCAGCTCTACCGCCTCATGGACACCCGTACTGGCGCCGCTGGGCACGGCCGCGCGTCCGCTTGCGCCGCCGCTCAACCGGATTTCGACCTCGACGGTAGGGTTGCCCCGACTGTCAAGAATCTGACGTCCGACAATGGTTTCGATTTGGGTCATCGGATTTTCCCCTGTCTCTTTCAGCCGGCGCGGCCTGCTTTCGTTTCATGTAGAAGAGCGCAATTCGCATTCACTGCCTGCGGCTGCGAGCCCTGCCCGCGTGCGCCGGCGGCAAACTTGAACAAAACCGTAAAAATTAGTATGCTTTTCCACTACGATAGTGCCCATGCAGTGATCCTGCAAGTTGCACAGGATGCCAGCGGCAAGAGAAAGATAGGCGTATGACAATGATCTACCTCGACCACTCGGCGACAACGCCGTTACGCCCTGAAGTTCTGGCGGCCATGGAGCCGTATTACGGTTCGACCGACCGGAAAGACAGCTCGCAGTACGGAAACCCATCCAGCATCCACAGGGCGGGTCGGGCAGCCCATGCCGGATTGAGCGAGGCCCGGCGCACGATTGCCGACGTCCTCGGCGCCAAACCAAACGAGATTATTTTGACCGGTTGCGGAAGCGAAAGCGATAACGCGGCCCTGCGTGGGATTGCCCTGGCCCGGCGCACCCAATGCGGCGCAAACCGTATCATTACCACGCCGGTTGAGCATCACGCAGTGCTCTATACCGCCGAGGACTTGCGAGACTATTTCGGATTCGAGTTGACGCTGCTGCCGGTGGATGGCGACGGTTTTGTCAGTGCCGACGACTTGGACCGGGCGCTTGGCGACGGCTCTGACGTTGCAGTGGTCAGCGTCATGTATGCCAACAACGAAATTGGCAGCGTGCAGGCGATCGACGAATTGGGCGCGCTCTGTCGGGAGCGCAAGGCGCCGTTCCACACCGATGCGGTGCAGGCCGCGGGAAAGTTGCCTCTGGATGTCGACGGGTTGAACGTGGACGCGCTCAGTGCCGGCGCACACAAATTTTACGGGCCCAAGGGCGTTGGATTTCTCTACCTGCGGCGAGGTACACCTTTTCATCCCTTTCTCACCGGCGGCAGCCACGAAGGAAGGCGGCGGGCCGGTACGCAGAATGTACCTGGCATCGTAGGAATGGCGACCGCTCTGGCTCTGTGCGAAGCGGAACGGGAAACCGAAATGGCCCGTTTGCGCCAGTTGCGGGACCGGATAATCGGCCGCACGCTGGAATCAGTTGCAGGGGCGCGATTGACCGGCAGCCCGACGAACAGGCTGGCTAATCACGCAAGTTTCACAGTTCGAGACGTGGAGGCGGAGGGCATTCTGATCGCCCTGGATCTGGCCGGGATTGCGGCCAGCAGCGGCAGCGCATGTACAAGCGCGCGGCAGCGGCCCAGTCACGTTTTGGAAGCAGTCGGAGTTCCCGCAGAGGAGCTGGCCGGTGGTTTGCGGTTGAGCCTCGGCCTCAGCAACGACGCAGATCAGATCGATCTCCTCCTGGAGAAGCTGCCGCAGATCGTTGACCGGCACCGGCAGATCTCGCCAGTGCCTCTGTAAGCAAATCTTCTGTAAGAAAGTCCATCGCCGCCCGGGTGTTGACGGCCGCGGCTCCACATTGGTATGCACAGCTCGCCCCGAAATCGTTCTCAACAGATCTCTTCAAGCGGACACGGCCTCACGCTTGTCGGTCTGCTCAGCCTGGACCTGCCGGCGATTGTCAGCCTGATCTTTGTCGTTGGCGCCATTGTTCCTGCATCGCTTGTCCTCACTCTCGGCTATCTGCCCTTTGGCTTTTTCAACGCCGTGTTCGGACGCGGCAACATGGACAGGCTGGTGTTCGAAGGAGCAGAGATCCCTTTGCTGGTCGCAGGCGCGGGAACCGTCCTCCTGTTGGCGGCGCCGACATTCTACTGGCGGGTCCAGCACTTCCGTCGGATCCTGCTTTCCACGACAACTGCCCCCGGTCAGATCAGGAGTCTGAATTTCACTCCGCTGGAGTTCAGCGTTGACTACGTGTACCGGTTTCAGCAGCGAGCCTACGCAGGCCGCAATGCGATCCGCCGCAATCACCGGCGGGAAAAGCGGGCGAGTCTGCGTCCCGGCCAGGACATCACAGCCCTGGTCGACGGTCTTCAGCCGGAGGCTTCGATTGTCCTGGAGCTGTATTCCCGCAATGAGTCCGGTATGGCCCTGTAAATGCCAGCCGGGCTGCCTCCATCCATCTCCGCTTCGTCTCCCTCGAAAACGCCGGCAGCAGGCCGGTACGGGTTGAAACACGATACATACGAAGCTGTCCACTTGCGTTATACTTAACCCGGTATGGACCTTGACTGGACTTACAGGCCGCGCCGTCAACGCCGCAGAGGGTGTTTCGTTTGGAGCGGTTTGGTTCTGCTTCTGGCCGTCTATCTTTACGTTCAGCGACCGGACTGGCTTGTGAGGCAGCCGCCGCCGCCAGCGACGACGCCCACGCCCAGCGCGCTCTACTGGCAGACGAAGGCGGAAGCGCACATTGCCGCCGGGAACTTCAGCGAAGCTGCCGCTGCGCTCGAGCGCATGGCCGAGCTGGAACCTGAAAATGCCTACCCTCTGGTTGCCCTGGCCGGTTTGCACCTGATGGCGCGCCGGGTCGAACAGGCCTACGCGCTCACGCAGAAGGCTGTTCGGCTTGAGGGCAAAAATGTGGATGCGCTGGCAATGCATGCAAGGGTTCTCGACTGGCGCGGGAACTACGACTCGGCCAGCGATTTCGCTTTCCAGGCGCTTGAGCTGGAGCCGGACAACCCCGACGTCCTGGCAGTGTTGGGCGAAATCTACAGTGATGTTGGGAACTATGCAGTCGCTCTGGACTATCTGGAGGAGGCGCTGGCCATTGACCCGGCGAATGTGATGGCCCGCCGCAACCTGGGCTATCTATACGAAATACAGAAGGACCACGAGAGCGCAATTGACCAGTACAGCCGCGCCATTGAGCTGGCGCCGAAACGGCCCGATCTGTTCATAGAACTGGGACGGCAATACGAACGCCTGGATGAGTGGGGACTGGCGATCGAAACCTACGAGGAGGCCGTAGCCGCGGGAGAGACCGCTTTCGCCCTCGATGCTCTCGGTTGGGCGTTGTGGAATTACGGCGACCATTTGCAGGCGCTGCGCATTTTGCGGAGGGCAGCCGAAATGGAACCGCAAAATGGCCTTGTGCTGGCCCACCTGGGCATGGCCTACTACCGCCGCCTTAACTACGAGAGCGCATCCGAAACTCTCGAACAGGCGATGCAGCTTCTCGATGAAGATGAAATCAACGCCCAATTCACTTTGACGCTGGGCCTGTCGCACGTCTACAAGAAACCACAAGAATGCGACCGGGCCGTGCCCTGGCTGAACAAGACCTTGGAGTTCGCGCCAGGGCTTTCTTCTGCTCTGCACGGATTGCGCAGGTGCAGCACCGGTTAACTTTCTGGCGGTCCTGAATTCCTGGGTTTGTGTCGACGAACGCGAATTCAGGTTGGCAAGCGACAGCGGTTCCGCCGTTACAAACTGTCATCATCCATGTCTTACAACCGCGCCCGTTTGAAGTCCTCTTTGCCCCGCCCCACTATCGGGGCGCCATCGCGCGCCAACGGAAGGCCCGAGCCGGAAGAGGAGACGCAGCCGCCGGCGCCGATGCGGCCGCCTACACAAGCAGAACGCAGCGCCTTGATCCGGGAGCGGATCGCCACCCGAACGGTTACTTCCAAGCGGCGCCTTCAGCGTACTGGCACGCCGCTCAGAGTCTTACAGCAACCGATTCAGGCAGGAATGCGGAAGGTCTTCGACCTGCGCCGCCTCCTCCTTGTGTTGGGAGTAACCGCGATCGTTCTGCTCCTGCCCACCCCGGCCGGCCTGAGCATAGACGGCCACAAGGCGTTGGCGCTTTTTGCCTTCTCGGGGCTGATCCTGGCGCTGGAGCCGGCGCCGTTGCCAATCGTCGCTCTGCTGGTGCCTATTGTTCAGATTGCGCTCGGGGTGGATGACGCCGGAGGCGCGTTCGAACCGTTCGGCACCCCGGTCGTCTTCCTGATCCTTGGGAGCCTTTTCCTGGCTGAGGCGTTGCGAAAACATGGGTTGACGCGTCGCCTGGCGCTCCATGCAATTGTGAGCAGCAGAGGACGGTTCGGGCCGCTGCTGCTGGCGCTCATGGCAATCACCGGCGGGCTCAGCATGTTCGTCCTGAACACGGCCACCGCCGCGGTGCTGATTCCGGTCGCCATTACGATTGCCCAACAGGTGCCGCGGCCGGAGGACGGGCGGAAGGCTCTGGCTGTCCTGATCCTCGCCATCGGCTACAGTTCAAGCATCGGCGCGATTGCCACGATCATGGGCAGCGGCGAGAACGCGATTGCCAGCGGTCTGCTGGGTCAGCTATACGGGTTCGGATTCGTCGACTGGATGAAATATGGGTTGCCGGTAGCGCTGCTGCTGATACCGCTTGTGTGGCTGCTGCTGCCGCGGCTGTTCGCACTGCCGGCGTTGACGATCGATGTCGAACCGGCCAGACGGGAGATCGAGAGGCTGGGCAGGCTGTCGGGACCGGAGAGGGAGATCATCGCCGTCCTGCTGGTTTCGATCAGCCTGTGGGTTGCCGGCGGGTACATTGAGCTTCTCCTCAAGCTGCCGGCCACACTGTTGAGCAGCGCGGTGATCGCCATTGGCGCGGTCGCGGTGCTTTCCGTCGAAAAGATCGTAGACTGGAGCGATCTGAAAGGCGTAAACTGGGGTGTCTTCTTCGTCATAGGCGCCGGCCTGACGCTGGGTGATGCGCTGGAGAAGACCGGGGCCAGCCCCTGGTTCGCCAACCTGGTTGCGCCGTCGCTTGATGGCCTGCCCTTTTTCGGCGTACTGGCGGCGTTGATCCTGCTGGCCTTCTGCATCACGCAGTTCATGAACAATGTGCCGCTTGGAGCCATCCTGGCGCCGGTACTCATCACATTGGGACAGGCATCGGGCATTGACCCGGTGCGGCTTGTCATTCCGACGATTTTCGCGGTCGCCCTGGCATTCGCGCTGCCCAGCGGTTCGGCGCGGATGATTCTTATCGCCGTCACCGGTGTGGTGAACCGGCAGGAGATGCTGCGCACAGGTGTGATCGTTGGGCTGGCATGTTCGGGCATTATCTTTATGTTCTTCCTTATGCTCAGCCAGCTGGGCATGATCTGATGGCAGGCGCCGCTCTTGCGGCCTTTCCAACGGCATTGAAGTCAGAAATGCAGTTCTTGCGAATGTGACAGGGGGTAGAGTATGCGCGTCTGGTTAATTGGCGCCGGCAATATCGGTTCGGTGGCGCTGCGCCAACTTCAGAAGAACCCGGCTGTCGAAATCTTCGTCAGTGACCCTTCGGACCAACCGGAAGCTGTGCACAGCGGCCTGATCGAGCGGGTCGATCTGGTCGCCAACATTTCGCCCGTAAACGTAAATGAGATTGCGCGACGCGTGCGCCCGGACCTGATTCTCCTCTCTCCCGGAATCGGTGAGCAGGGATTCGGAGCAGTTGAAGGCAGCAAGGCCCTTTCGGAGGCGCTGAACTACGAGACGACAATTGCCAGCGAATACCCGTGCCTGGTCCTTTCGCTGTCCAACCATAGCTGAATGGCGCCGTTCCATAGGCTGGGAGGCATCTGCCCCGCTGCCATTAGCAGAAGTTGACATTTGCAGAAGTTGAGTGATGGCCGACGAACTGTCGCAAATCCGACACAATCTGGGCGTATACAGGCTGCGGGGCTTCAGCGGGCGCGACGCGGAGCTGAATAACCTGTGCCGCTGGCTGCTCGCAAGGCACGAACAGCCGGCGCTGGCAATCAGTGGGGGGCAGGGCAACGGAAAGAGCACGCTGGCCACCGCGGCCGCGTGGAAGACGATTCACCACTTTCCCGACGGTATCATCTGGGTGGGGGCCGCGGGCCGGGACCGATTCCGCTTGTATGACATTGTGCGCACGCTGGACACGGTGCTCGGCACGACCCTGACGCGAGTGAGCGAAGACCGCTGGGGAATCGGTATCCTGGAACAGCTTTACCGCCGCCGCCGTTTGCTCATTCTGGACGAGCTCTCGGGAGCGACCGACCGCGAGATCCAGACGCTGGCCGAGATCATCAGCCACCTGCATGATGCGCAGAATCAGTCCCATATTGTGTTGATAGATCGCGACATTCACCCTGAGTTTGCCGAGCTGGTGGGTGACCGGCGCCTTCAATTGGGCGGGTTGCCGCTTTCTGAGGCAGTAGCCTTTGTCCATGCGCGCGCCCCCGAAGGCGTGCGGGATACGGCGTTGCGCAACGTCGAGGACCTGCACCGCCGCACAGGAGGCAGACCCCTGAGCATGCGGCTGGTGATGGGGCTGCTGATCGACTTTGGGCTTTGGAGCGACCTGGACGAGCTGCTGGCCGAACTGCCCTCTGAGGACGGCGTCTTGGGGATGTCCAGTGTTGCTGGATTTGCCGTCGAAAACTTCGCCGCGTTCTGGCCGGAGGCCGGGCTCATCCTGGATCGACTGGTCAGCGCGGCCGGCGGCGCAACCTACCAGGCGCTGACCGAACTGTTCACGATGGGGATGGGCGCCGAGGCCGAGAAGCGCCAGACTTTCGAAGGCCTGGTCACGCGAGCCCTGGTCGAAGTGGACCTCTTTGATCGCAGGATCGTCGTGCAGCCGGTCGTGCGCCGCTATCTTGTCGAAGGCGCGGTCATGCTGGGCGAGGACTGGCATCGCCAGCACGCGAAATACTATCTGCAGTTCGCCCAACGCTACCAGGAGCTGCCGATCCAGCGCTGGCAGGAGATCGACCCGTTCTGGGGAAACGTTCACTGGGGCGCGGATTGGGCCACCGACCGGATGGAGCGCATCTTCGGCCAGTCCGTTGAAAAAATGGTCTTTGAACGGCTGGAGCTGGAGGGGCTGCGCGACATGCCCGTCAACTTCCCGGAGGTGCAGGACGACCTCAAACTGATGCGGGACTATGCGCTCGCCCTCGCCCACTATGCTTTCTGGCGGCACCCGCCGGGCATCTGGCGCTGGCTGTGCGGCGGCGCGGTGGCTGCAATCGCCCTCGGCGATGCCGGTGACTTCGGCTGGATGCTGGCCAACATTGGCCGCCAGCGCTTCTTCAACGGTGAAGTCGAAGAGGCGATAGAATGGCTGCAGAGGGCGCTGCGCATCTTTGACGAGCGGGACATGTTGATGGCGATGGCCTACGGGCACACCGATCTGGGTACCTCCTTCCGCGTGCTGGAGGAACCGCGCCAGGCGCTCGATCACTTCTGGCTGGCATTTGAGGCGGCCGCTCAGCTCGGTGACCCCCGTTCGCTGGCGCCCGCTTACATGAATCTTGGCAGCGCCTATCTCAACCTGAACAATTTCGAGCGGGCCATCGAACAACATCGGAAAGCGCTGCGTGTGGCTTTGCGCCTCGGAGACGAAGGCCTGGTGGCCAGCGCGCATAACAATCTTGGCCTGGCCATGGAAGGGATGGCGATGTACGCGGAGGCCCAACGGGCCTACGAATCGGCCCTTACCGTCTTCCAGCGAAACCACGACGACACCGGCATCAGTACCTGTTATAACAATCTCGGCTCCGTCTGCTACGCAAGGCAGGATTTCGGGGCCGCGCTCGACTGGTATGAGAAAGATCTGGCGCTTTCTGACAAGCGCGGCGCCTGGATGGACAAGGCTGCTACGCTCCACAACCTCGGTCACGTCGCGCTGGAACAGCAGGACCACGCGCAGGCGGCGGACTACTTCCAGCGCAGCCGCGAGCTTTACGCAGCATTCCAGCTGGATGAGTACGTGGCGGAAGAGGATGAGATGCTGGCCTACGTTGCCGCGGTAGCCGCCCCGGGAAGATCCCAACGCTAACAAAACGCTTACATTTTCGGGAGATCGGAATCTTGTCATGCGACAGGAACTATGCTACACTTTCTGTTGGCTTAGCACTCAGGCTATTTGAGTGCTAATGTGCGTCTGAGAGGCTGTGCAGCTCTTGCCGGATCCCTGTCTGACGGGCTGCGCGGCCGGAGAACTGTGTGATATCGGATCCTTTTCCCGCTACCCTATGGCGGGCAATTTAGAATCACTGGCATTTCATCAGAAAAGTTCGAAAGGCAAGGAGGAAGGTCGAATGAATCTTAAGCCGCTCGGTGACCGGCTGGTAGTCCAGCCCCTGGAAGGTGAGGAACAGACTTCCACGGGCATCTATCTGCCGGAAACTGCCAAAGAGAAGCCGCAGCAGGGCGAGGTAGTCGCAGCGGGTCCCGGCGCACGGGACGAAGACGGCAAGCGCATCGCCATGGATGTCTCCGTCGGTGATATCGTTCTTTACGCGAAGTATTCCGGCACGAATATCAAGCTGGATGCGACAGAGGTTCTGATTCTCAAGGAATCGGACGTTTTGGCGCTCGTTGAAAGTTAATCGGACCTACGCTGAAAAAGCTCAATTCACCCGCCCCTGGTGCGCGGGTCAAACCGGAGGAGAAAGACCGTAATGGCAAAGCAACTTGAGTTTGAAGAAGAAGCCCGCCGCAGCCTGAAGCAGGGTATCGACGCCCTGGCGGATGCGGTAAAGACCACCCTCGGCCCCAAGGGCCGCAACGTGGCGCTCGACAAGAAGTGGGGCAGCCCGACCGTTACCCACGACGGCGTCACCGTCGCCAAAGAGATCGAGCTGGAAGACCCCTTCCAGAACATGGGCGCGCAGCTTCTGAAGGAAGCCGCGACCAAGACGAACGACATCGCCGGTGACGGCACCACCACGGCAACCGTTTTGGCCCAGTCGATTGTGAACGAAGGCCTCAAGAACGTCACGGCCGGCGCCAACCCGATGCTTCTCAAGCGCGGCATCGAGGCCAGCTGCGACGCAGTAGTCTCTGCGCTCAAGGAAATGGCGACCCCCGTTTCGGGCGAGGAAGAGATCGCCCAGGTTGCCAGCAACTCGGCGGCGGACAACCAGATCGGCGATCTGATCGCCGAAGTGATGTCCAAGGTCGGCAAGGACGGCGTCATCACCGTCGAGGAGAGCAAGGGTCTTCAGTTCGAGACCGAGTATGTCGAGGGCATGCAGCTGGACCGCGGCTACCTCAGCCCTTACTTCGTCACCAACAACGAGAGGATGGAGGCGGAGCTCGACGCGCCCTATCTCTTGATCACCGACAAGAAGATCAGCAGCGCGCAGGACATCGTGCCCCTGCTGGAGAAGCTGGTCCAGGTCGGCAAGCGCGAGCTGATCGTGATTGCCGAGGACGTGGACGGCGAGGCGCTGGCGACGCTCGTGCTCAACAAGCTGCGCGGCATGTTCAACGCAATGGCCATCAAGGCGCCCGGTTTCGGCGACCGCCGCAAGGCCATGCTGCGCGACATTGCCATTCTCACCGGCGGGCAGATCCTCTCGGAAGAGGTCGGCCGCACGCTTGAGAGCGCCCAGCTGGAAGACCTCGGCCAAGCCGACAAGGTCATCAGCTCGAAGGACGCCACCACGATCGTGGGCGGCCACGGGACCACCGAGGAGATCCAGGGCAGGATCGAAGAGATCCGCGCTGAGATCGATGCCAGCACCAGCGACTATGACCGCGAAAAGCTGCAGGAGCGGCTGGCCAAGCTGGCCGGCGGCGTTGCCATTCTGCGCGTCGGCGCTGCGACCGAGACCGAGCTCAAGTACCGCAAGACCCGCGTCGAAGACGCGCTGAGCGCTACCCGCGCCGCGGTCGAGGAAGGTGTTGTGCCTGGCGGTGGCGTTGCCCTGATCAATGCCGTCTCCGCCCTGGATAGCGTAGACATGGACGATGCCGATGCCGCTACCGGCGCCCGCATCCTGACCCGTGCCCTTGAAGAGCCGATGCGCATGATCGCCACCAACGCCGGTCTTGACGGCGCAGTGGTCATCGAGAAGGTCCGCGGCCTGCATGAAGGCGGCAAGGCCAACACTGGGTACGACGTGATTCAGAACGACTACGTCGACATGATGGACGCCGGCCTCTCCGACCCCGTCAAGGTCACACGCAGTGCCGTCGAGAATGCAAGCTCGATTGCGGCGATGATCCTGACGACCGCGGCGCTGGTCACCGACATCCCTGAAGAAGAGAAGCCGATGCCCGCCGGCGATCCCGGTATGGGCGGCATGATGTAGGGCTGATTGGTTTGGGAACTGAATAGAGTTGAAAGGGGCGTCGGGGATGAAATGTCTCCGGCGCCTTTATTGGGTATAATTACTGCATTTTCTCATGCTCAAAGGAAGAGTAGAAGTGACAACCACAATTGATTGTCCAATCTGGGGAACCGGGTATAAAGCAATTCTGTATAAGACATGGATGAACTTTAGAGGAAAGCTGGACATAGATAAAGAAGATCTGATCATCTCTGAAAGGGCAGGCGGCCCATATAGGCTTACCCGACAGGCATATGCTGCGATATGGAGGCTAGAGGAGCACGGGAAAGCACGGTTGACCTCGTGGCTTGTAGGTCAAAGGCTGCTAGGGATTGCAGAGCCAATCGTTACGGACGAGATTGTCATGTCTTTCGAATCCGTCAGGAATGAACAGGCTCTCTCAGTGTCGGCGCGCGCTGAGAGGCTCTTGCTCTTTATTGATAGGCAGACAGATAGACTGGGGGCCCATGTTCCGATTTTTGCCAACACTCTTGCCGCTTATGCCTGGTCCGAATCGACTGACTGGAGGGATGTTGATTACTTGCTGGACTTTCTGAGGGACCAGGGCTGGATAGATAGTGTATTCTGGGGTGAAGGCGGAGGCCAAGTCGCTCTCACCGTCTTTGGGAGGACTCAGATTGAAGGGCTTTCGTCGCTACCCAATACCCCTTAAGTCGGGCATCGGTCAGAGGAAGTTCGTGGAAACAACAATATCGCTGGCTGGAGGGTGCCGGGGACATTGGGCTCCGGCACTCCTTGTATGGTAATCCCCAATGTCCTCCGCACATCCCGCCCAATACAGCAAGACTGCAATACTCGTTCGTCAAAAGCCGGGCTATGACGCGTGTTCAGGCAGGCTCAGGCCAAGCTCGTCTGCTGCATCGTATCCTTCTCGAGTGACTTCAAAGACCTTGCCTTCGTGCCCGATGTCTTTAATATAGCGACGTCTTTGCAGATCCTCAAGACCACCAGTCCAACGAGCAATTGTTCGATGATCTTGATCCGGCATCATCGGTTTATTATTGACAGAAATTGTCTCACCACCTATAAATCGCATATGCATAATCGAGCCATCGCTGATGACAGCTTCTCCTAATAGTGCTTTCGCTTCATCTGAAAGTTCAGCGGATGTAGACTTAATTTGCGGTACCGTAGCAACCCCGGTGACTTCATCACGCCAGTCAACAGGCCCAGGTGCAACAGGCAACGCACGAATAGTTTCCTGCAGTGCCTCTAGTTGAGTCTTAGGCTTCTTGTAAACGAGTGTGCCCAAAAGGTCTGGAATTTCTGCCACCCTATTGTCATCACCAACGAACAACAATGGAACTATTGCGAACTTATCCTTTTTGCGGCGTTTTTCCGACATAGCGTAATTGATCTCGGTCTCCAAATATCCCTCATCCTTGAACTCAGGCGTTACAAAAAAGACGACGCCACAAGAGTCCTTCATCCCTTGCAGAAGACCCCGCTCAAGTGGAGTGCCGGCCGGCATCGCATCTTCATCAAGCCACGGTTCATAGCCCAAAAGCTCCAACGTTTCTTTGAAATCGATCACAATGTCTTTGTTGACGCCTTTGTGACTCAGAAACACCCGCTTTGCTTCGCTAATGTTCATATCTACCTCCGTACCGCATATAATGCAGAAGTGACTCTGCTGTAGATTTACTTTCACAGTTTCCTGACAGCATGGGAAGTGTATGATATCAAAAGGATCATCGGTCTCCATGGGCGGAGGGGACGGTTGTGGTAAATCGGTGTTGAGGCTGGCACTGATGAGCCCGCCCGATGCCCTCTTGAATTTTCGTTCTAGCTTTTTCAATTCCGGTACAACTAAGACATCCAGGGCGACCTCCTGCATGTGACTGTTCTGCTCCTGGGTAGACCAACAGCCCTGGTCGTTGTAACCACAGTAGGGACAGAATGAAATAGGTTCTTCACTGCCTTGGCCAAACAAGACTTTGAATCGTTGAACGCATGATGGGCATTCCTGCGAAAGGAATCCGTCCGAGTCGGTTGGAAAGCTCACTTCAATTGCCATGAATCTTCTTTGTACTCCAAGTACGCTGCTCGCCAGTCATCTTCAAAACGGCTAATTCTATCATTGGAGGGCATGAGTTCCAAGAGTTCTCTCAGGGCAATCGCATCTTATTGCGTCAATCTTCTGGGAGGCTACCCGAAGCGCATGGCCGTGCCCCTGCCCTCGCCCCCCTCGCCCGCCTCGCCTCTCCCCCTCCCCCGCAAACCTACGGTAAGGGCAGGCCGTGTGGCGGCCCGTCG
>VXMH01000099.1 GCA_009841235.1 Caldilineaceae bacterium SB0661_bin_32 | reverse complement strand
ACCCCGACTTCATCACCCCCGCCCGGCCCTGCCGCGCCCGCATCCCTGCTCGACCGGGCCGCCTGGCTGCACCGCATCGGCGACTACGGCCAGGAGCAAAAACTGCTGCAATCCCTGCTGGACGGCCTCCCCACCGCGCCTGCCCAGGGGCCGCAGACACCCCCCGCCGCACGCACGCAGCAGCGCGCCGCCATCCTCTACCGCCTCGCCCTCGCCTACCTCGCCGCTGACAACCCCCAACAGGCCCTCGACGCCCTCGAGCAGCTCCGCCGCATGGGCCGCGCCCTCGCCGCCGGCGAGATCAGCCTGCCGGCCGCGCCCGCAGAAACCGTGGCGCAGCTCCTCATCAACAGCCTCTTCCTGCACGGCGAGGCCCTGGCCGGCCTGGAGCGCCACACAGAAGCCGCGACCGCCTACCGCGCCTTCCTCGAGCAGCGGCCCCAGCTCGCCGGCGTCGTGGAAGAGCGCATCGCCGGCGCACTGCTCGCCCTGGACGAACCGGCGCAGGCCGCCGCCGCGCTCCGCCGCGCCGCCGCCGCAGCCATAACCGCAGACGAGCAGGTCCGCCTCCTCGAGCGGCTGGCAGCCGTCTTTGAGAGCATGGGCCGCTGGCGCGAAGCCGCCGCCGTCTACGACCAGATCCTCGACAGCCCCGACCAGGCCGCCCGCGCCTTCGACAACATATCCGGCGACGCGGAAACGCCCATCTACCGCGCCGGCTACCTCTATCGCGCCGGCATCGCCCACGCCGCCGCCGGCGACCGGCAGACCGCCATCGACCGCTGGCGCGCCGCCCTGACCGACAACCCGGCCAGCGACGCCGCCTACCTCTCCCTCATCCAGCTGGAGAACAGAGACGCGCCCGTCGACCCCCTCCTGCGCGGCGAGATCTACCTCTTCGCCGAAGCCTGGCTGCCCGCCGTCTCCGCCTTTGAAGAGTATCTCGCAGAATCGCCGCAGGCCGCCCGCGCCGGCGAAGCCTGGCTGGGAACCGCACGCGCCCGCATCGGGTTGGAACAGTGGCCGGAGGCCCGCCTCGCCCTCGACCGCGTCCTCACCGGCTTTCCCGGCTGTCCCTGCCTTGGCGAAGCCTGGCTGGCGCGGGCGCAAACCGCCATCGCAGAGGGCGCGCCCGCCGAAGGACGCCGCATCTACCGCACCTTCGCCAGGGAGCATCCCGACGACCCCCTCGCGCCCCAAGCGCTGTGGCTGAGCGCACTCTCCTCTCTCACCGCCGAGACCCGCCCCGCCGGCACTGAACAGGACGTCCGCACCGCGGTCGACCCGCTTGACGAAGCCGTCGCCGACCTGCTCCGGCTGGCCGACGCCTACCCCGGCAGCCCGCGCGCCGCCGACGGGCTGGCCGCCGCCGGCATCGGCGCCTTCGAACACGGCCGCTACCAGCTCGCCGCCAACCTCTTCGAGCGGCTGCTCTCCGAACATCCCGGTGCGCAGCCGGACTTCGCAACCTACTGGCTCGGCCGCGCCCGCCATGCCCGCGGCGAAGTCACAAAGGCGCGCGCCCACTGGCGCGCCCTCGCCGCCCGCGCCCCCGAATCATACTACGGCATCCTGGCCCGCCTCGACGCCGGCGCCGCGCATCCCGGCCGCAACCTCATCCCCCGCATGGCCGGCATCGACACGACCGCGCCCGCCCTGCCCGGCGACGACGGCAGCCGCGCATTCGCCGAAGCGTGGCTGAGCGGCCCGCACGGCTTCCCGCACGCCCAGAACACCGCAGCCGCCGCAGGCCGCGACCGGCCATGGGAGCTGCCCCGCACCGTGCTCAACGACCCGGACCTCGTCAAGGGCGAGCTCCTGCTGGCGCTCGGCCGCCGCGCCGAGGGACTGCAGCTGTTGGAGCAGATCTTCTGGCGTTCTCACAACGACCCGGCCGTGCTCTATCCCCTCATGCTGCGCTTCCACAAATCGGGCGCCAACCGCCTCTCCCTTTCGGCGGCCCACCGTCTCATCGAGCTCAGCCCCGCGGAGCGCACTTCCCGGGCGCCGCTCTTCATCCAGCGTTTCGCCTACCCCGGCCACTACGCCCGCCTCGTCGAGCAGCAGGCCGCAGAGTTTCAGCTCGCCCCGCAGCTTCTCTACGGCCTCATCTTTCAGGAGAGCCGCTTCGAGCCTGCCGCCCGTTCCTACGCCGGCGCCCGCGGCCTCATGCAGATCCTGCCCGGCACCGGCTGGGAGATCGCCCAGACGCTCAACTACCCCAACTACACCACCGAGCTGCTCGACTATCCCATCGTCAGCATCCGTTTCGGCGCATACTACCTGCGCTGGGCGCGCGACTACGTCGCCGGCAACGACATCGCCGCCCTCGCCGGATACAACGCCGGCCCCCGCAAGGCCAAATACTGGCTCACCCACACCGACCCCGACGACGCCCTCTTCATCCACAACGTCCCCTACCACAGAACGCGCCGCTACCTCCAGGCCATCCTCATCTGCTACGCCCACTACCTGCGCCTGTACGGATGAGCGCGGGGTTTGTTGGGGTCCACCGTCTTCTCTCCTCTCTCTCCTCGGTTTTTGCTTGGCAAATTTAGCAATGCTAAGTACACTTAGCAACATGGCGCAGAACACAGTCAAATTGGGAGCCTTTCTCTCCTCCGCGCGCAGCAAATTGGACATGTCGCTCCGGGCTGTAGAGAAAGAGACTGGAATATCCAACGCCTATCTCAGCCAGTTGGAGCACGGCAAGATCAAGACGCCGTCGCCGCAAAATCTGCACAAGCTCGCCCAACTCTACCGGGTGCCCTACGAGTTGCTCATGGAGCTTGCCGGATTTCCGATCCCGAAAGTGCCGTCCGCTGAATCCCAGACCGCCCGCGATACCTTTGCGGCCCGCATCGGCGCGGTCACAGAGGAAGAAGAGGAAGCGCTCGTCGAATACCTGCAATTTATCCGCTCGCGCAGGAGCAGACGCTAGTGCGTTGGTCCTAATCGAATTTGAGGAAAGCCGGTCCTGAAAGGAGAGGGAGACATGAGTGATCTGAGTCTATTGACCGGCGTTTACGCCAACATCGAAAAATACGGCGTGCTGATCGACAGGGTGATCGAGCGCCTGGGCCGTGAGAAGGCTGACCCGACCGACCCGGACCAGAAGAAACTGGCGCAGCTCTTCGTCGACGCCAGCGATCAAGGCCTGGAATCCCAGTCCTCGGAGGCACTGACGCTGGATAGCCTGCTCAGGACAAGCTCGGGCAAACCTTTGGCAGACCTGAAACAGCTTGGTGAGCGACTTCAGAAAGGGGACGTTGATCAGGCCTATCTGAGACAGCTCGGGGAACTCGCCCAAGGACTGGAGCAGGAGCGGGCCGACATTGCGCGCCGGCTGCGAAAGCGCTGATGGTTGAAAAGTATCTGATCGGTTTGGTGGGTCAATCGTTAGAGCGGACTCGGCAGCTGCGCCGGATCGTGCAAAGACAATATCCCCCTGAATATGATGGTCTGCGCCGGCTTTGTCTGAAGCAGCTTGAAAACATCCAGGCAGAACTCCAAAGCCTCGCCCAGGAGACGGTTGTCGATACGACGCTGCAGACCCCTCTGCGCGTCAGGCGATTCAAACGCCTTGTGGAACATCTCAACAGTGTTGAAGGAATCGGCGTATTCGCTCTCAGCCGAATCAGCCCGGATGACAGTTTTCTCAATCGCTTCATTACGAAAATATGTAGTGAGATAGCTTTCCCGCTGCGCTCCCCGACTGCCAGTCACATATCACAGGACTATTTCCAAATATACCCCGGCTTCGAGCTCCTTTGCGTACCTCTGTTGGAAAGCCGGTTCCTCCTCCATCTGCCCGACCTCTATCACGAACTGTGCCATCTTTTCCATCACGCACCGCATATCGATCTCCCGGAACTTGAAACGTATCATGCCGCCTACGTGCGAAGTCAATTTGAGATGGTGAGGCACTTTCGCGATGAAACGATCGCCGCCGAGCGTCTGCGCAAACCCGCAGGGCTTCGCGATCAGCTTCAGCTGTGGATGACCTCCTGGAGTAAGTATTGGATGCAGGAGTTTTTCTGCGATCTGTTCGCGGTTTCGACTGCAGGGCCCGCCTTTGCCTGGTCGCACTATCATCTTTGCATCGAGCGCGGCGGTGACCCCTTTGAAACGCCCCTGGTATCCACGACGACGCACCCGGCAGATGACGCCAGAATGCGCGCGGCGCTTCTGATGCTGACGGCGCTCGGCTTTGACGCCGAAGCCAAACAGATCGAAGAGACTTGGCGGGACTATCTGAGAATCATGGATTACTCTCCCGCCCCGGAATACCGGCAGTGCTACCCGGATATACTCCTGTCTGGAACTGTCTCGGCGGCAGAAGAAAGCATCAAAGGGAGCGGCGTGGTCGTAGCCGAACCGGATACCCAGGTGCCGGGAGTCGCCCTTCTCAACGACGCGTGGCAAGAATTCTGGCAGGCGCCGGAGGACTATCAGGCTTGGGAGACGGAGAAGCTCAACGCCTTACGCGCAACGCTCCACGCGGCGCTTTGAGCGCCGCGCCACCCCTCACGCCAGCCGCTTCGCCGCCCTCGCCGGATACAACGCCGGCCCCCGCAAGGCCAAATACTGGCTCACCCACACCGACCCCGACGACGCCCTCTTCATCCACAACGTCCCCTACCACAGAACGCGCCGCTACCTCCAGGCCATCCTCATCTGCTACGTCCACTACCTGCGCCTGTACGGATGAGCGCGGGGTTTGTTGGGGTCTGGTCTGTAGTCTTCTCACGCCTCGCAGACGGAGACCGGCCGCTTGCTAAACCGCGATCAGGCTGCTATAACTTAGCGTGTGAGTCCTTCGGCATCCGCTCTGCCGGCACGTAACCCCGCAAAGGCTGATGATCAACGCCGTATTATCCTATGACTGATCAGGCGGCAGGGCCCCGTTCGAGTGCTTTCGTTGCGTCCTCAAGCGCGTTCGACATCCCCTCGCCCGGTGCCGGCTCAACCCCGGTTGCGTACGCCGAGGCTCTCGGAGAAGCCTACCTGTCCTTCGCCAAACTTAAGCATCGAAAGACAGGCGGACATTACCTGACCCCTGCTTCCGTTGCCCGCTTCATGGCGGCTTGTTCTACCTACTCGGCGCCTCATTTGCGCGTGCTGGATCCGGGGAGCGGCGCGGGAATCCTGACCGCTTCCGTGTGTGAGGCAGTATCCCGCAGCGAGGCCGTTCAAAGGCTGCACGTTGACACATACGAGACGGACCCGCTTCTGAGCCGCCTCACGCACCGCGTTCTCGACTACTCGCGTGACTGGCTTTCTCATCATGGCGTTGCCTTGACCTTTGAGGTCAGGAATAAAGATTTCGTGCTGGACTACGCAGCAGCGCCTCTGCTCGAGGAAGCGGCCCGCGGGGAAAATGGAAAAGAGCTCGCGCCCCGCGCAGACTATGACCTCGTGATATCCAATCCCCCTTACTTCAAGATCAGAAAGGACGACCCAAGAGCCTCGGCAAGGGCGGCCGTCGTGTACGGGCAGCCAAATATCTACGCCCTCTTCATGGCAATTTCTGCCGAGCTGTTGTCCGAATCCGGAGCTCTCGTGTTCATTGTGCCAAGAAGCTTTGCCTCCGGGCCATACTTCAAGAGATTTCGAGAACTGTTCTTCCGAATCGTTTCCCCCAGCGCCATTCATCTCTTCGAGTCTCGGAAAGAAGTATTCAAAGGTCAGACGGTGCTCCAGGAAAATCTGATCATAAAGGCGCAACGATGCAAGGGGAGCGGGTCCGGTGGAGGGGGTGACGTGCTGATCTCACATAGCAGGGGGGCGGCCGACATCGCTGACAGTCAGCGGTTCCTTGCAGGCATGGACTCCGTGCTGGACCCGGCAAGCAAAAACAGGGAGCTGTCCATTCCCCTTTGCGAGAGTGATCTCGACCTGATGCGGGTTATTCGGAGCTGGCCCAATTCGCTCCATACCCTTGGCCTGGAGATCTCAACCGGTCCCGTTGTGCCGTTTCGGGCCACCCGGTTCCTGTCCAGTTCAAAAGAAGAGCCCTCCACCGTGCCGCTGCTGTGGATGCAAAACGTTCGCCCGATGAGGACGGACTGGCCTGCGCAAGGGACAAATAAGCCTCAGCGGATCAGAGTTGCCTCAGAGTCGACAAAGATCCTGGTGCGGGACGCAACCTATATACTTCTCCGGCGGTTCAGCGCCAAGGAAGAACCGCGGCGTTTGGTAGCCGCCCCTCTTTGCCGGGGATGGCTGAAAGCGGACAGAGTGGGGCTGGAAAATCATCTGAACTACATTCACGGGGTATCAAGGCCAATCGATGCGGAGCTGGCTTACGGCCTCTCCGCTCTCTTCAATTCGACCCTCCTGGACAGGTATTTCCGTATCTCAAACGGAAACACGCAGGTCAGCGCAACCGAGCTGCGCGCCATGCCGCTCCCGGACGAAAAACAGATCCGCTCCATTGGTGAGGCGGTCCAAACCCGGATCGACTCCGAGAACGATCTCCTCGGCTTCATCGATTCCCTGGTCGCCAGCGTTCTCGACATCTCCCCTCGGCTTTGTGTGGAGCGAGGACCGGCGGCCGCATGAGCAAGATCGAAGAGGCGCGCGACGTATTGAAACAGTTGGGGTTGCCGAGATTCCGGATCACATGATTCATTTCGACGGCAAAAAATTCTTTGCCGCTACCGAAAGTTCAGGTTGACGGCGCTCTCGCCGCGCCAGGCTGGACCCACGTCACCGGTCCACAGGACACACTCATGGCTGCGAAATCACCCCTCACGGCGCCAACTCGTGCGAACTGATCAGGAGCTCGTACATCACCGCGTGATGCGTGCTCTTCATTGGAACCTTCGCCAGGTGGAATCCCCGTCTGCGCGCCATCTCGATAACGTCGGGGCTTTCGTCATACGTCATCATAAAGACGCCTCGCACCTCGGACATGCGCTCGAACAGAACTTCATGGTCGATCTCGTTATAGGTATACAAACGCCTCCCTGCCCGCTTGCCCGCGGCCGTGTAGGGCGGGTCGATGAAAAACGCGGCCGACGAGCTGTCCCTGCACAACGCCACCAGGCCCACCCCGTCCCCCTCGAAAAAACTGAGGCGCGCTGCATGACGCCCTATCGTGCGGATGCGCGCCGCAAGCGTGTCCGCGTACCAGCGCGATGCAATCCCCTTGCCATTCTCCCCCTGCTTCATCACCGAAGCGCCCTTGGCCATGATGCCGCCGCGACTGATCCTGTTCCACAACAGCGTCCGAAAAGCGGCGTCCATACCGGACACGCCGGCGTCCGCGATCACCGCGCGCACGTTCTCCGGAGTCGCCGCGAAACGCTCCACCCGCCGGGCCAGCGCCTCGGCGTCAGCGAGCATGCACCGCCAGAGGTTTGATACGTCCGGATCCTTCTCGCAAAGCACCGCCCGGTCCACATAATCGTCCATAACCGCCGTCAGAGACGCGATGCCGCCGCCGGCAAACGGCTCGACGAACACCTCCGGCCGGAAGTCGAGCCCTTGAAGAAACTTCCGTATTTCGGGCACCAGCCAGGTCTTGCCGCCCGGGTAGCGTAAAGGGCTGCGCTGCGGCACAGACGCAACGTTGACCACCTTGTCGGACAGTATCGGGATCCTCCGCCCGGCCTTCAGGTCATCACCTGCCCCTGCCCTCTCACCCGTCAAACGACCCTTGCCGTTCGACGCTGCCTTGCCGCTTTGATTGACCGTGGACCCGTTTGCGCCGGCTGCTGTCATTGACAACCTGCTCTCCTCTCATCGCCGCGGCCGTCGGGCCCGGCGAAACCGCTGATGCACACGTGCAACTGACGTCCAGCCGCTCCCATCTGTTTCAAACCCTCCCGCGTCGATCATCCCGTATCATCCACAACAGTTGTGCCGCTGTCAATGCCTGCACAGGGCCTTTTGCACTGTCCTTTTGCACTGTCCGTCTCTCCTTCCTGCATCCGCCCCTGACGCCGGCGCAACGAAAAAACTGCCCCTCACGCCAGCCACTTCGCCGCCCGACCCGCCTCCTCCGCCCGCGTGTACACCTCCACCATCCTGGCCGTCTTCCAGCGTCCCTGCGCCATGATCTCATGCGTCGGCGCGCCGGCCGCGGCCATCCGCCGCGCCATCCCCACGCGTCCCGAATGCCCCGAAAAGCCCGGCCCCAGCCCCGCCGCCGCGGCCGCCGTCCGGATGCGCCGCGAGATCGAAGCCGCGGACAGCCCGAACACCGAACGCCCCCCGTGCGCGCCCGCCGGCCGCATCGCCCGCAAAGCCGCCACCGACGCCGGCGTCAGATAGACCGTGCGCGCCTCCGCATCCGTCTTCGAGCGGCTAACCGTCAGCCGGCCCGACCCGTCCTCCCAGCGCGCAAAACTGTCCCACGTAAGCGCAGCCGCCTCCGAGCGCCGCAGACCCGCGTCCGACAGCACCCGGCACAGCGCAATATCGACCAGCCCCCGCCGCCGCGCCTGCTCGGGCCGCTCCATCCTGCCGCCCCGCCCCACACGCGGCCGGCACGCCGTCGCCGTGATAACCGCCAGCGCCTCCGCGGTCAGCGCGTAGGCCTGCCGCGGCGCAGACGCCTGCCGCGCCAGCCCGCTGATCGTATCCGTCACAACCTGGTCGTGCGCGGTCGGCTCCGCGCCGGCCAGCGTCTGCACCTTGCGCAGCGCCGCCGCGGTCAGCCGCAGCGAAGAGATGCCGGCGCCCTCCTCCGCCCGTTCCTGCAGGTAGGCGCGCACCGCAAACGGCGACGCAGTCAACGCGTCGACGCCCTGCAAATCCGCCCACCGCGCCCACGCCGCCAGCGCGACGCCGTAGGCCCGCCGCGTGTTCGGCGCCAGCGCCTCCAGCGCGGCCTCGAAGCGCGTCGCATCTTCAGGATCGAGAGTCCTCGCGAGCCCGGGCGCGGCCTCCTGCACGGCAACCAGCGCCGCCTCGCCCGCGCCGTCCTGATCCGAACGCATCTCCCTATCCATTGTCCGAAAAGACCTCCAAAACGCCCGTTTTCATAAATGCGCGATAATTTGACTTAACGTATACTTATATCATACAAAAAGTAACACATTCCCTGTGCAAAAACCAACCGCTTGACAATCCATAAACACAACGTTAAAGACACAGGTGACCGGAAAGGCATCATAGCCCTGGATCCAGGAGATCTTACATGATCAAGAATGAACGGCAGTATCTCATCACCAAGGCGCAAGCAGACCGATTTTCTGAGGCGCTGCGTAAACTTGATTCCGGTGCGGCAGATCAATCCGAACGCCATCCACCATTACTCGCTGTACAGAAGAAGGCGCTGCAGAGCCAGCTTTCCGACCTGGAGGCGGATATCCGGGAATATGAGGTTCTTAAGGCCGGCAACTTTGCGTTTGAGCAATTGGCGAGTATCTCGGAACTCCCCAAACTTCTGATCAGCGCGCGTATTGCGAGCGGCCTCAGTCAACGGGGCCTGGCTGATCGCCTCGGAGTGAAAGAGCAACAGATTCAGCGCTATGAGGCGAACGACTACGCTTCTGCCAGCTTGGCCAGAATTAAAAAGGTGGTGTCCGCTTTAGGCATAGAGTCAGACGTTGTCTCCAGGGAGGACCATCATGGAGAGCGATAACCGAGGAGCGGATCGCAATCCTGTGCCGCACCTTTGCCCTTCTCCGCGACCCTTCTTCCCGCCGCCGCGCAAGAGAAAAAACTAACACCACTAATTTGATATTGATCGGCCTCGGTTTTGCGCAGTTTTTCGCTTGCGGTAAAATTCCTGTTACCGCGATGAAAGCAACGCGGGACCCGGGGGGCGGCCGTGACACCTTACCCCCCAAGCCCCGCCAGGCCACGAGGTTGAGGCTCGTGACTTCCCTCAAATATTTGCATAACTTCATTTGCTGGCAAGATGGCGCAAACACCGATCTGCGGTTGTGCGCCAACTGTTGCACGGCCATAGTACCGGTTTTGTGCCGGTATTTTGGCGTTGCCGGGCTTGAGCCTGCTTTTATGCGTGATCGCAATCTTGGCGTAGCGCCCAAGGGCAAAAAAGAAGAGAGACCGGATAACCCGGCTCCCCCAATTCAAGCCCAAGCCATCCAATCTCCCACACGCCAGAGAGGATAACATGCCCAACAAAAAACGCAAACCCGCCGGTCTGTGCGCCGGGCGCCAGACAGGGAAAGCGTAATGGGTACACAACGCGTCGAAGCCTTTCTCCAGTGCGGACATCTCACCGCGATGGAAACGTCAGACTACGCGCTGATGATCGTCATCTGCCACAGGTGGAACGACGCCCAGCTCCGCGACCTCGACATCCGCTTTCCCGTCCTCCTCGATCTTATGCCCTACCGCAACGGCACCAGGCCCGAGCGCATGCTCCGCACATCCATAGACCGCCTCGTCAAGACCGGCCTGCTGCGCGTAGCGCATAACGGCGCGCGCTATCTGCGCGACCGCTGGATGCACATCGCCATCGTCGACGAAAAGTTTCACGGCAACCTGGCGGCCATCAGAGATCGCGCCAGGGAGCGCCGAACAGGGGAGCCGGCACAGGCCCGATTACTCCAGTCACGCGCGCTGAGCGATCAAATTCCGACACTGGACGCGCGTCCCGAATCGACGCGCGCTGAGCGATCAAATTCCGACACTGGGCGCGCGTCCCGCAAATCGACGCGCGCTGAGCGATCAGATTCCGACACTGAGCGCGCGTCCCACAGCAGCGTAAAGATCAGTAAAGATCATACGGCAAAGAAAGATCCCCCAAAGGCAGCGCCGCTGCCGGGGGATCTTCCAGCAACCGATAGCGATTCGGCTCTCGCTGAAACAGCCGGCCCGATGCCGGCGCGCCAGGCATGGCAGTGCATGATCGCCCAGATGGGACATGAGCTGCCGGTCACGACATTCGAGACCTGGCTGCGGGGCATCGTTTTCGTCAGGGAAAAGGCAGGACATTTCCATATCCGCGTCCCCAACGCGTACACGCGCCGGTGGATCGAGCAGAGGGCCGTCAAGCGCATGATAAAGGAGCTGTCCGGACTCACCGGCCGCACGGTCCACATCGATCTATTGCTGCCGCACGAGGCGGGCCTCATTGACAGCCGCGCCGCGCAAAGCCTGCCCGTGCTGCCGTAAAAGGAAGCCGGGCGCCAGGTTCCACTTCCATAGCCGCCAACCGGACGGCCGCACGCGCATCTGCAAAGCGTGTCTGGCTGCGATTACAATTGGCTGCGATTACAATTGGCTGCGATTACAAAAGGAGCCGCAGGTGAGCGCCTCGAACAGGCTGCATGAATTAACGCTGCATGAATCAACCTGCATGAATCAACGCTATGGCGCAGGCGCAGAACGCGAAAGCTCCCAAGGAGATGCCAGTGGCACAGCCAGTAACCACAACCTTCACTGACGAAGAGTACCGGCGCCTCGACAGCGTCCTCGCCGACATCCGCAACACCGACGCAGACAACGGAGTCGGTTCGACCAGCGACCTCGTCCGCCGCGCCGTCAACGCCTACGTGGACTTCTACGAAAAAGTCGCCGCCGGCCAGCTGGACCACAACGGCGCCGCCGAGCTGGTCCTGGAGTCGGTCGACGGCCTGCGCGACCTCATCCCCCCGTGGCGCGCATGAGCGCAGAGAGAGGAGAGTGAAGAAAAAAGAGCTGCAGGGGATGGTGGCCGGTAACCGCCGTTCTCGCGCACCTGTCCCCTGCAGCTCACTAAAAACTGAACCCGTGACGCCGCGCCGCGCGCTCCAGCAGCGCCGTCACCCGCGCCACCTGGCCGCGCCCGTTGTGAATCCGCACAAAGCCGGCCAGGTCGCCGCGCTTGAGCGCAGCCACCGCGCCCCGCGCCTGCGCCCACTTGAGATAACCGGCCGCCTGCACCTCTTCGGATTCGGCGAAGGCCTGCGCCATCGCCTCGGCAGTCGCATAACCGGCCAGCGCATGGTGCCATCCCATCAGCTGGAACAGCCCCCACGACGAACAGGCGAACGCCTCGTCGGGATTGCCGAACGTGCTCGCAAACGCGATCACCGAGCGCCGAAAGGCCTGGTCGCCGTGGATAGGCCGCCAGGCGCCGTCCATGTTCACCAGATCGTCATCGCCCTGCCACGTCTGTTCCCCCTCAAAGTGCGGGTCCGCCTGCGCCCACGCGCCGTCGCCGTTGCGCCGCCGCCACTGCGCCAGCTCGAAGCGGCAGATCGGGTAGCCGTCATCCGTAAGGCCGGCCCCGCCCGTCTCGATGTCGATGACCGCCTGCCACAGCGCCGGGGCCGCGCCCGTTTCCCGCGCCATCCAGCGTGCAATGACGCCAACGCTGTCCGCGACCGGGCCGCCGTCCGGCGCCGCGTCCGCCGCCGGCCTCTCCACAGGTTCGCCGTACCTGCTCACGTCGACGCCCACCCTGCCGGCATGCGCCCAGAACTCCGCCTTTTCCCGGGCCGTGCCGGGAACCCATTCATTGCGCTCGTCGCCCCGCCACTGCCGCCACAGCGCCGCCAGGTCGTTGTGCAGCCAGGACGGCAGCCCGGGCTCCGTCTGCATAACCGGCGCCGGCGCCGGCACCTCGACCGGCCTGACCGCGCCCGCGCCGTCCGGCCGGCTGAATACCGTCACGATCTCCGGCTGCTCCGCATACAGATAGGAGCCCCAATCGACCGGCGGGTACTGGTCCAGGTTGAACACCGCGGCCGAATGCACGAAGTCGAGCGCCTGCAGCCTGGCGTCCGCCTCGGCCAGCTGCTGCGCATATTCGGCCGCCGGCATGAACGCCTGCCAGCCCTTGTACCGCTCTTCGCGCGGCATGCTCGCGTCCGTCCACAGCGCGCCGTCCACGCCGAACTCGCCCAGGATGAGCGGCGGCGGCCGCTGCCCGCGCGCGCGCAGATTGCGGTAGATCTCCTCGAAGTCGTAGAGCGTGTCCTGCTCCTCCTGCAGCGATCTCTTCGAATAGCGGTGCAGGCACAGATAGTCGAGGCTGGGGAAGGCCGGCGCGATGCCGTGCCACGCCTCCGGGGGATGAGGCGTGGTAACGGACCAGTTGCCCCCGATGATCTTCAGGTCGTAGTTGTGCCAGTCGCTCGCGCTGCGCAGATGGTCGGCCATCTGCGGCATCAGTTCCACGTAGCGGTCCAGCGCGGCCCCGCCGTAGGGCGCGATCTCGTTGAAGGGCAGATAGACGGCATCGACCAGGTTCGGCGGCGCGTTCTCCTTGAGGTAGACGATCAGCCTGTTGCAGAACTCGCGCCAGCGCTCCAGCTGCGCGTTCGGCCCCTCGGCTTCCTCGCCGATATAGTGGCGGTAGGTGACGATTCCGCCCGGGTTGTTCTTCTTCCACACCTTCAGCGCGTCGATAGCCCACGGCTGCAGGTCCATCGTCTTGATCATCTTGGCGTTGCGCTGCGCCGTCACCGCGGCGATCGCCGCCGGCGTGAAGCCCTGCACGTGATAAGCCAGCTTCGTCATTTGTTTTTCTCCCGTCGTTTTGCGCATCAACCTCCGAGTTCGGAGGTTGATCAGCGGCCAGGCATCAGGCCTTCAATAATTTCGCGCCCCTCCAGGCCCGCGGCGTGCATCAGTACCGACGCGATCGCAATGACCAGGATCGTCCGGTTCGTCATCGTCATGCTTTGCCAGAACGCCGTCAGGCCCTGCCAGAAGCCGTTCCGCCTGACGCCTTTCCCCAGCTTTTTGTCGATCACCGCCAGCATGTCCAGCTTGCCGCTGGCCTGGCTTGCCGTCTCCCTGATGCCCCGCAGCTCCTGCAGGACTGCATCTTCGTACGTCGCTTCCTCTCTCTGGTCCATAGCCCTCTCGCTCATGGCGGATGAAATTCGATCTGATCGTCTGCGGCCCTGGCATCGAACTCAGCCTCGACCTCATATCTGCGGACAAACGACCTGCCCCTGTGCGTACAGGCAATGTCTCAACGCACAGGGGCAGGCATAAGTCGCTGACAGGATGATCAGGCGGATGCCTTTCATTCATCAGGCGGGCGTGGTGAAACTCCTTGTCACGTAGGCCGAAGCTCCGGTACTGCTACCCAGGCGACAATGGGCGGTGTATCTCATGCCCGGCTGCAAATTGCTTATTCCCACGGCCCCATGCGGCGGATAGTGCGGGAAGGTGCTCTGGTCGACGATGGCGCCGGACGAACTCGTCACGTAGTACTCCATCCACCCTGCAGTGCCGCCGCTGGTATTGCGCTGATAGTTAAGGGTCGCACGCGTTCTCTGAATGTTGCTCACGGATACGCTGGTAGGCGTTCCAGGCGCATTCGATGGCGGCGGTCCTGTGTCGCCTTTAGGCCCCCGCGGCCCTTGCGGCCCCCGCTCTCCCCTCTCTCCCTGCGGCCCTTGCGGTCCCTCCGGCCCTTCCGGCCCCTCCGGTCCTTGCGGGCCGCTGGTTTCTTCCAATGCCCAAACCACTCGCGGATCGTGCCACTCCCACACCGGGTCCTGAACGGCGATGGAGGGCCCGTTTGCCCTCAGGGCGCGATATATCTTCCCGTCATTGCCAACAACGCGGGCATACAGCTCGTACTCCTGGTCCGGGTCATAACGAGAGATACCCCGCCTCTTGAGGCTTTCAATATAGGCCTTCGTATCCGCAATGAATACCCTCGTATCCGCCATGAATGTCCTGGCATCCGCAATGAATGCCAGGTTCTCCGAAATCTGCTGGAAAAATCTCTCAACCGTCATGTCAGGACCCAAAGACCGCGAAGTAGAAGGTGCGGCTGGCGCCGGCGTAGTTGTTCGAGCTGAACTGGACCGTAAATCCAGTCGTGCTCGGCGTCGTCCTGATCGTCGGAATGTCGGCCACCGGCTGGATGATCGGTACACAGTTGCCCGTCAGCGCAATGCCGTCGTCCAGGACGATCTCATACTCGTATTCGCTGGAATCGGCGCCGGTTCGGGTAACGCTCTTGACGCCGAATGTATCGACGCCGCTGCCATTGGCCGTCACCTTGCCCCACGCAACCGGCCCGGAGGTCTGCGCGTCTGCCCCGACGTCCGGCACGTCCAGAACCCAGATGCGCGGGTCGTTGGCGTCGGTCGTCGGATCCTGCACGTTGCCGCCGGCCGGCCCGGTGGCGGCCTGCGCCCGGTACATGTTGCCGTCGCTGCCGACCGCACGCGCATACTGCTCGTAGTCGTTGTCCCCGTCCCACGGCAGGACGCCGCGGCGCCGCAGACCCTTGATGAACGTCAGGATTTCCGTCAACTGCCCGAAAAACTGTTCCAAAACCATTACTGCTCTCCTTTGCTTACTGCCTGAAATGGATTGAACTGCCTTATTTTTCAGGGACGGCGGCGCACTCGGTCGCCGCTATCCCCCTGGTCTCCCTTTAGGCCCCCGCGGTCCCTGCGGCCCCCGCTCTCCCTTCTCTCCCTGCGGCCCTTGCGGGCCCTGCGGCCCTTGCGGTCCTTGCGGGCCGCTGGTTTCGTCCAATGCCCAAACCACTCGCGGATCCTCCCGCACCGGGTCCTGAACAGCGATGGAGGGCCCGTTTGGCCTCCGGGCGCGATATGTCTTCCCGTCATCGCCAACAACGCGGGCAAACAGATCGTACTCCTGGTCCGGGTCATAACGAGGGATACCCCGCCTCTTGTAGCTTTCAAAAAAGGCGCCCGTTTCCGCCATGAATACCTTCGTATCCGCCATGAATGCCCTGGCATCCGTAATGAATGCCAGGTTCTCCGAAATCTGCTGGAAAAATCTCCCAACCGTCATGTCAGGACCCGAAGACCGCGAAGTAGAAGGTGCGGCTTGTGCCGGCATGGTTGTTCGAGCTGAACTGGACCGTAAATCCAGTCGTGCTCGGCGTCGTTCTGACCGTCGGAATGTCGGACACCGGCTGGATGATCGGTACACAGTTGCCCGTCAGCGCAATGCCGTCGTCCAGGACGATCTCATACTCGTATTCGCTGGAATCGGCGCCGGTTCGGGTAACGCTCTTGACGCCGAATGTATCGACGCCGCTGCCATTGGCCGTCACCTTGCCCCACGCAACCGGCCCGGAGGTCTGCGCGTCTGCCCCGACGTCCGGCACGTCCAGAACCCAGATGCGCGGGTCGTTGGCGTCGGTCGTCGGATCCTGCACGTTGCCGCCGGCCGGCCCGGTGGCGGCCTGCGCCCGGTACATGTTGCCGTCGCTGCCGACCGCACGCGCATACTGCTCGTAGTCGTTGTCCCCGTCCCACGGCAGGACGCCGCGGCGCCGCAGACCCTTGATGAACGTCAGGATTTCCGTCAACTGCCCGAAAAACTGTTCCAAAACCATTACTGCTCTCCTTTGCTTACTGCCTGAAATGGATTGAACTGCCTTATTTTTCAGGGATGGCGGCGCACCCGGTCGCCGCCATCCCGTACTTCACTCATGTTCGCAGAACGGCCGCCGGCCGCCTCCCTGACGCCCCGCAGCTCCTGCAGGACCGCCTCTTCGCAGCCGAGGCGGCTGTCTTGTCTACCTGGCCACCACGTGAATGTCCCAATTGTCGGCGTGCACCTTCGTTCGACCATGGCCGGACTTTGCCGGCAGCCAGGGGCCGGTACCCGACTCCCTGTTACTGCTGTAGGTAGTGGAGCCGCCCCCCTTGAGATGGTAGTTATAGAATTCCTCTGTCACGTTGTAGATCGTCAGGCCGATATCCATCCCGGGAACGTGGACGATCTCGTGCAGCTCCCAGCCTTCATGCCGTCTCTTGCACCGCAGCTGGATGTCGAAGACGATCGGCACACGATCGTTAGCATCGCTAGCATCGCTAGCATAGTTGTGTCGCCTGCGCTCCTCGCTTCGATCTGTCCGCCACCAATTTATCGCCGACTTACCAAAAGTCGTCGAACCCGGTTCGCCCTTGTCTCCCTTTGGTCCTGGGGGACCCGGAGGACCCGGAGGACCCTGAAGACCACGTTCACCCGTATATCCTCGCGGACCACGCCCTCCAGGAGCCCCATCGACACCGTCCGCCCCAGGCGGCCCCGGATCGCCGTCTGCCCCGTCTGCCCCGGGCGCCCCGTCATCCCCCTTTTCCCCCTTCGGGCCGCGGGTTTCGTCCAATGCCCAAACCACTCGCGGATCGTGCCACTCCCACACCGGGTCCTGAATAGCGATGGAGGGCCCGTTTGCCCTCAGGGCGCGATATATCTTCCCGTCATCGCCAACAACGCGGGCATACCGTTCGTACTCCTGGTCCGGGTCATAACGAGGGATACCCCGCCTCTTGAGGCTTTCAATGAATGCCCCCGTATCCGCAATGAATGCCCTGGCATCCGCAATGAATGCCAGGTTCTCCGAAATCTGCTGAAAAAACTGCTCTACGATCATCCTATGCCTCCATTGGTTCGGGGTCTCGGAACACGACCAGGCCCTCGCCCGCATTCTCATCGCGAACGATGCCCGTGTCCCGAATCTCTGCCCCGGTTCGTTTGGACTTCCATATCCTGGTCGCCGGCACTTCCACCGACACAATCCTGACTACCAGATCCGCTTCCACGCTCTCGCCCGGGCCCAGCTCCGCTGAGCCGGAGAAGCTGCGGCTGTAGCTGCGGCTCTCTGCCTTGCTCTGCCCGTAGCCGCCGGATACGCTCACCTCCACGCCCAACGTCAAAGATGCTTTCGCGAAGATTGCCCCGGCCGTAATCTCGGACTCAACCTTCGTCGTAACGCCGGCCTCCGCATGCCACTCCTCGGAGTGAGACAGCTCGCCGCCCTCATCCTGGCTGATCGTTCCGCTGGTGTGCACCTTGGACGGGTTCAGAATAGTGAGCGTGTTCAGGCTCACCTGTTTCTCCTGCCGCTTCGCACTGTCCCAGTCGTACTTCACGTCATGCAGCACAAAGTCGTCGGCCACGATCTCGACCGCCGTAAGTACGTTGTCGAACTCCCAGTCCGCCAGCCTGTACGTTCCCGGCCCCTCCAGCACGAGCGGCTCCGAGTTGTTGAACTCGTCCTTGTACAGCTTGACCGTCAAGAACTGCGGAACGTGCAGGCTGGAAATCCTGTCGTTCGGAAAAGCCCCGCCCGATGGATGATGGCGGCCCGGGGGCAGCCGCCACCATGCGCCGAACTTCGCCTTGGACTTGTCCTCAGCATGCAGCCACGGATCGTGATCGTACAGCGTCGTCAACACCGACTCGTCGTGCGGCGCCTCCTCCACCTCGACCACGTAGCGGTCATCCTCGTGGTACGCGTCCTTGTACCACTGCAGATGCTGATACGTTCCCGCCTCGAACCAGCAGCTGGCGGCGCCGTCGCCGCGCAATCCGCCCCTGAACCGAACGCGGTACCCGCTCGGAACCCGCAGCCAGTTCGCGCGGTACCCCTTATGTTCCTGGTGCATGTAGTGCAGACGCTTCGATGCCGGCAGCTGCAGGTCCGGATGGCCCGCCCACCGCGTTTGCGAAAGATCGATCCGAACGATAGTCATGTCAGGACCCAAAGACCGCGAAGTAGAAGGTGCGGCTTGTGCCGGCATGGTTGTTCGAGCTGAACTGGACCGTAAATCCAGTCGTGCTCGGCGTCGTTCTGACCGTCGGAATGTCGGACACCGGCTGGATGATCGGTACACAGTTGCCCGTCAGCGCAATGCCGTCGTCCAGGACGATCTCATACTCGTATTCGCTGGAATCGGCGCCGGTTCGGGTAACGCTCTTGACGCCGAATGTATCGACGCCGCTGCCATTGGCCGTCACCTTGCCCCACGCAACCGGCCCGGAGGTCTGCGCGTCTGCCCCGACGTCCGGCACGTCCAGAACCCAGATGCGCGGGTCGTTGGCGTCGGTCGTCGGATCCTGCACGTTGCCGCCGGCCGGCCCGGTGGCGGCCTGCGCCCGGTACATGTTGCCGTCGCTGCCGACCGCACGCGCATACTGCTCGTAGTCGTTGTCCCCGTCCCACGGCAGGACGCCGCGGCGCCGCAGACCCTTGATGAACGTCAGGATTTCCGTCAACTGCCCGAAAAACTGTTCCAAAACCATTACTGCTCTCCTTTGCTTACTGCCTGAAATGGATTGAACTGCCTTATTTTTCAGGGACGGCGGCGCACTCGGTCGCCGCCATCCCGTACTTCACTCATGTCCGCAGAACGGCCGCCGGCATGTCCGGCGGCCCTGATCTCATCGTCTGCGCGCCTCGATTCGATTGCCCATAACGCGAAAAGGCCCGGCCTTGTGATAGAAAGTCACTATCACGAGACCAGACCTCGTGTTATGCGCCGGCGCGCGTTTGGGGGCACGCCGCTGCATCAGTTTTGAATTTGTCTATAGTCTAGCACAAATTTTTCGCCGGCGCAACCCCTTTCCTGAAATTGGGGCATGGCCAGCAGAGGGCAGGCACAAGGCCTGGCCATGCCGGAGGTTGAGGGGGATGTGGAGAGGCGACGCGGGCGAGGGGTGCGAGGGCAGGCACAAGG
>VXMH01000035.1 GCA_009841235.1 Caldilineaceae bacterium SB0661_bin_32 | reverse complement strand
ACCCTATTTTTTATTATCCATGCCCTGGCTTACCGTCTTTGCCTTTTGTCTGTGGGGGTCTTTGATGTGTATATGTGACTGCGGTAGGGGCAGGCCTTGTGCCTGCCCTCGCACGCCCACCCAGACCGCACCCTCCGCCCACCCCCACAATCTACCGTAGGGGCAGGCCTTGTGCCTGCCCTTCGTGGACTCTCTGGCCAACTTCGGCACTATTGGCAAACCAGATTAGATGCAATTGCCCTGACCTTACGCCTCTATTTCGCCTGTCGCGCGCAGGAGAGTCTCCTGCACAACCAGCTCGTGCGCCAGGGGGCGGGCGGGCGGCTGCTGGCCCTGGATCGTTTTCAGAAAATCCACCAACTCCAGGTCGTACAGCTTCTGACGCGTCTGCATCTCGATGGGGACCTTCTGGTCGCCTTCGGCATAGCCGCCCTGGGCCGCCGTGAGACAGAGCCGGATCTCCGTTGCCGGCTCAAGCGGCTCCATGATGGCGCTGCCGCGGCTGCCGTAGACCTCAAAACGCCGCGCGGCCGGCCGCGTCTCCATGGCCGAGGTGTCGACCAGCGCCATAGCACCTTCGTATTCGAAGACCCCGAGGGTGTTGTCGGGACATTCGGCGACTAAGCCGGTCTCGTTGCGCAGGAACGCGGTCACCTTGCGCGGCCGTCCAAGCAGCCAGACGACCTGGTCGAGCATGTGACAGCCGAGCTCGTAAAACACGCCCCCGCGATGGCGGCTTACCTCGCGGCGCGCCTTCTCGTCCATGGCCGTGCCGATACGGGTGCGCAGGGCGAAAATATCCCCGAGAAAACCTGACTTTACCCACTCGTCGATCTGCTGGAAGCCCGCGTGATAGCGGAACATGTAGCCCATCTGGACGGTCAGCCCGCGCTCTTCGGCCAGGGCGATTGTGCGCTGCCACTGGGCCCAGTTGTCGCCGGCCGGTTTGTCGTACCATACGTGCTTGCCGGCCTGCACGCAGCGCTCGGTCTGGTCGAGGCCGTGGTGCGTGGGGCCTTCGGATGAGACCGCAACGATGCTGTCGTCCTCCAGCATTTCGCTCTCGCTGCCGAACCAGTTCACGTCCTGGTAGGGCCCGTCGGCCGCGGCCATGGCCCGGCGCCGCTCCTCGTCGGGCTCAAAAACGCCGGCCAGCTCGACGTCCGGATTGTCGATGATGGCGCGCAGCTTGCCGGCGGCGTGGGCGTGTTTGGTCCCGTATTGGGCGACACGGATATTGGGCATCATTGGCTCCTGACGGTTTGGATGCGGGATGTACCGGCTCTACGCGTTCAGCTCTGCCGGCAGCTCAACCTTCTGCGGCTGCCCGCTGTGGACCGACTCGATGAGGTTTTCGAGGACCAGTGTGGCCACAATGCCGGGATAGGCCGGCACGTAGGGATCGGTATCGTTGCGGATGGCATCGACCAGCAACGGCATGCGGTCGATGAAGGGCGGAGAGTACGACTCTGTCGTCAGCTCGCCGCTGACCGGATCGGGCGTGGTGATGGTGGCGCGGCGAAAGTGCCTGTCGAGGACCGCGCTCTGCTGGCCGTCGTTAAAGGTGAAGAACCACTTGGTCAGCTTCTCGCTGAAGCCGGCGTCGCTCATCAGGTAGGTGGCGACGGAGCCGTTGGCGAAGCGGATGTTGGCCGCGACCGTATCGATAATCTCGGGCGAAGCGAGCTGGCCGGGGTGCGTGACCTGGCCGCCCGTGGCGCAGATCTCGACCGGCGGCGAGTCGTGCATCCAGCAAAGCAGGTCGGCCAGGTGGACGCCGACGTCGAAGAGAGGGCCGCCGCCGATGCCGGGCAGCCACTGCCAGCGCGTGAGGTCTTCACGTCCCAGCATAACCTGGGCATGGCTCACCTTGGCCGGTTGCAGACGGCTCTTGATGGCGCGCGTCGCCCCCGAAAAGCGGATGGAAAAGTTGATCATCAACTTCTTGCCTGCCGCCTGCATCGCGTGGTAGATGCGCATACAGTCGGCGGTCGTCATGGCCATCGGCTTTTCGAGATAGACGTGCTTGCCCGCCTCGAACGCGGCCAGGGCCAGCTCCGCGTGCGTGCCGTGCGTCGTGGCGATGGTCACGATCTCGATACTGTCATCGGCGAAGACGCGCTCCGCGTCGGTCGTGTAGTAGCGGCCTTCGAACTGTTCGTAGTAACTGCTGGCGGCCTCTTCGTTGATGTCGCAGAAGGCGTGCACGTCGATATCCGGCGTATCCACGGCCCACCGGGAATGACTTCTGCCGATGCCGCCGCAGCCGATCAGGGCCCAGCCGAACGGCTGATCGTGTGAGCTGGTCATGCTGTTCTTCTCCTCCTGCGTTTGCCCGCGCACGCGGTTGTGTTGGCTGTCTGAACTACCTGGAGAGATGTGTGTGTTGGATAGAAGTCATTGTGCGGTATCCGAGGTGTAATGACAAGTCGCCTGAAGAGGCTGGGGCAATTGCATCTTATGGCGTCAATCTCCTGGAAGGCAGCCCGAAATGTAGGGGCAGGCCTTGTGCCTGCCCTCGCTCCCCCCTCAAGCTCACTTCCCTCTCCTCGCCTTTGTTCCCACCCCAATTCTGGACTGCACCAGTGGAATCTTCCCTCCGCCCCTCTAACCTGACTTGGAGGCCCTGGCCTCTTCGACGAATCTGTCGAGAGACGTAAGGGCGGCAACCTCGGCCACCAGGTCGAGCGGCAGGTCCTCCAGCTTGCGGAACCGCACGCAGGACTTGCCCATGTTCAACTTTTTGCCGGTGGCGAGATACCGCTGCCTGAACCAGTCCGAGACCGATTCATCGGCGTAGACGCTGGTCAGGTACAGGGACATGTACTGCTTCTGCGAAGCGAGCGCAATGTACATGAGCGGCTGGCCGTTATAGGTGTCGGGGAATGCGCTGGACGGAACGACGTAGGAGATCATGCCGAACTGCATCACCTCCTCGTAACCGTCGGGCAGGTTGTCGAGGATGACATTACGCACCGCGGAGATGGCCTCGCGCCTGGCGGGTTCGAGTTCGGTCAGGTACTCTTCTGGCGTCTTGGCGCTGCTCTGCATCTTCGGCCCCCCCCGGAAACTCTTCAGTCCCGACTCTCTTGGCAACAACTACGTCTTAGTCACTTCGCGGCCCAGAATGGAACGGCGCCATCGTCTCTGACCACAGCAGTTCTCACCACCGCCGTTCCCCCATTGTAACAGCGGGCGGGTGGGCGGCAAGTCAGACGGGGCGCGGTTCAAAATTGGGGGTGAGCTCTCGCAAACCTGTGGCAGCGACAAAACCATGGTCGGTCCGTCATCGACTCTGAGGCAGCAGAAGCGCCGCCCCCACCGCCCCCCTCAAAGTTCCGGTAGGGGCAGGCCTTGTGCCTGCCCTCGCCTTTGTTCTCACCCCAAATCTGGGATGCACCGGGCGCGGATCGCTTTGCCAAATTCGCGGGCCCGGTTTCCGCGGCTTGTCGCGACGGCGCCCAGGGGTTACAGTTGATTATCCACGCAGAACACAGAGGATCACGATATAAACCGGGGCTGGAGGGATAACCATGACCGAGCAGACAGGCTTGCAAAATTTCTCGCTGGAAGGCGATCAGGTGGCGCTGCCCAAGGGTGCGTGGGCGCAGGCGCACCGGCTCAACGTGCGCTGGCGGGGCCGGGACCTCACCTCACTGAGCCAGGGCCCGTTTCGCGCCTACCTGTTCCCGGTCTATACGCCGGCCGGCTTTGCCGTGACGAGCGAGTCGCCGCTCGACCATCCCCACCACAACTCGCTGTGGATCGGCGCCGACCACTTCAACTGCTATCTGCCCTATTCCAGCGGCGCGCTGGAGGAGGCCAACTATAACTTCTACGTCAACGACGTCTTCCAGGGGCGGGCGCCGGGGCGCATCCTGGGCGTGGACGTGGAGGCGGAGGAGATGGCCGAAGACCACCTGCGGCTTGTGCAGACGCTGCACTGGCAGGGCCCCATCGAGTGGGGCGCGCCCCAGCGGCGCACGCTGGCGGTCGAGACGCGGACGATCGATATCCGGCCCGGCGCAATTGCCAACCTGTTCGACGTCCGCTCCCAGCTGCGCCCGGCCGAGTGGGACCTGCACGTCGGCCCGACCCGCCACGCCTACTACGGACTGCGCATGACCGAGCCCCTGCGCGTAACAAGCGGAGCGACCATGGTCGATTCCCAAGGCCGCACCGGGGCCGCCGCCATCAGCGGCCGCGTGTCGGAATGGGTGGACTGTTCCGGCGCCATTGCGGCGGGCAGGCACGCCGGCGCGGCCCTGTTCCCCTATGCCAGCGCACAGGGGTTCCCGTGGTTCGTGGCGGATTGGGGGACCCTCACGGTGAATCCGATGGCGCGCCAGGGGTACGCGTTGAAGCAGGGCGGCGTGCTGGACTTCGCCGTGCGTTTTGTCGTGCATGACGGAGATGTGGAGGAGGCCGACGTTGCGGGGATGTGGGCGGCTTTTGCGGCAGGGTAGCTCTTGTCTGAAGCAGGAGTCTTGGGAATTTCAGGACTGCGGGTCAGGTCTTTGCCGGCGTACGGAGCTCTGACGATCAGCCGCTTACGAGAGGAGACTTCTCAGACAGGGGCTCTGCGCCTGAATGCGACTGCCAGTGCGAATATCGCGCTTGCCACCAGGGTCATGGCAGGACCGGCGGGCAAGTTGAAGTGGTAGGAGACGTAAAGGCCGGTCACGGCGGCCGCGGTCCCTAGCAACGCGGCCGCTATCATCATCGAGACAAAACGTCTGACCAGCAGATAGGCCGTGGCGGCAGGTGTCACCAGCATCGCCATCACCAGAATCACACCCGCCGCCTGAATCCCTATCACGATTACAAGGGCAAGCATGACCAGAAACACGTAGTCGACGATGTTGGTACGCCTACCGAGAACCTGGGCCCCCACGGGGTCGAAGCTGGCAAACAGCAGCCAGTGGTGCAGAGCGAACAGCCCCAGGATGACCGCCGCGGTTATCCCAAGCGACACATAGATGCTGGTCGGAGATATGCCCAGCAGCTGCCCCAGGAGCAGGTCTTCCATATCGACCCGAATCGTCGTCGCAGTCGACAGCATCGCCAGTCCCAGCGCAAACATGGCCGCAAAGAGGATGCCTATCGAGGTATCCGTGCTCAGTCCCGCGCGCCGGCTCACAATCCTGACCAGCACGGCAACGGCGACGCCTGTTGGGACGGCGGCGATGGCCGGGTTGATGCCCGCGATGAACCCAAGCACCATCCCCGGCAGCACGGCGTGGGCGAGAGCGTCCCCCATAAAGGCGAGGTTCCTGGTGACAACGTACGCGCCAACCAGCGGACACATCACGCCAACAAGCACCGAACCGATCAGGGCCCTCACCATGAAGCCGTACTCAAGCGGCGCGACAAAGAAATCAATCACGTCCTCTTGCTACCGTTCCCCGTCATTCGTGAGGTGCACACCGGGGGCGCCGTACAGCTGCTCCATGACCTCGGACGTAAACACCTCGTCGGGAGGACCGCAGGCGCACACGCGGCGGTTCAGACACAGTACCTGGTCGAAGCGGCCGGCCAGGTTGGTCAGGTCGTGGGTCGCCAGCAGGACAATGCGCCCTTCGTTGCGCACCGTTTGGAGGACCTCTACGAGCCCCTCCTGGGCGCCCGCGTCAACACCGCTGAACGCCTCATCCAGGAGAAGCACACTCGCCTCCTGGGTGAGCGCCCTGGCTACGAATACCCTCTGCCTCTGCCCGCCCGAAAGCTCCGTCATCAGAGCGGAGCGATGGTCCCACAGGCCCACGCGGCACAGACAGTCGTCGACAAGCTCGCGATCTCTCTTCCCGGGCCGCCGGCACCATCCCAGTCGGCAGCAGCGGCCCATCATCACAACGTCCATGGCGGTCACGGGGAACCGCCAGTTGACGCTCTCTCGCTGAGGCACGTAGGCCAAGGCACCGTTTCCCTGGTCCACGCGGTGAAGGGTCACCTTCCCCCGGCGGACCGGGAGGAGCCCGGCAATCGCATTGAACAGCGTGCTCTTGCCGGCTCCGTTCGGTCCTACAACGCCCATCAGCGTCCCCGCGCCTACGTCGAAACTGACGCCATTCAGGGCCTTGTGCCCATCGAACTCGACGGTCACGTCCTGAAGCGACATTCTGGCGGCGTGCGGATAATGAGTGGTGTTCATTTCAAAGCCTCGACGATGCGTTCCACGCTTGTACGTACCATGCCAAGATAGGTGTCAACACCCATTTCCCGTCAACTTGTATTCTCGCTTCCAGACCATTCCCGTTGACTGTACCATCTTGTCGGCGTGACAGAAAATCTCCGAATGCACCACAGAACTCCTCCCCCCTCAAAACTCCGGTAGGGGCAGGCCTTGTGCCTGCCCTCGCATCCGCCGCACGCCTCGCCTCTCCCCATCCCCCTCAAAACTCCGGTAGGGGCAGGCCTTGTGCCTGCTCTCCTGTAGGCTCTATGTCTGTTCCTTGAAAATGCCCTTCGTGGACCCTCTGGCGAACTTCGGCAACGTTGGCAAACCAAATTGGATGCGTATGCCCTGGAGTTCGAAGGCTGGTCTTGCCAGCAACATCGCAATGGTGTAGGGTAGCCCGCGGGCGAAATGTCCCGCCTGGAGGCAACTGATGAGTCTGAATATCAGCGACGCTGAGACCTGCCGGCTGGCCAATGAATTGGCCAAGTTAACGGGCGAAACCATGACTGGCGCGCTCACAACCGCATTACGCGAGCGCCTTGACCGCGAGCGGCGTAAACGGGATGCCACGCTGCTGGCTCAGGAACTGCATACCATCGGCCAGCGCTGCGCCGCACTGCTCGCGCCGGGGCTGGGTGCCGTCGAGCATGGCAATCTGCTTTACGACGACCGAGACTTGCCCAAGTGATTATCGACACATCGGCGATTCTCGCCATTTTATTCGGCTGAACTGGTCCCTGTTACGACCGAACAAGCAAATGCCGCCCGCCGCGCATGGCGGCGATTCGGGAAAGGCAATCATCCGGCCGGGTTGAACTTTGGCGGCTGCTTCGCCTATGCACTCGCAGCAACAAGCGATGAACCGCTCCTTTTCAAAGGTGACGATTTTGCCCGCACCGACATTGAGGCGGCATAAGCCCTGTCGGACTTCCCTTCATCATTTGGTGTACACCAAATATCTCCTATAATCTGGACACATTTGAACGCACTGCTGAAGCGGCCAGCGCGGTATGAAGCCCGGGGGGATCAATCAGCGGACAGGCGTCGGACTGGGTGGACTGTTCCTGCACTATCGCGGCGGGCAGGCGAGGCGGCCGCGGCGCTGTCGCCGTACGCGAGCGCGGCGGGATTCCCGTGGTTCGTGTCAGATTGGGGGTACGCTGACGGTGAATCCGATGGCGCAAAAAGGGTATGGGTTGAAGAGGAGCCTTTTAGTGCTTTTGGGATTGCTGGGGTCAAGGAAACGAACTCGGCAGAACTTTTCGTTCTCGTGAAGTTGTTTTCTGATTTTGCGGTACCTTGCGTTTGCTTTGAAGTCTTGGTAGCGCTTGCGACTCCTATCTGTGAGTTCTCTATAGTCCCACGGTATGGTTGGCCCCAATGACTAGACCACGAAACGGGAAAAATAAGGTGCATCCAGACGGATGAGTTGTACACTCATCACCAAGCGGGCGGTCTACCACCACTGTTCAAAGAATCATGGCCATCGCTACTACAATGAGATCGCCTACCGTCTAACCGAAGGCAGCGTCAAAATCCCCGTAATGTTCCGCATCCGTAAACTGGCCCGCAAAACCTTCGAGGTACAACTCACCTACAATGAGCTAACCAGGAAGTCAAACTATTCAGTCTGTTCTGGCGGAATGTATCGCTCGCTGAGGTGTTGTTCAGGTAGGGCGACTCGACCCTGAAAGTTCCAGAACCGAGTAATGAGATGCTGCAAGTAGGGATACTCAAACAGACAACGTCTCTGCAATTCTTTATTTTCCAACCGGAAATACGCCTCCTCAGCCGACAGAGAGAAGTATCTTTTGAAATCAACGACCAGCTCTGGCACGCCATTTTCTTGCAGATCAGATTCGAAGTCTACCTTTTGCAAGAACTGGTATCGTTCATCTCTATTCTGTCTAAGTAAGTTTCGTTCTCTCCTATTATACCCGCGCTCGTACGCGAGCCTGTCTGCTGGTTTCGCCTCACAGAAAAGGATACCAGACAAAAGTTTGTCTTGTTTGTCCCCACTCATACGTGCATTCCAGTCCCAATCAAGATCACAATCCTGAGATACGACTACGGCATATTCGTGTCTGGTGTAATCAACCACTGGTGGTGAAGCGTATATAGTTTCAAGCCTCAATCGTGCTTCTAGGACATTGCTAACGATCTCGCCTTGCCTTAGAGCCCCGGCTGCAAAAGCCCTGCGGTATATCGATGTTGGCGCAGACAATTACTACCCCTCGTCGAGATTGATGACAAAAGGAGGGCTTTCAACTATATCGCCATAAACTGCTTCCGTAGAGCTGACGACAGGTGGCAGGGCCGGAGGTTCCAGATAAGAAGTCTGGAAAGGAGAAATGATATCGGCCATTGTTTCAAGAATTTCATGTAAATCCTCCCTGGACATGAATTCAAGCAACAAAGCGATAACCCACTTCATCTCTTCCAAAGTAGGCGGCCGGCCCGCCTCTATGGAGAACTCCGGATGGGGATCATAGATTTCTGTAATTTGAACCGAAGGAAATGGTAGTTCGTCTTCTCTACCTGTTGTTCGATGAGCCTCGTAGTTCGGGCACCAAAGCGTCATGTAGTCGGGGCTCGATTGCCCAGCGGAAGAAGTGTCCCGCCTGTCGATGGAGCTGATCGAGGATATCAAGTTCATTTCCAGTCTCCTGGGGATGCTCAGTATAAAAATCACTATCGATGAGATAGGCTGGCTCATTCCTGTTTTGTTCTATCACCAGGCCCTGTTGAATACGAACATGACCTAATCCGTCACTAAGGCGAACTATCGCCACTTGCATGCATTCATTGACGTGCTGGGCCACATGGCCGTCAGCTAGGATTCCAGCCATATAAGGATTTATCAGCTCTGACCAATCTGCTTCACTTTGATCTATCTCGGATCGCAATATCACATTCTGATACCGCAGTCCGATTCTCATAAACAGAGCAGGCCTATATATCCGAATTAGGGCCTCTAGCGCCCCTTTAAGGTCGCCGATGAATGCATTCCATTCGCCGTACTCAGTTGTGGTTAGCGATAGGAATTCTTTGTTGAGCGTTATGGTCTTCTTCCCGTCAACAGAAGTGAAATCAAAGTGTCTGCCACCTCCTGCAAGGAGCTGCTTCATCTGTTCAGGAATGAGATTCTCAATATCAGCAGGAAGGTGAGTGTTGGTCTTCACTACTCTTTCCTGATATTGTGGATACATGTCGCGGATGCATTCTTGAAAATCTACGGGCAAAGATGCTTCGACTTTCAATATTGTTGGGAACCGTAATTGACAAACGACATTTCTTATCTGATTACGGCTAAATCGAACTCGTTCAGAAGTTGGAAAAGGCATGGTTTCCTTGGTCTAATGATGGGTATGTCCTACGAGGCAGTTGAGCACACTCTTCCGCCTTGGGTTAAGCAAAGTTGATCTTCTCAACTCACCAAGACGCTTTGGATCGTAACTTCCTATAACCCATACGGACACGAAAGTCCTCTCCACGGGTGGGCGCATTACGTCCCGCAAGCCTTATACCATCGCTGGCGTCAGGATTATACTGGTTTTGAAGCACCCTGTTAGGAATACAGGTTACAATGATACGTTCAAGTTCGTGCGAAGTTTCCGTTTCTCTGTAAACGTATTTGGCCGCCACTGTGACAACATAGAGATTACGATTACCGCGTACAATAACTGTGGCTAGCTTTCTTGGCTCATTGACAACTCGTGCTCACGATTCAACAGGCTTAGAAAGTTAGGAGAGTCTGATATTTGATTCATTTCGAGGGTCAAAACTAGCGTCTTTCGGCCTTGTAGGAACGAGGTCATTCGTTCTCTAAAACCCGTCGGTCATCTATGTTTGTGCTGGACAGCCTGTTCTTATTGTTCCGATTTAGGGGGAGGCTTGTATGCGAGAACTTTTCGGACGCCAGCTCGCAGCACCGCCATATCGGCCTCCGGCTTCTTGGTAGCCATGCCACCCTCCTTAATGACATGGAGACAAGAGTCTACTTTGAGCAGAAAGCATTAGGCTTCTGCTCCGCTTAGTATAATTCTGGAATCGTCGTAGGTAGTTGCAAACGCGAAAAACGTTCGTCTCGCGATGGCGGGCGATGCAGCATCGCGGTGTTCTCCAGAAAAAATCGCCTTTGCCTCGGGCGCACGGCGATGTCACATTGAGCTGGGCTATCGGATATCCCGATTTACCATGATTAAAGCACACGATCGATCAGCGAGCAAACAAAAAGAGGGCCAGAAGCCCTTCTTAGAAGGCGTTTGGATACTCCTGCTTGGCAGAATAGGGAGTAGGAACCAACCTAAATTAGACCAAGCAGGAACGTATATTGTCGCACGGAATCTGTGGTTACACCAGTGATCTGACTCAACAAGAATGGGAAGTCATCAAGCCGCTTTTGTATTGTGATCGGAAAGGGGCGGGACGGCCGATGGCTTCGAAAATGCGGCAAGCAAGGAATGCGATATTTTATGTGCTGCGTACTGGCTGTCCCTGGAGATACTTGCCGCATCATTTCCCCAATTTCAACAGTGGTTACTATCATTTTCGCAAGATGTGCCGAAAGGGACTTTGGCAACGGATGAACAGTGCCTTGTGCCGACTAAGCCGCCAGCTGCAGGGACGGCAACCTGAGCCGAGTGCCGCAATCATCGACAGCCAGCGTGTGAAAACAACCGAAACCAGTGGTGTACGCGGCTACGATGCTGGCAGAAGGATCAACGGACGCAAACGTCATATCGCAACCGACACCTGGGGAAACATGGTGGCCGCCGTTGTCCATGCAGCCAACATTCAGGACTATCATGGCGCCAGACAGCTCCTGTGTTTGCTACATCAAGTCGTGCCTTCTTCACAACGTATCTGGGCGGACAGCATCTATGCAAGGGCTGCCTTGGCCGCATGGATGCTGGAATCCTTTCAAATCGTGCTCGAAATCGTCAAACGCAACCCAGAGCAAGAGGGCTTCGCTGTCCTCCCGCGTCGTTTTGTCGTCGAGCGTACCTTCGTCTGGTTAGGTCGCCATCGTCGCTTGAGCAAAGACTACGAACACTGCACCCTGAGTAGCGAAGGCATTGTCTATCTCGCATCCATTTCCACTATGGTTCGTCGTGTTGCTGCCACTACTTAATTTTCAAACAGGCTCTAAGTGCCTTTCCTAAAGATCGTTACACTGAGCCACCTTTCCTTACAGCGAAAGCTGCTACTCCTTAAGGCAGCGGCTTATTTTTGTCGAACGCTACCAACCTCGCTATAATCATCGAATACGCGAAATCAATGCAGCAATATGGAACGGCGACACGCTTGGTAGAAGATCATGACGAAGCGATTCCTCAATGAAAGGAGCAATGAAGATGAGTCTGGACAATGCTTTAGAGAACCTACAGGCAACCGCTGAAAGATATAAGGACAGCGATCTCAATGAGGCACAGACTGATGCGGCTTTTATTCGACCCTTCATCGCTGCTTTAGGGTACGACCACAATGATGTCTTTGAAGTTGTACCTCAATACAGTACGGCATTCGGCGACACGAAGAAATACAGGGTTGATTACGCTATTGTATTAGGCGACTTGCCTGCCATATTGATTGAGGTCAAGAAGCAGGGACACCCCCTCAGCGATAGGCCAGATCAACTTGCGTTCTACATGAATTCAACAGAAGCTCGGTTCGGCATTTACACAAACGGACTTGTCTATAAATTCTTCTCTGACTTGGATGAAGATAAAAAAATGGATGTCAGGCCATTTATGGAAATCAATCTAGCCGATGCGGATGAGATGTCCGTAAGGGCTCTAAGTCGATTTACGAAGGACTCCTTCAACGTTGATCGTGCCGTCGAGACGGCCGGAACCCTTAAATACACCAGGGGCATGAGGCAAGTGCTGGCTCAACAGTACGAGAGTCCTGATGAAGACTTTGTCCAGTGGTTGGGCAAGCGGGTTTACGACGGAGTATTCAACAAGAGAGTTAAGGACCACTTCACGCCGATGGTCCGAAACGCCTTTAGAAGCTTCGTTACTGATCGAGCGAATATGGCTCTGCAGAGTGCCATGAAGAAGGACATTGATGGAAGTGATGTGCCTGAAGTAGAGGCCGATGAGGAATCAACATCTGAAGAAAACGACAGAGGAATCATCACCACCGCCGAGGAAATTGAGGGCTGGATGATCGTAAAGAGCATCATCGGAACTACACTCATGGCGTCATTGAATCCCTCTCGCATTGAGTACAAGGATTTCAAGGGGTTCTTCACGGTCCTGCTTGACGGGAAACCCCGGCAGGAAATCTGTCGTTTTTTCTTCAATTCGTCGAATAAGAAAATACGCGTTTTCGATTGTGAAGGCAATCAGGTTATGCATCCGATTGACTCCCTAGATGGCATTTACCGATTCGCCGATGAGATCAAAGGAAGGGCGCAGTTCCTTCTACAACAGGATATGTCTTGAGAGTGCAGGTTACTTCGACCTCATCAAGTAATTCTCTCTTACCGCAACGACAGCAACTAATCCACCCGAACCCATTAAGAAGCAATTTGGGTAAAACCCGATATAATTTCCTTTCGGACGCCAATAGCGTCTCTCGTTCCCCACGGCCCCCAGCAAGACGGTCTGCGTATCCTTCCCGTCGAATTGGAAATGCCGGGCCCAAGCAATCTTCTCAACAGGCATGTTATTCCCTTATCTTTCTTGGAAACGACTGATGAGTCTGAACATCGGCGACGCCGAGACCTACAAGCTGGCAGATGAATGGGCCCGGTTAACGAGGGAAACCATTACTGGTGGGTTGTAGTTGCGCTACGTGGACGCTTGTAATGCGAGCGGCGCAAACGGGACGCCTCTGTACTGGGCGCAGGAGTTGCATACCATCAGGCAGCGCTGTGCCGCTCGGCTCGCGCCGGGGCCGGCCCCTGTCGAACACGGCAACTTGCTCTATAACGAGCGAGGCTACCCAATTGCTCCTTGACGATCGAGTCGTTGTACCCTCCCTATGTCGGTTGGCACAAGGGACCGGAACAATGACTCCACACATATCGAAGTCAAATACAGCCTTTGCCGCCTTCTGTGAGAAGCACGGCATCAGACGGCTCACTCTTTACGGTTCGGCCCTGCGAGGTGATTTCGGATCCGACAACGATATTGACCTTCTGATCGAATTCGAGCCGAATCGTATTCCACGACTTTAGGCGTTGCTGGGACGGAGTTAACTCTGTCTGACCTATTCGCGGGACGCAAGGACTGCTGAAGATCTGAATTCCTATTTGGAGCAGGAGGTGCTGGACAGGGTGGAATTTCAGAATGCGCAATCGGGATGCAATACGGCTGCGCCGCATGATCGAAGCAGTGCGATCGGTATGGCCGCTTGCGCAGAGTTGAGCACGAAGTGATTTGCTGGACCTATTTGTTGCCCCTGAATCCTGCCAGGACTTAGTTCAGTCCTTCACCCTTCACATGCTACTGCTGCGAACGCAGTATCCTTTCGTACTCTTGCCGATGATATTCCATCCAGTCAATCATTAGATCCCAGTTGTCTGGGTTGGATATGCCGCCCGGCAAGACCAGGCGCGTTGCGCACAACCGGCCATCACTATCGGTCTTCGCGTTGAACGCCTCTTTGAATGCTCTCTTATACGAGGGGAGGCGGGCACTCCATTCCTTGCCTTCTTCGTATGACAGATAAGTGACAACACCTGTTTTTGACAGATACTGTGTAACAGTAACTTTGAAGCCTACCCCCTTGAAATCGTAGTGGGCGGCCCATCCGGCCCCCCAAACACGATTCCAATCTTTCCCAAGGAATCGGTGAGCTTTGGGCGTTTGGGGGTGACGTTCAGCGTAACGTCTCCAGAACGAGCGTGGATAATCGCTTTCTGCCATTGTCCTTCCTCCTTGTTGGATTTTCGCGGAGGGTCCAGCCTTTTCCTCACTCATGCGGAGCAAACTGCCCGGCGGCGACTTTGGCGCGTTGCCTCACTCAAGACGCCACTCTTTCTTTAGGGTATTGAGCAGTTTTCGCTGCCGTCTCTTCAAGACCTCAGGTGTCCACTCATTTTCATTGAGTACCTGCAGAGTAAGCGGGAACGTTGGCATTCCTCCCTTCTGAAAGTACTCCTTTTTTTTCTTGTCAAAGTCGTAGTTTTGAGCCTTCGAATTCTTTCTACGCGACAGGAGGACAAGGTTGGCCAGCCGATTGGTCCAATCAGTTCTTTCGTCTTCCGTAAAATTCTTGCGCCACTTCGAACCAGATCTCGGGCTCTGGGGCAGTACATGTTCAATCGATATGACTGAATGTACGTGATGAACTCCTTCATCAGCCAACATATTATCAAGTCGCAAAAGCAGGGGGCTCCGCACTCGGATCTGCCAATAAATTTGTCCATCTAATGCGCAGAGAATCTCCGATTTTTCATCGGCCGTGAGCTGAAGCCGTGATTCAGGCTCAAAAAGATCTTTTCCTTGCTCAATCCCTTGCAGGACGTCCGCGTACCTTCTTATGCGTTGATTGATGTTCGCTCTCTTGATGAACAGTCCATATGCGAGTCTCTCCAGATCCCGCAAGAATCGGAGAAGTCTACTCGTATCTTTTGGGTATCGCTTGAAGTATTCTAACGCTGGGGGAATCCAGTCGAAGTTATCCAGTCTGTTCAGATAACGAAGGACCTCATTAACAGACTCAGCGTTGGCGGCACTTTCGTAACATTCACGGGTGACGATCTCGTATTGTTCCGCATATGGTGTAAGTATTTGGTCTACAAACTTTGACTTCCCTACTGATTTGAGTACGCTATCCTGAATTTCCTGTTGCAGAGTTCCATACAGCTTACTCTTAACATAGATCATACGGATGTGGGCAAAGAGGTCTCTGAACTTTTCGCGGCCAAGATCTTCCTCAATAGCTTCCCACTTCTTTGTGTAAGAACTCTGCTCTGTTTTCTCCAGCTCTCCGATTATATCTGCTTTCAGAATGTCGGTCGGCGACAGATCCAGCCCTCTGTCGTTCAAAACAGAGAAGATACGGTAAGCCGAATTTCGGTCTGAAGTAGAAACCACAACAAGGTAGCAACGCTGGACGAGAAACTGCATGAGGCTGTTTCTTCGTTTCTCGTCAAACTTGGATATGGACTTCCACAAGTAGCTTGAGTTTTCCAGCATTCGCGTCTGACTGTCGGAAAGCTTTCCGTGGGAACTCTTTACAAAATGGGAAAGACTCCCCATCTGCTGAATGTTGTCTTGAAAGAAGCCTTTATCAAGATCGCGGACCGTGAGACGAAAGTGCCCCGGGATACCGGCAAATACTGCGCCCGGGGCATAGACATATTTGTCAATGGCGCTCTTGTTGCTTTCGGCGGCAAGTTCACGCAGTACGGAAAAGAGAATCGTTAGTGTTGTTATGCGTTGTTGGCCATCGACAACATATGATTGAGGTTGGCCATCTTCCTTGATTATTACGATACTGCCCAGGAAATAAGGTGAAGCCTCACTGACATTCTCAGCCCGACCCATAGCATACAAAAGGTCGTCGAGCAGTTCACTTGTCTGCTCTGTTGTCCAAGCATAGGGGCGCTGGTAGTCAGGAATCTCGAATCGATAACCGTCATTGAAAATGTTAAAGAGCTGCAATTCTTCGGCTTTGATTGTTTCAGGCATTTTGTGTGACTCCTGTGCTTGGCCCCGAAAGTTGGACCAAGAGTCAAGCTATGCAGTTGGGCAGTACACCGGGGCAGATGAAGGGATGACTCGGTGACCGTGAAACCTTGTGACCTGCAAACCAACACAAGCCATCACCTGTCTGCCAGCGAATGTAGTATTATAGTCAAATGCTTAACCTATCATAACTCTCTCGAATAGACTCAACAATGCCCACCCTCAACCTCAAACCCTCCCACAAACCCGTCAAAACCTACTACACCGCGCTCGACCAATTCGCCAAACTCGGCGTCACGCACGAAACGGCGGTCCGGGCGGCATTCCAGGCGCTGCTGGAGAACTGCGCCCGGCAGTGCAAATGGACGCTCGTGCCCGAATATGGGGTGAGCACCGGGCGCGGCAAGCGAATCGTCGTCGACGGCGCGCTGGTCGACGACTTCCGGCTCACGCACGGCTACTGGGAGGCCAAAGACATCCACGACCACCTGTCGGCGGAAGTGGACCGCAAGTTCAAGGCGGGCTACCCAACCGACAACATCCTGTTCCAGACCCCGCAGCGGGCGCTGCTGTGGCAGAACGGCCGGCAGGTGCTGGACGCGGACTTGACCGATGCGGCGCAGTTGATCGATACGCTGCAGATGTTTTTCGCCTACCGGCCGCAGGAATATGCCGCGTGGGAGGAGGCCGTCGCCCAGTTCAAGGACAGAGTGGCCGACATCGGCCAGGGCCTCGCCCAGCTGATCCAGCAGGAGCGGCGGACCAACCAAGAATTCACTGCCGCCTTCGCTGAATTCCTTGAAAAGTGTCGCCAGTCGATCAACCCGAACCTGTCTGAAGAAGCGGTCGAGGAGATGCTGATTCAGCACCTGTTGACCGAGCGGCTCTTCCGCACCGTGTTCAACCGGCCCGCCTTCACCCGCCGCAACGTCATCGCCTTCGAGATAGAGAACGTGATCGACGCGCTCACCTCCCACGCCTTCAGCCGCGACGAATTTCTGGGCAGCCTGGACCGGTTCTACCTCGCAATCGAGCGCACCGCGGCGACGATCAGCGACTTTTCGCAGAAACAGCACTTTCTTAACACCGTCTACGAACAGTTTTTCCAGGGCTTCTCGGTCAAGGTGGCGGACACGCACGGCATCGTCTACACGCCGCAACCGATCGTCGACTTCATGGTGAAGAGCGTGGCCGCGATCCTGGAGCGGGAATTTGGTCGCTCACTGGCGGACGAGGGCGTTCACATCATCGACCCCTTCGTCGGCACCGGCAACTTCATCGTGCGCATCATGCGCGAGATCCCGCGCACGGCACTTGAACACAAGTACAAGTCCGAACTGCACTGCAACGAAGTAATGCTCCTGCCCTACTACATCGCCAGCATGAATATCGAGCACGAGTACTACGACGCCACCGGCGTCTATGAGCCGTTCGAAGGCATCTGTTTGGTGGACACCTTCGATCTGGCCGAGGACCGGCAACTGCCGCTGTTTGCGCCTGAAAATACGCAGCGCGTCGACAACCAGAAGCGTACGCCGATGTTCGTAGTAATAGGAAATCCGCCCTACAACATGGGCCAAGTCAACGAGAACGACAACAATCAAAACCGAAAATACTTGACGATGGACAAGCGGGTGCAGGATACCTATGTAAAGGACTCAAAGGCGACGCTGCGAAACAAGCTTTCCGACCCGTATGTGAAGGCGGTCCGCTGGGCTTCGGATCGCATCGGTGAGGAAGGAGTGATCGCCTTCGTGACCAACAACAGCTTTCTCGACGCCATCGCTTTCGACGGGATGCGCAATCATCTGGCAAGAGATTTCGACGCCATTTACATCCTCGATCTGGGCGGAAACGTGCGCAAGAATCCCAAGCTCTCAGGCACGACGCACAACGTCTTCGGCATACAGGTCGGCGTTAGCATCAACTTTCTCGTAAAGAAAAATGGCGAGCCAGATTCCAAAGTTGAAATGTATTACGCTGGAGTCGGTGAGTCCTGGCGCAAGGAGGCCAAGTATCGCTACCTTGAAGCTAAAGAGCACTACAGAAACGTCGAGTGGAAGTCGATAAGACCTGACAAGCGACACACATGGTTGACTGAGGGTCACCAAGCCGAATTTGAAACTTTCGTGCCGATGGGAAGCAAAGAAGCGAAAATGGCGAGGGGTGGAGAAGGAAAGACGATATTCAGTCTATTTTCTCTTGGAGTGGCTACCAACAGGGATGCGTGGGTCTATTCATTTGATATGAAGTTGCTGCAGGAGCGGGTTCGCACCTTTGTCGAAATTTACAACAGCACCGTTGACCGCAAGAGAAGACTCGACCCCACTGCCCCTGTTGAGAACTTCATCGACGAGAATGATCCACGCATCAAATGGACCCGCCAGGTTAAGGCATCGCTCAAGAAACTGGACTCTTGCACTTGTGAGGATGCGCACTTTCGCTCCTCGCTTTATCGTCCGTTTAGTGAGAGACATCTCTATTTTGACAACTTTTGGAATGAAGAACGTTATCAACAGTTTAGGATTTTCCCTATACCAGAGACCGAAAAAGCAAACAGGGCCATTGTCGTACCTAGCGCTGGCGGACGTGCTGACTACTGGTGCTTTTGCACAAATATTATTCCGAACCTGACGTTGACATCTCTCGATGGCTCCCAGTGCTTCCCTTTCTACACCTACGACGAGGACGGCACCAACCGCCGCGAAAATATCACCGACTGGGCGCTGGACCGCTTCCGCGCCCACTATCGCGACGACACAATCTCCAAGTGGGACATTTTCCACTATGCCTACGGGCTTCTGCATCACCCTCTTTACCGCGAGCGCTACCAGGCCAACCTCAAGCGCGAACTGCCTCGCATCCCCTTTGCGCCGGATTTCCGAGCGTTCGTGGAGGCGGGCGCACGGCTGGCGACGATCCACGTAGACTACGAAGAGCAGCCACAATACCAGCTTAGGCAGGTTGAGACGCCCGACATGCCGCTGGACTGGCGCGTTGAGAAGATGCGGCTTTCCAGGGACAAGGTACAGCTGCACTATAACGACTTTCTGACGCTGGACGGCATCCCCGCCGCCGCCTTCGACTACCGCCTCGGCAATCGCTCCGCGCTCGAATGGATCATTGACCAGTACCGGATCAAGACGGACAGACGCAGCGGGATTGTCAACGATCCCAACCGGGCGGATGATCCGCAGTACATTATGCGGCTGATCGGCAAAGTGATCAGCGTGAGTTTGGAGACCGTGAAGATTGTGGAGGCGTTGCCGGAGTTGGGGGTTGGGGAGGCGGGGCGTTCGTCAGAAAAGAAAAAAGTGGCTGGCTAGGCGCCCGGTTGGCTCGCGGGACAAGATTCTCCAGACGGTGTCTGGCATATTTGACGGGAACTCCATCGAAATGTGCCAAACTTGGAAACAAGACCACTGGGCCCGTTGACGTTTCCCTGACCAGCGATATGGGGGCACAAAGTGCGGCAGCTCCCCGCGCCGCCTCTCCGCCTTCCCCCTCAATCTACGGTAGGGGCAGGCCTTGTGCCTGCCCTCGCACCGCCAGCCCCGCCGCACGCGTC
>VXMH01000062.1 GCA_009841235.1 Caldilineaceae bacterium SB0661_bin_32 | reverse complement strand
GTTTCAATCCCCTCACGGGGATTCGTTCTTTTCTGACGCCGAAAATTTCAGGGGTTACGCGTGGGAGACAGTTCGCTTGTCTCAGATCGTGGGTATCGTCCGGCCCTACAGATGCCGCGATTTTCTGCCAATCCTATGCCTCCTTTCCTTGCCGCAAGACGACCAGCGAACACCCCTTGCCAGACACCCGATTTTGAGGGCAGGCAGCGGCGGGGTGATCGGTAAACCCGTTCAGATGATACGCAGGCCAGGCTCTTCGGTGGGCGCGGCGCGGCCCAAAAACAGAATGTTCTCCCGGCATTGCTCGCATAGGCGGTAGAGGCGGACGCTGTCTTCATCCGGATTGACAATTTTGCCCAGCCGCTCCTGGAGCCGCGTCCAGTTGCGCGGGGTAAGATAACATTCGAAGACGGACAGTTGCACGCGCTCACCGCCGAAATCCTGCAACGCCTGCGCGATTCTACCACGCCGCCGGTTTTCAGGCACATCGTAGCTTACGACCACCAGCATGTGAGCACCCCCTAACGGATCAGAAAAGGTCGATACGGCCCCTTTTCCGCGCCTGTGATGATCCGGCTCAGGTGGTAGACCTGATTCAGGAACAGGCGTCTGTAGCTTATGCGCCGGCCCGTGCGGGCGTCCTTGAAATCCTGGTCGAATCGGGCTTCCATCTCGCGTATGAAGCGCCGCATTCCCTCATCGGTCAACACCAAGGGCCTCTCTTCCTGGTCTCCGGGCACGAAATGATCGGGCGTGAGAATTTCGTTGTTGAGGCAGCGCAGGACGACCGAGTCCACGATTACGGGTCTGAACTCCTCCATGAGGTCCAGGGGGAGGCTGGGCCGGTTGTAGTTGAGCTGATGGAGGAAGCCGACATAGGGATCCAGCCCGGCGGTGAGCACGGCGCCCCAGATGTTTTGGGTCAGCAAGGTGTAGCCAAAGCTCAGCAGGATGTTGACCGGGTCGGGCGGCGGCCGGCGGATACGCCGCTCGAAACGCCAAGGCGGTTTCAGCAGCTCTTTCCATACGCGGAAGTATGCGGCCGTGCCCCGCCCCTCGACCCCAGACAGACTGTTGATCGTCTGGCAGGTGTTTATGCGCGGCAACATCGCGCCGACTTCGTCCACGGCACGCGTCAGCGAAGCCGCTTCCCAGTGGTTGGACGTGGAGGCGGCGCGGCGGGCGTAGCGCTGCAGCAGGACCCGCAGGTTGTGCAGCTTGCCGGTCACGAACTGGCGGGCGGTGCGGAGGGCAAAGTCCGGTTCCTGGCTGCGCTGCAGTTGGGCGACGCGCAGCGCGCCGTTGCCGTTCTGCTCGCCGATGAGGCGGCCGTAGAAGCGGCCCGTGCGGCTCAGCAGTACGACTTCGATCCCTTCGCGCAGCAGAAGCTGGAGGGCGGGCGTGGTGATGGAAACGTTGCCGAAGACGATTGCCTGGCTCACCTGCACGAGGGCAACCTGGGTAATGACCTCATTGTCTTTGACGACACTGAGCCGCCGGCCCTTTTTCGTCAGCCGGCTGCCCTGCTCCACCAGGTAGAGAGGATGGCGCATCGGATCACCTCAGTTATCTTCCAGCCGCCGGGCCTGGCCCATTCCGGTTGCCGTCTGGACGCCGACGCCGCTGTAGCGGGCAAACTCCGCCAGCATCTGCATGGTTGCCAGCCAGTAGCGGTCGCCCCCCAGCGCGCGGTAGGTTGCCGTGCCGACGCCGCCGATGCGCAGCGCGCCGTTCTTCTGCTGCACGGGCCGGCTCTGCAGGCGGTAGCGCGTCAGCGCCAGCATCTCGGCGCCGAATCGCCGCATTTCCGGGCTGAGCGCCAGCGGGCTGAAGCGGTTCCAGCGTTCGACCAGGCTGCCGAAGACAAGGTCCGGCAAGGGCAGGGGCATCTGGCGGCCGGCCTGTTTGAAGGCGGTGGGGCTGGCGAATTGCATCGTCACCTGTTTGGGGATCGATCCGCCCGGCAACATCTGGCGGGCGGCCAGGGATTCGTAGTTGGCGGCGCCGGCCCAGCCGTGACCGGCCGCGTCTGCGGTTGCGCCGGTCACGCGCAGGGGATGGTGGAGCAGTTCGATTGCGGCGGGCGGCTTTTCGACCAGCGCTTTGAGAAGCGCCTGGCTCACGTCCGGCGTCAGGCCGGTTACGCGCAGGTAGTAGGGCGTGCCGGGTTCGAGGCGGGTGCCGTCGCGGTTGCTGCGGCCGTTGAGGATGTCGGAGCAGGTGAGAGGTTTGGGGCCGTCGCCTTCGTGGATGGCTGCGACCAGATCCGGGTTCACGGCATGCAGACGCTGCAAGATGGCCGCGTAGTGGGCGCGTCCGACGTTGCGGGGCAGCAGAATTTCGGTATCGGTTTCGACGGTGGTGACGATAGAGACGAGCATTTCAGTGGTTCGCGGTTCTGGCGCGGCGGGCGGCAGCGCGCAAGGCTTGCAGGTCGAGGATCTCGGCCACTTCAAAGCGGCGGGGGATGGATCCTTCCACCGGCCGCGTGCGCACCACATGGGGAAAGTAGCCCATGCGTCCGTGCAGGTCTGCCAGCAGCGCGCCGGCGATGAAGTTGAGGGCGGGGAGGACGACCAGGATCGGTTCGGTCTGCCACTGTTCCGGGGTGAGGTCTATCTGATCGAGGAGCGCGGCCAGCTGCGGTTCGAATGGTTGCCGCTCGTCGAATTGGGGCATGGCGTTGATGGCGCGCTGGATGGGCTGGCCGGTGATGGCTTCAAGTTGCGCGAGCTGTTCCTGGGAGAGGGGGTGGGAGAAGTTGAGCAGGAGCATCGGATAATCTTTTCTGAAGAAGATTTGGGGCGGATCGTCAGCAAGTTTTGCAGGGTTCAACCAGTGAACTTTCGAATGACATTATGCTGGAGGAAGTCGCAGTTCGGCCAAACGGGGACAGAGGTTTTTCACATTTTTTTCCATTTCTTTTGCCTTACCCGGGTTGCGGCGTTTGCCGGCGTGAAGCAGATCGTTGCGAGCATTCACCAGCTTTGCGTAGATATCCAGAGCTTGGCTGATCTGGCCGATAGAGCGCAACGTATTCCCGTTAGGAAACCTGACATCGTTGAATGAGCCATGCTTTCCTTGTCGTTCATGCAACGCTTTTCCCAAGATTTCCTCTACCTCGCGACGTTTAAGCTTATTAAGAATATCGTCCATCTCCACTTGAGCCATTACCCAGCTGATGATCCACTCACGCGCAATAGCGACTGCCTGCACATATTGCTTACGATCGAGAAGCCAATCGACCATTCGCCGTTCATTCGCCAATTGGCCCACCAGATCCACCTTCTGCTGCGAGCTTGGCATTGCCAGCGGTGCGTAGGCATCGGTTATGGAGCGGACAAGGGAAACAAAAGGCCGGGCATTGACCTGAATGCTCTGGGACGCATCTGCCAACCGACGATTCAACTCGGAACTGGCATCCATTGCCTCAGCTGGCCGGATGAGTCGCAACGCCATCGAGACATCGTCAAGAGAACGCGCCGCAAAAGAGAGTCGCTTCGCCTCTTCACGTTTGGCCGGATCTGCACGCTGGTCCTGCCAGGAAGGTTTTACCTTCCGCAACTGTTCGGCCAGATCGCCGGCATCGCCAAATCGGGTAAAGCGATCGGCAGAGGTCATCCAGTCAAAGAGCGAGACAAAGCCGCTCAGATCGACCACCGGCGTTCGGTGCGGGGCAACAGATTGGTCACGCGCCTCAAAGTTGCCGTAGAGCACGGCGCGCAGATCGATCTGCTTCACCTGACGCAGGTAGGCGACCGCCAAGAGAGAAAGAAAGGGCAAAGGACGAAAACCATGGGTGATGTCGAAGATCACCTCTTCCCGCTCGTTCACGGCATCGACCACCGTCTGGAACAAAGACCACAGCTCGCTCTCATCAGCCCCGTCGGGGATTTCGACCGCCTCCAGGTTATCGACGTAATCTTCGGCAAGGCGTTGAAAAGAGTCCCAATGCATCTCCCGGGCCTTATCCGTCACGAAAACCTTCATGTCGGCGTCGGGAAAGAATCGAGCAAGGGCGACGCCAAAATAGGGCGCCGCGTATTCGCGGCCGTTGGGCATGATATATATGGTCTCATGGGCCTTTGCCGCCCCCAGAAATGTGAGCGCTTTCACCGGTTTCTCTCTTTCATCTCGACCAGGCACCAGCCCATGGGCGCGGCGGGTGTCTCTAGCGGGCGTCCCTGGCGGTCCCGGCTGATTTGCACGACGACACGCCGGCTTTTGGGGAAGGGGTCGCCTGGCTGGCGGCGGCCGCGGGCGAGACGGTGGTCGCGCAAGATACGTTCCATGAAGTCGGCGTCTGATTGCAGGTGCGGTCCGAAGGTCTTGCTCGTCCAGCCGGTCCCCCAGCCCAGGGTGATCAGGAAGCGGCGCGCGCCTGGCCGGGAGCCCGCCAGTTGCTGATAGAATCCGGCAATCTGCCGGGCAGGGCCGATGTCTTTGAACCATGCAACCTCCTGGCGGGCGAGGGCCAGGCTGTGGTTCTGTACGGCGCGCGGCAGATCCGTGAGCAACTCCTGACCGTTCAAGCGCAGCCTGCTGGCGACGGCCCATTCTGAAAAGAGGGCGTCGTCGACTTTCAGGGTAAGGGAAAACTGCGTATCCGGGGCGACCGCCTCCATCTCGATGGGCGCGCCCGGGGAGCCGCGCCGGTTCATCACGCTGGCGTTCAGGAGCAGGAGCTGGTCTGCGTCGACAGGCGCGCTGTCACTGACATGGAGAGCGCGCAGGAAGTCATGGTTGGGATCGCGCCCGAAGATCTCCTTTTCGTAGGTCTGGGCAGCCCACTGGCGGCGGCGGCCGATTTTCCTGATCTCTGGGCGCATCTGCCCATGTTGCCAGACGTTCCACGCAAGGGCGGTGCGCAACGCGCCCTTGAGGCTGCTGCCGGGAAGGTAGGGCCGGTCGAACGCGTCCTTAATCTGCTCGCGCAGTTGCGCGCCCTCCGCACCGGATCGGGGCGTCCCCCGCAGCACATAACGGAAAAGGCCGCCGTCGGGCCGGAAATCCTGGCTGCGCAGAAGCTGCGCCGGCGGCGTTTGGGCCAGTGTGGACGCTGTCTCTGCGTCCTCCACGTCCTGGGCGTCGAGCAGAGCGCTCTCGTTGAGCCGCCAGGTGCGCCCATTGTGGATTGCATAGTCGTATTGGTTGAGCAACTCCCTGCCCGTGCCGATATGCAGCGGTGTGAGGACGGAGACGGTGAGATCATAGATTGTGTAATCGGCCATTAGCGACTCTCCTGATGATCTTTCAGTCCCACAGCCACAGCCAGACCGCTGCGCCATACCGGGTGGGGGAAGTCGCCGACGCTTGCGTCATATTCGGGCCGGAGGTTTTCAATTTTACCGGCCAAATTGGAGGATGGCCAAGCGATCAGGCTGCCTTCGGCGAGCATGCTGATCTGCTTGCGGCGCTGGTCGGCGCCGTGTAGTGAACGCGCCCAGCCGCCGATGCGAACCAGCTTGTAGGCCGCGTGCGCGTTGTTCAGACAGGTAGGAAGCTCTGCCGGCCCGGGCAGATAGCGGCTCAGCAGCCAGGCAATGTGGCCATGGAACGGGTCGCGCAGGTGAAATTGATCTCCCCAGGTTGGGTGAAATGCGCCGTAGCCGGCGCTGCGTTCACCGCCAATGCCCTCATCGCCGAGCAGCGCTAGAATTCTTTGCAGTGTTTCCTGGTAGGACAGACCGCTCTGGTTGGCAACGGGCATATCGGCATGCCGCCACTGCACGCCGAACCAGAGGCCGCAGCCGGGCGCAAAGCGGGTGCGGCCGGCATGGAAAATGTTGGAGGCCGAGTTGATGCGGTCCACGGTGACGCGCGGGGTGCGTTCCGTTTGCCAGACCTGCTGGCGCATGAGAAGGCGCAGGGAGCGCTTGCCGCCCTGTGCGTTCAGGCGCAGCCCATCGGGCAGTTTGCCCGCCTCCTCCGGCAGCAGGCAAAGCGCGCCATTCTGCAACCGGACCGCGTACTGGTCGTCCGCTGGCTTGCCGGGTTGCTCATCCGGTCCGGGGAGAAACTCTGGCAGACTTTGCCCTGAAAGGACCCGGCGCAGCAGTTTTTCGGAGAGAAAGCGGACGCGTTTCAGCGGTTTGTCGACCGTTTCCTCAGGCCGGTCCGGGGGGATGAGCAGCCGCAGGTCGACGGGCGCGGGGTAGAAGCGGACATTGCCGGCGAAGGGAAAGGCCGAGGTGAGCAGAAAGGGAGGCTCGCCGTTGCGAAACGGCCTGGTCCAGAGATCGGGGTCGCCTCCCGTGCGGCGCCACGTATCGACCAGCGCGGAGAAAAGCGTATCCGAGGGGACGTCAACGCCGGCCTCCTCCAGATTTACGCCGCGGGCGCCGATATGCAGTCCCTGGGGAAAGTGAAGCGCGACCGGTTGCAGGTGAGGCATGGGCGGCTCCTCAGGCAGTCAGGTCGAACTTCGCGCGCAGCGCAGCCTGGAATCCGCTCAGATCGGCTGCCCATTCGCTCAGCGAGCCGTAGGTGCCAACGGTCTCTTTTGCCTGCGGATAGTTGCGGCGCACTTTGACGACGATTTCTTTCAGTTCCACCTGTCCGGCGCCGCGGCTGCCTTGGCCGCCCAGATAGTCGTCTTCGAGAAGTTGCAGACCCTCGACCACGGTTGCCACGCGTTCGATGTCTTTGCCTGGATCGCAGTCGCTGCCGTTGTAGATGGTATAGAGCAACTCAGCCGGGCCGAAAACGGCGCCGGCGGGCACCCGTTCAAACTGGCGCGGGTTGGCGGCCGAGGTGACGCGGTCGATCGAGACCTCGGTCTTGGCCTCGGTGTAGGGCAACTCTGTGCGGTCTTGCAGAGACTTGGCGCTGGCTTTGGTCATATGTACATCGCGCACGACAAGACGGGTGGGCGTGCCAAAGTCGCGTTCGCCCGGCACGCCGAATACCTGGCAGACAGGGCAAGCGTCGTAGTCGCCCGACTGCTGGCAGGAGTGGATATTGCCCTGACCGATGCGCTGATTCTGAACCAAACCCTGGTACTTTTCCAAGAGGCTGCGCATCTTGCCGCGGAGGGAGGAGCCGGGAATGTAGGGGCGGTTGGTCAGGCGGTCGCGGATGACGGTTTTGTCCACGCCGCCGATTTCGATGCCGGTGTCGGAGCCGCCGATGTGCAGGCCAGTCTGCGCCTTGATGTTGAAGGTGATGAAGATGCGGCCTTCTAATTTTATAGTTTTGGTCTCTGCCATGTCTGATTTCTCCTGGGATAGCAGTTCATGTTGACTCAGTTGCCGCCAGCGGCCTTGTGGTAGGCGAGGATGGCTTCGAAAAAATCAACGAACCGCTGAAAGTGTTGCCCCTGAATCTCTTGATCGGATCCACCCACGATCAGATCGATCGCGGGGTCGAGGACGCTGGTCAACTCTTCTACCCCTCGGCCCCGCTCCCGCCGGGCGCGATAGGCCATCTTGGGTTTGAGCAGGATCAGCTTGCGCAAGGCTCGTTCTCGCTCCTGCTCACCAATTGACAACTGTGCTTGAATCTGACGCACCTCGCCAAAGATCGCCCGGATCTGGCTTGTCGTCAGATTCGCATTTTTGAGTTGTCGGCCCAGATCTTTAGCATGATCGACCAGCAACTTGGCGCTGGCCGGGTCGGATTTCGTGATCATGGCCTTCAAATCTGATTCTGATATTTTTGCCATTCGGAATTCCTCCTGAAGAGATGCGAAAAATCGTGTGGAGTCAGTGAGTGGAGAAGAGCCTGTACTTGCTCGCCAAACTTTTCAGTACATTCCCGGAGCTTCTGTTCCGCTGATTCAGATTGACCTCCATCAATCCAAGAAGCCAACAATGACGCCGCAAAAAAGGCTTTGGTCAGTTCGGTTACAAACCGCAGATTTATGGGCATCTTCGCTGTAGATTGGCAGATCCCCAAGGTAAGGAGCCATTGGGGTAAAACCTTAAGAGCTTTCTCCGCTTCTGCCCTTGGAAATCTGATCCTTTCGTATGTTCTTAGCGCCAGATGTCCGGTCTCCTCCCATCTTTCAGAAGAGTCCAACGACTGCACACTCCAGCGTTGCGCTTCCCGTTGCCACAGGTATTGATAAATGTTATCCAATATAATACCAGTTTGAATTTCTCTACCTGTATCTTCATTCTCACTATCAGACGCCTCGACTTCAGACAGTTCCTCCGTGACAGGCGCTTCCAGACGGAGTTCATCTTCTGTCACAAGGGCGGACAAGATAGATTCATCCGGAGATTGTAAGACTGTGTCCAACGCCACGCTCAGATCGGCGCTCTTGCTTTTGGGTACGGATTCCGGCAGATCAGGCGGCATCTCATCAGAACTTGGGAAGAATTCGCGTATAGTCGCTGTGAGATAGGAAGGGTATGAACAGAGTTTCATGATGTCGGGATGTGAACCGACAAAGTCCAGAGCATCTCTGCGCGCATCCTCCAGCGCAGCGTTCTCACTAGCTGTAGGGACACTTTGATGCCGACCAGTATACGTACATAAGAATTCTTGAATCTCGCGGTCAGTCAGTGGTTGAATGATTTTTATCGCCGCGCCCACCATGCTTTCCCAGTCGGACTGAATTGTTTCGGGACGTGATGTAAGCAATATCTTGATTCGAGGATAGCGTTGCATAAACTCGTCGATCATTGCAACAAACTTTCTCTGCGCTCTCTCCTCCAATTCATCGAAGCCATCCAGACAGAGAAGCCAGGACACATCATGACGTTCGAGCAGTTTTTCGGGGTGATCGGGACGCTCTTCCCAGAAATTCCCTTGATTCCCAATCACTGTCATAAGGTGTTCAGTGAACTTTTCGATGGACTTGACATTTTCCTCGCGATGGCGCAATCCCACGAGAACGGGAATCCACCCTGATGGCGGCAAAAATTCCTCACGCTGGATGATTCCCTCAATGCGCACCTGACCATCAGAAGCATATTTGTAAACCAATCGTTGCAGAAAAGTCGTCTTGCCGCTGCCAGCCGCTCCGCGAATCAGCAACAATCGCTGTTCGTCAGAGTCCAGTAACGTTTTTACCACAGACACAAGGCTCTTACCATCTGTCGAAGTTGGTTCAAGATAGTTTGAAATGGCATCGGCACCATGTATGGCACGGTCGTTGAGAACTGTCCTGAAATACCGGTTCCACTGGGAGGGAAGAAGATACGGCACTTGAGCATATGCATAACGGTAAGGATCTTCCGTCGGAGAGATTTCCTGGGGAGAAATTTTGTTTTTGCTCTCTCCGATTCGGATCCAACACTCACCTTCTTTCAGCGGTTTCCTTATGCCTTTGCCAAATGGTCTTGCAACTTGAAATGGAACGGGAGTAGGAAGCGGCGCAAGAACCAGATACGCGACCAGATGATCATGTTTCTGTCCAAACTTTAAATCAGACTGCGCTATTATGGGCTTTATGTACTCATGGATCAGTGAATGTATTTGCTTACGGGCTTCTTCTTGCACCTGATGCGACTCCAATTTGTCTGATGTACTGTAAACTTTCAGGTGCTCATGAATTCCGACTACCGCACCGGAATCATCAATGCCAAACAGAAGATAGGCAGGCGCGCCCCATAAGCGCGCGGCATTGGCAAGGGAAATCACATCGCGAATAAACTCTGCCGTCTTTTCTTGTCTTTCTTGCCCTCCTCCACGCTTCAGTAAGTTCGGAAAGTCAGCCTTACGATCCCGAAGTGGAATTTCCTCGTATTCCTCAGGATCTTGGAACAATTCATCTCGAAAATTGTCCATACTTCCCCTACCTTCGTATATACAGATCGGCCCAACCGGCCGCCACGCCGAGCCACTCCATCATACGGTAGTCACTGCTGCATAGCATGTCCTCTATCTCCTTAGCGCCATCCACTTTGGCGCGGTTCAACGCATATGCGGCCCGCCAGGCCCATGGACCTAGAAGCACCTGATCGCGATCTCTCCATTCGCTGTCAGCCTGATCCTTCCGCCACTTCTCTTGCGCGTCTGCATACTGGCGGTGAATGTCGGTCAGCGCGCGTACGAAGGCTCTGGGCGCGGCTGTGTCGCGGTTTTCATCCGAGCATAACTTTACCAACGTATGCATCAACCCGTGGGCCGTCTCCAGATTGCCGGCGCGGTCGGTCTCCAAGCCGAAAGTCCGCCAGGGGAGTGGCGTGCCCAGGAATGAAATCGCGTCTTTCTGCTTCTTGATGTCTCCATTCCACCAGACGAGGTTCTTGGCAGCCTCTTCGGCGCCGGCTGCGTCCTGGGCGGCCTGGGAAAGCGGGTACTTGCCTCCCACCAGAACAACGCCGGCGCTGGCGTGGATGCCGGGGTGGCGGGCCGCATAGGCGGTCAGGTCGGCGCGGATGCGGACGGCGAGTTCGATCATGGCGTCCCAGGAGCCGACGAAAAAGAGATCGTCGCCGCCCGAGTAGATGGTATAGATACGATCCCGGCCCTGCTCGTCAGTTCGGTTGACCTCATTGACAACCTGGCTCACCCAGCCGTCAAAGTAGAGAGAGACGGCGAAGCTGAGCGCGGCGATGCGGGAGAGGGTGGCCCGTTGCCCGAAACCGTTCTGGAAAAGCTGCCCCAGGTTGTCGACGTCCATGCGCAGGATGCCAAGCCGCTTGATGCCTGTGGACTGGTTTTCGAGCGCAGAGAAGGACTTGACCTTGCCGGCCGGGGGCAGTTCCTCCCATTCGGCGGGTGTCATGATCTGGCGCAACTCGGACCTGTCAGCTTCGGTCAATGTGGGAACCAGGTTCACGAGGAAACGCCTGCCGACAACGACGCGAGAGAGGGGATGCAAGCCGGACGCGGTTTTGTCATCCAAGGCAAAAACGTGGCGCCTCGTTTCGGAGTTTTGTTGCGGCGCGTTTTCGCAGATAGCGATGCGCAGGCCCAGGCGTTCCAGCGTCTCGCGCCACGTCCCGGCGGGGCGTTCCGGGTCGAAGGGTTGCGAGTCTGTCAGCTCCGTTTCCTCCAGCACGAGATAGCGTGCGTTGCGCAGGTCGTCTCCCAGTTTCTCGAACGCCAGGCAGGACGGGCATTTTCGTATCGATTCTGCGCCCGGCTCTCCCTCCGGCTTGGTTTCGGCGTGCTCCTGGCCGCACACCTGGCACTGGCGATCTTCGTTGCCGCCATGGCCAATTGGTTCGAAGAGAGCGGCCAGCTCATCATCCAGCTCTGCGAAGCGCCGTAGCTTTTTGCGGCGCAGCGCCTCATGCAGATCATCCCATTTCCGGCTCATGGAATCGCCAAAGAACTTCCTGCCCGCCACCGGCACATCGGCCAAGGCCGCGTATAGCTCGCCGCCATGTTGCTGCAGGAGGATGCGGCTGATCTCCCGCTGAATGCCGGGCAGGCGCTTGGCGTCGCCGGGCCGCGCCAGCAGGAAGAAGCTGCCCCCGCCGGCGTAGATCAGATTGGTGACCGGCAGCTCCAGGCGGCGGAGGAGGAAACGGGCCAGCGCATCGGTAAGCATTTGCAGATAGAAGGAGCGCCCGCGCAGGGTGGGCGTCGCGCCGCGCGCGGTGATGGTGTAGATGAAATCCTGCACGCCGCTGATGTCGCCGCCTACCAGAAGCGCGAGGTTGTCGTCGACGGCTTGGGGGTTGCTGCGCCAGCGTGTGAGCGTAACGTCGTCCACCTCAGCGCGGTTCAGGACAGCAGCCAGCGCGGCCGTAGTCCTGCCGTGGTCGTAGAGGCTGATGTCGGGCAGATTCCTGTAACAGGCCGAGGGCACGCACCACAGGTATCGCTGCATCAGGAGGAGGAGCGACTCCAGATAGGAGGGCAGGTCAGGGTCGGCGTCGTGGGCCGCTTTGAGACGTTGCAGATCCCGCTCGAAACTTTCCCAGAGCTTGGCGTAGGCGTGCCAGCTTTCCTCCTCTTCTGCCTCTTTCTGCGGAAAGAGGACATTACGCTCCACCGCCAGGGGGCGCAGGGGCAGGTAGCGCCGCTCAGTTTCAGATTGCCCGATTCTATCGGCCTCTAACACTGAAAAGATGGACAGAAGCTGCCGCCGATGCTGCACGCGCGGGTCTTCGTCTTCGGTACCGTCATTGCCTTCACCTGCCGACAGCATATCGGCCAGCGAGACGATCAGATCCTCACGCGACTGGGGGCGGTGATGGTTGCCCGCCATATTTTTCACGCGGCTACGCCAGGGTTCCGGGATGTACTGCTCTGCAAACGCGGCGCTGAGCATGGCATGTCTATAGCCGAAATCGCCCTGCGTCTCCATGTCCCAGGTAAAGTTTCCGCTGACTGCGGCGCGCAGCATGAATTTGCCGATATCATGGATCAGGCCGGCGAGCGCGAGTTGGTCGGTCAGTTCATCGGTCATTTGCGGTACCCTTGCATATCGCGGCGGCGCGGAGTCTTCATCCCGCCCGGCGTGCAGTCCGGGTCCGGAGTCATTTCCACGGAACTGCCGCCGTCACTATCCTTCTCAACCTTGCGGCTTCTTCGCGGCCGTCTCCGTGACTTAAGGCGGCACAATCACCTATTATATCATACTCATGTGTCATCAGCGTGTCATTGCGCCGTGTTTTCGTGGCAATATCGTGTCAATATCAGTGAGCGTCAGGGCCGGGAGCGCCTGACTTCAAGCCTGCGGCCGAGAGTCGGGGAGGCAGAGACCATGAGGGAGGCGCGGGAAGCCGGCGTGGAACGGCGGGCGGCCTGGGCGGAGCAAGCAGACAAGGAGTAAGGAGATGGCGCGAGGAACAGGACCGCGCTGGACCCGAAAAGGGTATGGAGAAGAACCGACTCACTCCACCCACGCCGCGACCTGTTCCCCAATCCGCGCCACCGCGCTCGCCCCGCTCTGCTCGCCCGTCAGCACGCGGTTCACTTCGATAAAGTAGACGAGCGAAATCTCAGTATAGTGCCCGCCCGTCACCGCCGCCGGCCGCGCCAGCGCGTGCTCTGCCAGGCTCTCCGCGATCTGCGCCGCCGCCGGAATGCGCGCCTGCACATCTTCGTCCTCGTACAGCGCCATGATCGCCGGCGGCGTACCGTCTGCCAGCGCCCGCCGCCGCTGCGCCGCCGCAGCGGTCAGACAGCGGGCCGCATCCGCCGCCGCATCCGGGTAACGGCTGTAGCGGCTGACGCCGAGCTGCTGCCCCCCAACTACGCTCGCATGCCGCGCCTCCGCGCCCTCCCCCTTGGGCAGACGCGTCACGTCGAACCGGTCGCGGACCGGGCTGCCTTCCGCCTGCCCCAGCCCATACGCATACGGCCAGTTGCGCATGAATGCCGCATTGCCGTTCTGGAACTGCGCCCGCGCATCCTCCTCCTGAAAGACCGTCACCGCCGGCGGGCTGATCTCGCCCACCCACGCCGCCGCCCTGTCAAGCGCCCGCGCCGCGCCTTCGTCCAAAGCCAGCCGCCCCTCCGCATCCACGATCAGGCCGGCCCCCGTACTCGCCTGCCACTCCAGCGCATTGACCGTCAGACCCTCGTACACATTGCCCTGCCACACGTACCCCCAGAACTCCGCATTCGCCTCCCGCTCCCCGGCCTGGATCGCGGCCGCCATCTCCTCCAGCTCGCTCCACGTCGCCGGCGGCCCTTCGAAGCCGTACTTCGCCAGCAGGTCCGTCCGGTAGTAGAGCAGCCCGACGTCCGCCATCAGCGGCAAACCGACCAGCGCCTCCCCCACACTGTTGTTCTCCAGGTAGACCGGAAAATACCGGCCGCGTTCCTCCGCCGTCAGATGCGGGTTCAGGTCCAGCAGATGCGGCGCCAGCGTCCCCGACCAGACCACGTCGAAGTCGATCAGGTCGATGTCGTCCGATTCGGCCGGCAGAAACTGCCGGTAGAGCCCCAACCGGTCCACCGGATTCGCCGGCGCGGGCAGCGGCTCGATCATCATCCCGATCTCCTTGCCGCAGCGCGCAACGATCTCCCTGTCAACCGGCCGCACAAACGCCGGCCCCATCCAGCGCAAAATCGGCCGCGGCGGCGTCACCGCTACCGCAGCCTGCTCCACCGGCGCTGCGCCGCCGTCCCCGCCGCAGCCCGCATGGAGCAGTCCCGCGCTCAGCAGCAACAGAAAAAGCAAGAACCGGGCGGCCGCCCCGCTACGTCCTTTCCTCATCACTCGGTCGTCCTCCCCTTCGCGTCAACAACCTGGTCACCGGCCAATAGGCCCGCATTGCATCGGGCATGCAACCTCGGTCTGGACATTGATCGGCACAAGAAGCTGGCCGTCTTCGAAATGGTCATGCTCGGATTCGCCAGGTTGAAGCGGAAGTCTCTCTCCACTCTCAAGGCTGTATAGTCCCACGCGCAGAAGATAACTTCCCGGGGCCAGATCTACAGGCAGCTCAAGTTTACGGCTGTCAATATACAGGCTGTTCGGTCTCCACAGGCTTGTCGGCTCAAGCCCGGCAAGAGCAGGACCATCGAACTGGGCCGCCAACTCTCCTCGGGCGTCCGTAAGATGGATATAGGTGATCCAATCTCTGGCGACGCCTGGCCCCGTCTCCCAGAAAAGGCGGAAGTCGTAGCCGGCAGGCGCGTCAAACAGGTCGTATCCCTGCAACTGCAATCCGTCAGCTGTACCACCAGATGCAGGCGTGGACGGACGCACTCTCTGAAACCGTCCCGGACGCAGCGGCGCTACCGACATCTCCCTCAGATGAATCAGTCCGTCCAGCGAGCCGGGAACATGAAACCTTTCGCCGGAAGAGGAGGAAAGCCCGGTTACGAGTGAATAGGTGACGGGTGGTATGTCGGTGGGCAGGGTAAGCTGCATCGTCTCTATATAGTAGTTCGCCGGATCCCAAACGGAGGCCGGAGGGCGAATCGCCCCCTTATTTTCGGTCGCCCAGGACTGCTGAAGGGAGGGCGTGTACAGGTGAACGAGTGTTCGCACGTCTCCGTCCATCTGTTCCTGGGCCTGCCAGAAGAAGCGAACATGGACCGTGTCTCCAGGCCTGGGATTCGAGCTGCTGAGGAGCTTCCAACCAATCAGTGTCATCTTTCCGGTTTTTGCGTCTCCCAGCGTTTCAGGCTGGCCTTCCACCCCAAAGGGCACTTCACCCGGAGGCGAGTGCCACAGGAAAGGACCTCCAACAGTCCAGATGAGCAGGTAGCGAACGATAAGGAAGGTCAGCGCGAATCCCGCCATAAGAGGGACCAGCTGAGAGGCGCTCGGCTCCCCGGCGCGCTTGATGCCCCAGTCGCGACTCTCGCCCTTTCGCCCGCGCATGACAAAGAACAGGAGCCCGACAAGGGCGGCCAGCAGACCGAAGATGCTCAACAGTTTCCCTCGCCGTTCCCAAACAGTGCCTTTCCAAACTATGACAAGAGGCTTTTCCGGCGTCTGCAGCTCCTTCACCACCGTCCAGCCGCCAGGCCCTGGCGTCAGACTGGCCCTTTCTTCTGCGCTCCATCCGGGATGATAGTGCAATCGCAGCAGCGCTTCTGCCTGCCCGGACAGGTCGGCAACTGCCCGGTGCGGCGAGTGCCACGCAAGTTTCACCGCCTCAGGCTCTATTTCCATTCCTTTCGCGTAACCCAGGTCTGCGCCCTTAACCAGGAACTCCTTGCTTGCGGCAAAGCCCCAAAGTCCGTAAGTTCTCTCGTATTCCAAGGACTCTTCAACGCTCAGTGTCTCTACACGCGTGGAGCGGGCGATCGAGATCAGCCTTGGAAAGAGATAGGGAAAGATGATGAGTATCGAACCAAACAGCAGGACGAGAGTCGGGACCCAACGCCGCCTTTCAGGCCAGGAATCAGTTGCCACAGCGCCCGCTGCGACGGCTCCCAGGGTCGCGACGGGCACCAGCCGAAACGGAAACTGTACAAAGTCAAGCCCGGGCACTGCGTGCCATACGGGCTCAGACACAGGCAGCGTAAGCGTCAGCATCGCCAGGGCAAACAGTCCGCCCAAAAAGCCCCATACCCGCAATTCCCGGCGCGCCGCAAAGAGGGCGCTCAGCAGCCCCGCAGCCACCGCCAATATCTGCGGCCACCCGAATGTAGATGAAGGTAACGTCAACGGATTGCCCGCGCTGCTGTCCAGAAAGACCGGCGGCAGATGTATCAGTTCGCGCAAACTGAGAAAATGGTTGTCGATGGAAAAGTAGCCGCTGCGGGCATCTTCTATCTGCACAAGAGACAGATCAGCTATCGCCGGCAGCCAGAAGACCGCGGACAGGGCTGCCGCTGCAAAAGCAGCCAGAGCGCATCTCAACAGGCTGTCGGGCCGCCTGTAAAGAACGGCCAGCATCAGCCAGTAGATCAGGAGGACGAACGCCCCCATCATTGTTGTCAGGTTGTGGCTGAACACCAGTGCCGTCAGTGAAGATACCGCAAAGAGCCAGCTCCAGGGGCTTCCTCTTGCGTGAAGGGCGTCAATCGCCCACAGACAGACCGGCAAAACAAGTACGCCCAGCATCTGTGGATAGTCGCCAAAATAGTAGATCCCGCGAAGCAGGAACTTGGGCTGACCCAGATAGAGCGCGGCCCCGACAAGACTGGCTTGTACGGAAAACGTCCGGCGCAGCCACGCGTAAGTGCAGATTCCAGACAGGGCGAAAGCCGCCGTGAATACCAGTTTCACCGACTCATCCAAACGGAATCCAACTGAATGGATCGCGGCGACCAGCCAGTGGAACCCTGGGCTGTAATGGTGGAAGACAGGCGCGCCCAGGCCCTGGTATGCGATAGGAAACCAGCGCGGCCAGAATACGCCCTGCTCAAAGGCCCGCGCCATCGCAGCGGCGCGGTGCATATGCAGGAGCATATCGTTATGGATTCCGGGAAGTCCCTGTTCGTCCCAGAGCGGGCTGACCAGGAGTGCAGCGAGAAGCAGGGTAAAACAGCCGATGCTTAACTTATGTCTGAGGCGTGTCGGGGCCATAGGGACTGAAAGCTAGAAACCCACAAAAGAAACCACCGCCGCCTCACCGGCCGCCAGCTCCACCTCGGCGCTGATCGCCAGCTCCGGGCAGTGGACCAGGTATGCGCCCGGCGGAAATGGCCCGAACTCGGCGCTGCAGGACGGCTCTGCCTCTCCGGCCTCGTTTGCGTCCAGCTCTTCCATGCCGCTGTCGGCGTTCGTCACGATGATCGTCAGATCAGCCCGCCCCGCCCACTGCGCCCGGATCATCCCAGGTGCAGCCGCGCCCGTCTGAATGCGCGTCTGCCGGCGCCATCCCTCCTCCGTCTGCCACAACTGGATGCTGAGCCGGTCACCCGCGTCCAGGTGAATCCCCCAGCTCCCGAAACCTTCGGCGTAGAGGTCGTAGTCGCCGGCCGGCAGGCTCTCGAACCTGAACGCACCCGAAGGCTCCACCTGCGTTACGTAGCGCTGCCTCTGCGCGTCCACCAGGGCCACCTGCTGCGAAGGCCGCGAGCCCCCCAGCGGTTGCCTGGCGCGCGCTGAGGCGCCAGCCGTTCCCGGCTGCATCCGGCGCTGCGGTTGCAGCCGGCCCTGCAGCACCGCGGGCTCCGGCAGCGCCGGCAGCGTCTCTTCCGGCAGCAGGATGAGATCGCAGCGGGGCCTGTTGCGACCATCCAAAACAAGCGGGCGCGGCCAGTTCAGCAGCCGCCTCTGCTTCACATCCACATAATATCTGCCGGCCGCCAGGCCGCTGAAGAGATAGCCGCCGTCCCCGTCCACTTCCGCCAGACGCTCGCCCGGCCCGCCTCCGGGCTCCTCGGCCCGCAGCCGCACAGTGCAGCCCTTCCCGCCCGCCACGCTGCCGCTGATCTCCGACGCCCGCGGCGCGGCCCTCTTTTCATCATAGGCGTAGGCAAACAGCACGCGGGTCTCCATTCCCACCTCAATCGAGACCTCGCACTTGAGCGGCGCTGGACCGCTGTCCGGCAGCCCCAGTATCTCCAGCTGGTAGCTGCCGGCCGCCAGCGGCCCCGTCTCGCACTGGGCTGTCTGCGCCTGGCTGCTGCGCGCCAGCGGCACGACCCAGCTCTTCTGTGCGCCGTCGCTGATACGCAGCGCCGGCGGGCGCGTCCGCCGGCCCCCTTCATCCGTCCCGCTCTCCGCACCTGTCGGATTCGGCAGAAATTCCACGTCGCAGATCAACATGCCGTCATCCAGCACAGTCCGCTGTTCGATCTCAAAACCCCATCCGTAAGCCGTCAGGTCACAGACCGACTCCTGGGCCGGCCCAAGTTCGATCGCTTCGACACGGCTGCCCGCCGGATCGGTCACCTCCAGGCTGTAACGGCCCGCCGGCAAATCCACAAAACGGTAGACGCCGCTCGTTCTGGCGATCGTCTCGTAAGCGAACCCGTCACTGTGCGTAAGCCGGACCTGCGCGCCTGCCCCGCCCCGTACCTTACCGCTCAGCACACCGTTCCCGGTTGGCCGAAATCCGTAGCGCGAACCGGTGACCGGGGCCTGAGGCGCCCCTCTTTCTCGCCTGTCCCGCGCCCTTGGCCGTTTGGGCTCCGCCTTGAGCAGGGGAACGATCGGGAGGGTCGTCCAGCCGAATGTTTCCGCCACGGGAGCGGGCCCCGCCGGCAGCGAAAGCGGTTCACTCACTCCTCGCCTCTCCGGGCTATACCACGCGCTCTGCTCGTCCACCGGGCCCTCGCCCGCCAGCGCACCGTGCGCCAGCAGCCAGAAGGCCGTGCAAAAGTAATAGCCCGGCGCCGGCGGCGTGTGGCGGCCCGTTCCCATCATCGCCCGGCAGATCTCCAGCGTCTGCGCCGTATGCAGCATCGGCGTCGTCGCAGGGTAGCGCGGGTCTGCGTTTTCATTGATCAGATAGCCGTTTGCCGTCGAGAGGATCGGCAAACTGCGGCCAATCAACCGCACCACCTCGTCGTTCAGCCTTTCAAACGCCCGCCAGTGCACGCGCTCCGGCGGCAACTGTGGTTGCGGCTCGCCTTCACTGTGGACCGCGTCATCGGGATAGTGCGGCGGACGGTTGCTCGAATAGTTGTGGATCGCCAGCCAGATCGGCTGGTCGAACAGCGCTTCACCTCCGGCCCGTGCGATCTCCTCAACCAGCTGCCAGTCCCCTGCCGGCGTCAGCGCCGGGATCGCCGGCAGACCGCCCCGCTCCAGAACCGCCTCCATATTCGCCGCGGCCGCCCGCGCCGTCACCGCAAGCGCATCCTCCGGCAGCCCCGACCGCCCCCAGAAAGCCGCCCCGTCCGGTTCGCTGTCGAGCTCAAAGTAGCGCACACCGGCCTCGACCAGCCTCTCCACCTCCTCCAGCTCTTCGGCCAGGAGCGGGCCCGGTCCCGCCGTCTCGCGCACGACCTGAACGATCGGCATGATCTGCGCAGCCAGGAGCGCCTTCGACAACTGCAGCGCACCGCGCTGGTCTGCAATCTTCACCCACTTCACGCCCAGTTCGTTCAGCTCCCGCAGCCAGAACGCCTCCACCATCTCAAGCGCCGCCGCGCTCACACCGGCGCACCAGTGGACGCCGATACCTGTATCATCTGCAGGGCGGGGATATTCGTGCAACTCCATAAGCGGTCATTATACAGCCGTTCACAACCCGTGACTAGCGGTCGGGACATTCAACCACAGGGCAATCGCATCTAATTTGGGATGCCGACATTGCCGAAGTCAGGCAGAGGGTCCACGAAGGGCAGGCACAAGGCCTGCCCCTACCGTAGGTTGAGAGG
>VXMH01000023.1:95095-108886 GCA_009841235.1 Caldilineaceae bacterium SB0661_bin_32 | reverse complement strand
AATGCGCTGAAGGATGTTGTCAGGTTTGGACAGGTTTTGTCAAGTTTTTTGGGGGCCCCGGTTCATCCTGTCGACGGCTGAGGGGCGGTCTGTCCGCGATGCGGGGGCGGCGGCGGGGATGCGACGTAGTTCAGGCTTGTACCGGCTGCCCGTGCATGGAAATCGGATTCGCGTAGAGTTGCCCGCCGCGCAGCGAGCACAGCGTGAATCCCCACCCGTCTCTTTGGCGGGTCTCCTGCTGTGAACCCGGGTCCAGTATGTACGCGGTAGCAGGCGTCGTGATCGAAATCGTATCCTGAAAGGACGTGACATGGGAGTAATGAATGTGCCCGCTCAGAAGGGCGTGAACATGGTGACCGGCAATTGCCTTCGCCAGCCCATCCGGGTTGTTCAGACAATGATCGCTCAGCGGCTCGACAGTGCTGAAAACGGGCGGGTGGTGAATGGCGATCAGATTGCCGAGCGGAGCCGGTTTTCGCAACTCTTCCGCCAGCCACGCCAGTTGAGGCTCGTCAAGATCGCCATAGACGGCGTCCGGCAACTTGCTGTCCAGCATGATCACTCGCAGTCCGCCGAACATCGCGCTGTGGTAGTAGCGTTGCGATTCGTCCGCGGCCTCTTCACCCAGCACAATCCTGCGAAAGTGAATCCGGCAATCGTGATTCCCCAGACCGAGAATCAGCGGCGCGCCGAACCCTCGCAGCTCATCCAGAACCGTGTTGAGCATTCTGTATTCGGCCTCTTTCCCATCGTTGACCAGGTCGCCGCTCAGAATGAAGAAGTCGGGACTGACGTCCATGTTTCGGATAAGCTCCACGATGCCGCGCAGCTTGTCAGTAGTCCGCCGGCCGTAGAGCAGGTCTTCGTCGTTGGACAATATGTGCAGGTCGGACAGATGCACAAAGGTCATGTCGGTCATTGTTCTTGCGCCTTCCCACTCGGGGCTATATATTGAATGTGAAATCTCCGGGGCCAGCGGACAGGACCGAAGCCGGTCTGCAAGATCCAATGATAAACGCCTGACGGCCGCTGAACAAACACGAAATTGGAAAGAATATCGAGATGAGCGACAAGATTATCTACTCAATGGTAGGCGTCGGCAAGAGCTACGGCCCCAACCAGCGCGTTCTCCGAGACATCAGCCTGGGGTTCTTCCTGGGGGCAAAGATCGGTGTTCTGGGCCTGAACGGGGCCGGAAAATCCACGCTACTCCGAATCATGGCGGGCGAGGAAAACCAGTTCGACGGCGAAACAGTTCTTGCCGAGGGCTATACGCGCGGCTTTCTTCCCCAGGAGCCGGTTCTCGACCCATCCAAAACGGTTCGAGAGATCGTAGAGGAGGGCGCGCAGGAAGCGGTTGACGCCCTTGCCGAGTTTGACGCCATCAATGCCCGCTTCAATGAAGACCTCACGCCCGAAGAGATGGACAAGCTCCTTGAGCGGCAGGGCACTGTGCAGGACCAGCTGGACGCCCTGGACGCCTGGGACCTGGACAGCCGCCTTGAACTGGCGATGGACGCGCTGCGCTGTCCTCCCGGCGAAACGCCCGCGGCTATCCTTTCCGGCGGTGAACTGCGGCGTGTCGCGCTGACGAGGCTGCTCCTGAAGAAGCCGGACATCCTCCTCCTGGACGAGCCTACCAACCACCTGGACGCGCAATCGGTTGCCTGGCTGGAGCGTCACCTTCAGGAGTACACGGGCACCGTTATCGCCGTTACCCACGATCGCTACTTTCTCGACAACGTAGCCGGCTGGATCCTCGAACTCGATCGCGGGCACGGCATTCCCTGGCGGGGCAACTACTCAGGCTGGCTGCAACAAAAGCAGCAGCGCCTTGCTCAGGAGGAAAAGCAGGAGGGCGCCCGCCAGAAAACGCTGCAGAGAGAGCTGGAGTGGCTGAACATGTCACCCAAAGCCCAACAGACAAAGCGCAAGTCGCGCGTCAACGCCTACAACGATCTGCTCAGCCAGGCGTTCGAAAAGGCGCGCGAGGACAGAGAGATCTACATCCCGCCCGGCCCCCGCCTGGGCGACCTGGTAATAAGGACTGAATCTCTGACGAAGGGATTCGGCGAAAACCTGCTCTTCGAGGATCTCGCGCTCGATATTCCGCCGGGCGCAATCGTGGGCATAATTGGCGCCAACGGGGCCGGCAAAACGACCCTGTTTCGGCTCCTGACCGGCGCAGAAACGCCTGACAGGGGTCGCGTGCAGCAGGGTGAAACGGTTACACTCGCCTACGTTGACCAGAGCCGCGACAGCCTCGACTCTGAAAACAGTGTCTGGGAGGAGATCAGCGGCGGCAACGAGCAGCTGCTGCTGGGCAACCGGCAGGTGAACAGCCGCGCGTACGTCGCCCGCTTTACCTTCAGCGGGCAGGACCAGCAGAAGAAGGTCGGCGCGCTGTCAGGGGGCGAGCGTAACCGGGTCCATCTGGCCAAACTTCTGAAGACCGGGGCCAACGTAATTCTACTGGACGAGCCGAGCAATGACCTGGACGTCAATACGTTGCGGGCGCTGGAAGATGCCTTGGAAACTTTCGCCGGTACGGCAATGGTTATCTCACACGACCGCTGGTTCCTGGATCGCGTCGCCACCCACATTCTTGCCTTTGAAGGTGACAGCGACGTGTTCTGGTTTCCCGGAAACTACAGCGAATACGAAGAGAACAGGAGCCGCCGCCTCGGGCCCGCGGCTTCGCGGCCCCATCGTATCACCTATCGCAAGCTGAGTCGCGCTTGATCGGCGCCTTTACCGCTGGTCAGCCAGCTCTCTTGCATTCTCCCGCAGGCGTTCTCGTTCCACACGGGACGCAGAGCAGCCGAGAATCTCCGCGATCTGCTGCACTTCCAGCGCGGCCAGCTGGAAAAACCTGTCAATGCCGGCGTCCTGCAGCCGCCTGGAATAGACCGGACCGATGCCTGTCACACGGGTCAGATCATCCGGTTCGTCCTGCGATGTGGGATCCTCACGTGGTGATACTTCAGTCCCCGGCTCTCCATTTTCAGGTGGGCTCTCCACTTCCCCGGTTTCAATCTGCTCGTCGTCCTGCAGCCCGGCCGTTTCGTCGTCCAGCTCCGGCAAGCCGGGGCTCTGCGCCGCGGAACCTGCACCGCTGTCTGTCGCCGTCTTCTCTCTGTCCGGCTCAGGACCGTTCGGTCCGTTTCCCAGAACGCTCCCGGAAAGGCGTCCGGAGCCCCGCGCAACATGCACAACTGCCGCACCCGTACCGGTGGAGCCGATAAGCAGGGCAACGATGAAGCCCAGGCAGGGAAAGATCACCCAGGAAAAGGCTGTAACGCCGGTGATGACCAGCGAGCTCAGCCCCACCGAAATCATCGGATTCCAGGAGAGCTCGCCCGGACCCGCAACAAGCTCATCCAGGCGGCGGCCCAACCAGTAGCACGTTACCGTCCAGCCGCAAAGCACTACCAGCGCCAACAGGGCCAGAAGCGGCAACGCAAGCAGGGCAAAGCAGATGGTGATCGTCAGGATGGCGGTCAGAATGGCCGATCCCACGATTCCGATCGCCCCAGCGGCGAAACTGAGCGCGGTCTCCTTTTCCGCGGTCTTGGAAACTGCTTTCACCTGCTTGGGGAGCAACCAGTAAAACAGCAGAACAAGAGCAGTGATAAGCAGCGTCCACAAAAAGGCCTGTACCAGCTTTCTGAGAAATACAAGGAACCAGGGCGTCCGAATGGAAGCCGCCTGGTCGCGCGCCGCTTCTGCTGCTGCCAGCGCCGCTTCACGCTGCAGCTTAGCCTGGTCGCGCGCCGCTTTTGCTGCCTCCAGCGCCGCTTCGCTCTGCAGCTTAGCCTGGTCGCGCGCCGCTTTTGCCGCCTCCAGCGCCGCTTCACGCTGCAGCTTGGCCTGGTCGCGCGCCGCTTCTGCTGCTGCCAGCGCCGTTTCGCGCTGCTGCTTAGCCTGATTGCGCGTCGTTTCTGCTACCTCGCCGCTCACGTGCACGGCCGGGTCCTGCTTGATTCGCCCACCGACAACTCTGACACTGCCCCCGACGCGTGCGTGCCCGGTCAGGTCAACATCGCCCCCGACGACAGCAACGTTGCCGCCAATCGCCGAGGTGTCGTTGACCTCCGCATCACCGCCGACAACACTGACATTGCCGCCGACACGAGCGTGCCCGGTCAGTTCAGCGTCGCCGCCGACAACAACGAGATTGCCGCCAATTCGCCCTTCCAAAGTCAGGTCGTCGCCTACGACCAGCAGGTTTCCCATGACCTGCTCGTCTTCACCGATCCGCACGTCGCCGCCGAACATGGTTACGTTGCGCTGCTCGTGCCTGACACTGAATTCGTTTCGCCCCTGTCTGGACTGTGTGAACAGAAATATGAACGTTCCCAGCGCGAAGATAAGAATGAACGTTGTCCAGCATCCCAACCTGCGTAACGACTTCATTCGGCAATCCTCTTCGTCTCAACCCCGGGAACGGAGCGGTTGGGTCGTGCGCTGAATGATGATGCACCATACCGCAATCGCCGCGACCGCGATGACAAGATAGGCCGAAGCAACGCCCAGCGCGGCCGGCGTCGCCGCGATTTCAACAACTACCTCCCAAAGCGAATGCCCCACTACCCCCGCCACCGCCCACACCTCATTCAGGAACAGACTCGTTTCCGCCAGGCGGTCCAGGTTGGTATAGACGAGCGTACCGGTCAGAGCGCAGACGCCGACCAGGCCCAGCGACCAGACAAGCAGGGTAAATACGGTCAGCATCACGCCGATACGCAGATTGCGCAGGCGTTCCTGTTGGGCCAGCCGCTGCGCCACCGAACGGGAAAAGCCGGGCGCCGGCACAGGCACAGGGGCCGCACGCAGCCTGTCGTCGATAGCTTGCCACAAGAGCCACTGCGCACGGCACCCGCTGCACTGCTCCAGATGCCCGTCAAGTTGCTCTTTCTCTTCCGGGTCCAGCATGCCGTCCAAGGCCAGCGAAATCAACATCAAGTATTCGCCGTGGTCCGCGGACTTGCCGGGTGACATGCCTGCTTTGTTAAGCTTTTCCGCCATCTCAGCCTCCTGAACTCCTAAAGGCTTGCACCGCTGATGAGGGCCCTGTGCAACAGTAAAGTCTGCGCCGTCCAGCCTTCCTCCGGCTTCTCAGCCGGTCCTGCCGATTCGAAACGGGCGGGCGGCTGGTTCGCTTCGGCATTCTGTGCAGCTTGAATCTGCCCGGACAGGCCGGCTGAAGCCCTGGCGCCCTCCACTCGATGCGTCTGCTGCGCCGTCTCGTACAGCTCAGCCAGCTTCTTGCGTGCGCGAAACAGCCGGCTCTTGACAGCAGGTACCGAAATGTCCATCACGTCGGCGATTTCCTGATAGCTGCAATCGTTCCAATAGCGCAAGACCAGAGGCGTGCGGTATTCCGGTTCCAGTTGATTGACGAGGGCCTGCATCTCTTCAGCCTGTTCAACCGCCAAAGTCTCCTCTTCCGGCCGGGCTGAATCGCTTTCCAGGGTGAACACGACAGGTGACTCGTCCAAACCGACAAACTGCACGCGGCGCTTTCGCAGCCTGTCAATGCAGTGATAGTTGGCGATCGAAAACAGCCATGTGCTGAACTTGCGTCCGGGATCGTACTGGTCCAGTCGGGCATACGCACGCAGGAAGGTCTCCTGGGCGGCATCTTCGGCTTCGGACAGGTCGCCGAGCATTCGATAAGCCAATGCAAAGACCGGTCTCTGATATGTCTCTACCAGAAAGCCAAATGCCTCCTGCTCTCCGGCCCTGGCACGGTCCAACCAGTCTTGTTCCTGTTCATTCATACCTATGCACCTTTGGATGCTTATTGTCTACTACGCATTTGCGAAGATAAAGTTTCGGGGGGCTTTGGTTTGTCTTGCCATTTGTCCTCGTTATATAATAAATCGGATACGGCATGTGGCGTCCTGCCATTGTCCTGACTGAAAGCTGACATTCCTCTGTCTGGCCAGATCCGGCCCGGCGGCGGCATCGCGGCTTTCATGGCGACATTTTTCATGCTCGACTCCGCACCGCCACAGTCACATCAGGTTGCAAGCGCGATGTTCTCCGTTCGGACGAACCAGGACGTCCCGACTTCTGCCTGAACCTTGAAAGGAACGGAACACGATGCAAGTCATTTACCCATTCACCGCAATTGTCGGCCAAGAGCGCATGAAGCGAGCGCTTGTTCTGAATGCAGTCCACCCGCTGATCGGCGGTGTGCTGATCAGGGGTGAACGCGGCACGGCAAAATCGACCGCCGCCCGCGGCCTGGCTGCCCTTTTGCCGGCGATTGAAGCTGTGGATGGGTGCCCCTACGCCTGTTATCGGGACAGTCCTCTCGGTATGTGCCACGTCTGCGAAGGCAGCGCCCTCAACGGGGAGCTCAAGGTCGGTCAACGCAATACACCTTTCATCGACCTTCCGGTCAGCGCAACCGAAGATCGGGTAGTCGGCACACTGGACATCGAAAAGGCGATTCGCCAGGGAGAGCGTCATTTCGAACCTGGCATTCTCGCCGCGGCAAACCGGGGAATCCTCTACGTGGACGAAGTCAATCTCCTCGACGACCACGTGGTCGACCTTCTCCTGGACAGCGCGGCCATGGGTGTCAACGTCGTTGAGCGCGAAGGAATAAGCGTCCAGCATCCGGCCCGTTTTGTACTCGTCGGCTCCATGAATCCTGAAGAGGGCGACCTGCGCCCCCAATTGCTGGACCGTTTCGCCCACGCCGTAGACGTCGTCGGCATCGACGAGCCTCGGGCACGCGTCGAAATTTTGCGCCGCCGGACCCGCTTCGAGCAGGACGCGAATCGCTTCTCCGAAGACTTTGCGGACGAAGCAAAGAGCCTGGGCGAGCGCATCATAAAGGCCCGGCGGCGCTATGACGGCGTGGGCTACACGGATAAAGATCTCTACACGATTGCCGCCCTTACCAGCAGCTTCAACGTCGACGGCCACCGGGCCGACCTTGTCATACTCAACACGGCCCGCGCCCAGGCCGCCTTCGAGGGCCGGGACGCCATCACCGACAGGGATATCCTCATGTCGGCGGAACTGGCGCTTCCCCACCGCATGAAGAAGCAGCCTTTCCAGGATTCCGCCCTGCAGCCCGAGCAACTCGAGGCCAACATGCGGCAGGCCCGCGCCGAAGCCGAGGAAAATGAGGAATCGATGGAGGAGGCGGACGGCGACGCGGCGACAACGGAAAAAAAAGTGAAGAGGGTGATGACTCAGAGGAGCTAGACTCCTCGCCGGAGAGCGGCGAAGGCGGCGTAGCGCAGCCGGACGCAGCTCCCCAGCAGAGTTCATCACCCGGAGACGAAAAGGGAGCCCGCAAACCGGTCGACGTCGGCGAGGTTTTCGAAGCACGAAAACTGGATACGCCTCTCGACAAAATGACGCGTGAAAAGTCCGGCAAGCGCTCCTACAGCCGGACCGACCGCAAGCGGGGCCGCTACATCAAAGCGCGTCCCGCCCATGACAAGTTTGACGACGTCGCCTTCGACGCTACCTTGCGGAACGCTGCCCCCCATCAGAAGGAACGGCACGAAAGGGGCGAGAGCGACCTTGCGCTGCAGCTGCGCATGTCCGACCTGCAGCGCAAAATCCGCGTGCGCCGCACCGGGAACCTCATCCTCTTCGTCGTGGACGCAAGCTGGTCGATGGCGGCCAGCGAACGGATGGAGGCCACAAAGGGAGCGATCTTCAGCCTGCTGGTCGAAGCCTATCAGCGCCGGGACCAGGTCGGGCTGGTTGTCTTCCAGCGCGACAAGGCTCGCGTGGTGCTGCCGCCGACCAATAGCGTTGAACTGGCAGAACGGGCCCTGCAAGACCTCCCCGTGGGTGGCAAGACGCCTCTCAGCAGCGGTCTCCTGGCGACTTGGCAGGTAGTCGAAAACGCCCAACGCCGCGACCCGGAACTTCGTCCGCTGGTAATGCTGTTGACGGACGGCGCCGGCAATGTAAGCATGACCGGCATGCCTGCCCAGGAAGAGGCGATGAAGATGGCCTCCCTCTTCGACAGTGAAGACGTCCGTACGATCGTCATCAACATGGAGCACATGGCCTTCGACCGCGGGCTGGCCCAGGCTCTCGCAGAGCAGATGGGCGGCGTCTGTTACAACCTGCCGGATCTGAGGGCGGACACACTCCTCAATACGGTCAAGCGGGAGATCGGCGGGTAAGCGCATGGGCTGCTCTTGGCAAGCCAACGTGCCCGGAGCCGGACCGCTTTCCCATATCAACAATTTCGCATAGCGGGAATCTCTCAGATGACGACTGACACGCGCAGGTCAGGCGGCGCTGCCGCACTGAAGGGCTCCTGGGAGGCTTTGCACTCCGAGGCAGTGGCCCTTTCACGACAGGGCAACGACGAGGCCCTGAAAAAATACGGTTTCCTGATAAAGCGTTTGGCCGCCCTGCCAGAGTCGCGTCGTACGGCCCAGGAACAGCGGCTGCAACAGATCCTGGACCAGAGTGTGCTGGGCCTGCAGGCCCACTACGCCCGGCGCAACCGTCTGGACGACATGGCGGCCATTGATGACGGGGTCTTCGGGATATTGAGCGAGGACGCCAGGTCGTTATGGCGGGAGAACCAGGCACGCGCCTATTGGTGGCAGGGCCGCCATGAAGAGGCGGCCGAGATCGTACGCGCCGAGGCGGAGAACCTGCCGTTTGACGTGGACCTGCGCTGGTTGCTTTTCTCCATATTGATCGACGACAACAAAATCAGCGAGGCCGACGCAGTCCGGCAGTCATTGCTGCTTGAACTGCAGCGCCTGTTCCGTTCTCAGGGCCTTTCGGAGTCCCTCGTCGAAGATGTAGAAGTGCAGATTCAGGTCAATGAGCGGCTCGCCAGCGAGAGCGAGACGAACCAGGTCTCGATCCAGTTCGGACTCATTCACTTTTTGCGCAGCTGCGTGGCGTTGGAGAGGGAGCGCTGGCAGGAAGCTGCCGATGCTTTCGGCATGGCTGCCAGAGTGTCCGATGCCTATGGCGACCGCTGGCATCTGCTCTATCGTCCGCTCGTTCTGAATGGTCAGGGCCGCCTGGCTCAGCGAGCGCTCAATCGCGAGAACTCCCCCGTCTCCCAGGGATTCTGGCGGGGCCTGTCCGGCTACTATACCGGCGATCGCCAGGGCGCTGCGACTGAATGGCGGCGTGTGGCCCAGGTCCCCCTTGAAAAAGTCACCCTCTCATCGGTTGGCGACTGGATCCTGGCCCACTACTATCTGGGCGCCGTTCAAGCGCCTCCTCTGTCCGCTGGCGAAGGCGCGGCGCCGCCGGACACTGACAAGACGGATGACGGCGAAGATCAGGTAAGCGGCATCCAGTCCGAGGACGTCCGTCAAGGGCTGCACGCGGCCCTGAATCTCCTCGCGCAACAGGAAACGCGGCGGGACCCGCTCGTTTTGGGATTAGCGGCGTTAGGATGGGGCATCAACGGCAACAGAGATCACCTGCATCGCAACCTTCGCTATGCCGTTGAAATTCTGCGGGCTTCCCTTCAGGATGACAGGCTTTCCGTCTTCAATTGGTATTTCTTCAGAGATCTGCTCCCGTCAGAGGTTTTTTCAGAGGTCGAAGAGTTCCTCCGCGCGCCAAGAGACGCCAAAGAGGCGTCGAGCGAAGGATAGCGGGAGCGGGTATCGCCGGGAACCTGGCTTCCCGTTCCCCCCACCAGCGTAGGCCCTCGCCTGGCGGTCGCTACCTGCTCTTTCCGTAAGAGTGGAGCACACCGCCGTACGGCACCGGCCGGATTCGCTTGCGCCACTTTGCCCACGTACTCATCAGATGGGGCCAGAAGGGGGATTCCTTCCCCATGGGCTTCGCATACTGCAGCGCGTCAATAAACGACTCCGCATCGTCTTCAAACGCCGGCATCTCTGTGTAGCAACGCCCCAATTCGAACGGAATATGTGCATCGCTGCCCGCTGTGGTCAAAAGCCCGCGCGCCTGCGCCAGCGACATCGCCGCGAGGTTGTCCTGCGGCCGAACGCAACGGGCGTTTCGTACCTCCAGGGCGTCCACCAGGTCGATCACCTCCAACACACTGGACATCCCCATTGCCGAATTCCGCAGCGAGTCCAGCGGATGCGGAATGGCAACTACGGCCCCCTGATCGCGCAGCCGGCGAATCGTCTCCTGCGGCGACAGACCGCGCGGCACCTCCTCCTTGACAAAATAGGCGATCAGTTCACCGTGGGTCGTCATAATCTCCTCACCCACAATGATCAGATCAGGGGCCAGCTCCTTTGCTCTCAGGGCGCCGGCCAGATTGTCGTGTTCCGTGATCGCCAGCTTGTCCAGGCCGATGCTGCGCGCGCGGGCAATCGTGTCCTCGGTCCGTGTGAGGCAATCCTTACTGAAAATAGTGTGAGAATGGAGATCGACTTTCCACATGTTCTCTTTTGTCCTGACTTTGCCTTACAAAGATGGGGCCCGGCCGGATGTCATGTCTGCACCTCCTGCCCTTCGACCATTGTTCCGTCCTGCATCGTCAGCAAGCGGGGCCACAGGGCCAGACAGATAAGGCCGATGGCTACACCGAACCACAGCGTGGCAAAGCGGATCACGAGCGCCGCAGCCGCGGCCGCCGGCCGAGACAGATCCAGTAGCTGCATGCTGAGCGCCGCGAGCGAGCTCTCCACTCCGCCTAAGCCGCCGGGCGTCGCCACCACCGCGCCCACGACTGTGCTCATATTGAAGGCGGAGATAGAAGTCAACATGTTGTCAACACCCGCATCCACGCCGAAACCCAGCAAGACAAGATAGAAGCCAACGCCCTGAATTGCCCAGCTGACCAGGCCGATAAGGACCGAAGTGAACAGATACCTTGGTTGCAGAAGAAAGTAGCTGCTCTCGTAGAAGGCGGCCAGCTTGTCCGCAAAACGGTTGATCAGCGGCAGTCGGTGACCAAGCGCCAGGCACCACAACGCCAGCGGTCTTATCTGTATTGCGGCAATGATTCCCGCTATGAGCAGCAGCGCCGCCACCGCCGCCAGTCGCATCGACCCTTCGTCGATTGCCAGCAGCCCAAGCCCGGCCAGCAGAATCATGGCCAGCCCATCGGTCATCCGCTCCGCCAACACGACAGGAGCAACAACGGAAAAGGGGGCGCCGCTGACATTGCGGACCATAAACGCCCGCACGAATTCCCCGACCTTGCCCGGCGTCATCATCATCAGGAAGCTGATGCCGTAAATGCGGGCGCTCTGGCCGAAACTGATCGGCGTCTTGATTAGCCTCAGGTACCAGTGCCATTTCAGCAAACGGACGCCGAAGTTCACGAGCGTCAAACCCAGCGTCGGCGGCAGCCATCTCCACGGAAAATCGGCCAGCAACGCGGACAGCTGACGCCAGTCTCCGTATATAATCAGTCCTATGTACACAAGCAGCGCCAGCAACACCGACCACAGGAACTGAACGCCCAGCCGTCTTCGGTCCATATCTTTTCCGTCTGTGTGAGCCAGACATCTGTACGTCTGCGTCTCTGCTCACTGTGTGCGGCAAATTTAGCCGCGCTCAGCGCGAATCCTCAATTTTATGCCCATAGAGATGGGTGTGTGCCTGCGGTGCGACTGTGTTTTCTACGCTGCCGCGCCCGAGTCCCCACTCGTCTGCCAGAATTTGAGCACCGCGCGCGCGAATTCCTTCGGCCTCTCCAGTTGCACTGCATGACCGGCCCCAGGGAAGACTACCTCTTGCACGTCGGGAATACGCTGCGCCATCTGCCGGTTGGCGGCGACGAACTTCCCGTCCTCGGCGCCCACGATGAGGAGCGTGGGCACATCCAGGGAGGGCAGTTCATCAAGTAGAACTGGTTGCGCGCCGGTACCCATTCCCCGCAGGCTGTTTGCCAGTCCGTCCGGTCGGTTCCGCAGCCGTTGCGCTCGCAGCTGCCGGCGCTGCCCAACGGAAAGATTCCGCTGCTGGCTCTCCCACATCGGCAGAGATTCCCAATAGTCTACGAAGGCGGCAGTCCCGTCCCGTTCTATCCGGTCGGCCAGCGCATTGTCGCTGTCACGACGTTCTGCCCGCTCGACAGGCGGCGCAATACCCGGTGACGCGCTCACCAGGCACAACGTCCGAACTCGTTCCGGGTAGCTGAGGGCGAAAAACAGCGCAAGCCGCCCACCCATCGAATAGCCCGCGAGATGAACGGCCTCTGAGGAAGATTCATCCAGCAGCAGTTTCAGATCGGAGGCGGCGCGGGCCATCTCGTAGCGCGTCGATTCGCTGGGATGCGGCGAGCTTCCATGACCAGGCAGGTCCGGCGCCAAAACATGAAATCCAGCCGCCGCAAATGTCTGTCCCGCCTCGGCCCAGCTTCCCCCGTGTCCTGTGAATCCGTGCAAGAGCAGTACGGGCGGATCCCCTTCTCTGCCCCAGCTGTGCAGGTGATAGGGGATGGTCGAGGGTGGAGTCACGGAGTCGGCTGGGTGTCTGCAAAGAAAGACCTTGCGGCTATGGCCTTTACTGCGGCTGTTTCGTCAGGCCCTGCTACGACGTCGCCTTCCAATTGCCGTTCTCCGGATTCGATAGCGGGAAACCTTCGCCCACCAGTTCCTCGCCGTCCCCTACAGTGAAGCCGGGAATAAGTACGTGGTTGGGCGATTGGTCCAGCTTTGTCCTGACGCCTTCGGCCATGAAGATCATGACATGGGCGCGGCGCTGTCGGTTGGTCACATTGGCCGGCGTGGCATGAAAGTTGAGACAGTGGTGGAACATACACTCACCGGCCTTCAACTCGACCGGCTTTCCAATGTCGGCCGGTTCGTAGGCCATCTTCTGCCGGTCGGTCTCCTCGATTTCGCGCCCTTTCGCCTCGGCCTCAGCCCGCGCTGCCAGTTCGGCCGCGTAGGACTCCAGGCCGAACCGCGGGTCCCTGTGACTCCCTGGCACCACGTGCATGCAGCCGTTCTCAGGGGTCGCATCGTCAAGGGCAAGCCAGCAAGTTACGATTCGCGGTTCCCTCAGGGGCCACAGATAGAAGTCCTGATGAAAGTGAAAGTGACCGTTCTCTTCCGGCGGCTTGGAGATGATCTGATCGTGCCACAGCCGCACACGCGGCGTGTTCAATAGAGCGCAGGCTACACCCGAGATCACGGGGTGGTGGAGCAGGCGCTCATACAAGGGCTCCCTTTTGAACATGTTCACATATTGAACAATATGCCGCGGCTGATACGCCTCCGCGTCGGCCCCCATCGGCGTTCCTCGACGGTGCCCATACTGGAATTCTATTTCTGATTCATCGCCGCCGGCCTCTTCGATGGCGATTACACGGTCCAGGCCCGCGCGCAACGCCTCCACCTCGGTCATGTCCAGTACGCGGCCGTACCGCAGGTAGCCGTTCTCGTTGAAAAAGTCAATTTGTTGCTGGGTGATCATGGCTGTTTTCCTCATTGTGAACTGAGAATGAACTTTCTTTCAAGGGCCGGAGAGACCGATCGGTAATGTTCAATGGCCCATTTCTTGGCTTCCGCCATAGTGGGGAACGAATGCCGTGTCTCGTCCAGCCGAGAGAGAAGTGAGACCAATCTACGCCCCTCCAGAATTTCGCCTTCAGCAACCAGCATCCCCTCGACAAACAGCCGGAAGTTTTCGCGGTCATTGGAAGAGATCCAGGCAAACGAAGATCGGAGGTCAGGATTGTTTGGCGTGGGAGCCAGGTTTCGCTTGGAGTCGAATTGACTGATTGCCCAGTTTTTCGCTGCCCGCATAGTGCGAAACGAGCGCGTCTTCTCTTCCAGCTGGGAGTCAACGGTAAACAGGTCCCGCTTCTCAGAGACTCGACCATGAGCGACG
>VXMH01000023.1:0-95085 GCA_009841235.1 Caldilineaceae bacterium SB0661_bin_32 | reverse complement strand
CTGGGAGTCAACGGTAAACAGGTCCCGCTTCTCAGAGACTCGACCATGAGCGACGAGCGACTCATCGACAAACAACTGGAAATTCGTGCGGTCTTCGGAGGAGGCCCAGGAATAGGATGCCCGGGAAGTAGAATTGTCAGGCGGCTCATCAAGTGCGTGGTGAAAGTCATAGTGCTCGACAGCCCAGTTCTTCGTGTCCCGCATAGTGCGAAACGAGCGCGTCGTCCCTTCCAACTGGGAGTCAACGGTAAACAGGTCCCGCTTCTCAGAGACTCGACCATGAGCGACGAGCGACTCATCGACAAACAACTGGAAATTCGTGCGGTCTTCGGAGGAGGCCCAGGAATAGGACGCCCTGACATACGGCATCATTTCCCGGGCCGGGCTTGCGTGGCGAAACCAGTCGGCATCCAGCTCGTAGGCGTCCGGGTCGGCCTCTATACCGGCCTGGATAGCAGCCTCTTCGCCTTTCCGGGCCGCAATTTCGTCGAATGTACTGTTGCTATCTTTGTTCATATCGTTTCACCTCTCGCGGATTAGCCTTGCGCAAGCTTATGATTCTCCTACTGTTGCCGCGCTCGGTAAACACGATCACGTGGAGCCGCTCGCCTATCTGTCCGATGGCGACAAATCGAGGTTCATCGTGGCGGCTATCAACTTCCAAGGATGCCGTACTCCAGTCGAAGTCATAAACGGCGCTGAAATCAACTCTATGTTTTTTCAGGTTTATGCGGCACTTGTTTTCATCCCATTCATACTGCTCTTCCATTGTCTATATCATATCGGCAATTATGTTCGCGTCAAAGAGATGGGCGAACTTGCCAAGAGTCTCCGGTGGATTTTCCAATTGAGTCTGTAGGGAGTCCGACACAGGACGCCTCGATGTCTCCCGACTGCCCGGCGCCTGTCTAGCCCTCAAACATTGTCCTGACCGCCCGCCGTGCGACTTTACCCGAAGCCGTCTCCGGCAGAGCATCGACGAAGCGGATATGTTTGGCTGAAGGCTGCTTATAGCCGGCCAGGCGTCCCCGGCTGAAGGCCAGGAGCGCGTCGCGGGTCACGGTCTTCCCTGCATGAAGCTGTACCGCAGCCGCACAACGCTGTCCCCATTCGGCGTCAGGCAGCCCCACCACGCAGACGTCGGCCACGGCGGGATGGTCCCGCAACACCGTCTCCACTTCGACCGGGTATATGTTCTCTCCGCCGCTGACGATCAGGTCCGCCCTCCGCTGCAGCACAAACAGATCGCCGTCGCTATCAAGGCGGCCCATGTCGCCGGTGTGCAGCCAGCCCCCCTGCAGAGCTGCCGCGGTCGCGGCAGGGTTTCTATAGTAAGCCGTCGTCACTTGCGGGCCGCGCACCAGTATCTCTCCAATCTCCCCCGGAGGAAGAGGCCGCCCATCGGAATCTGCAATGCGCAGCTCCGTAAACAGCAGTGGCCGCCCTACAGTTCCCGGCTTTCTCCGCACATCGGCCGGCAAAGCCGTCGCCGCCTGAGTGGCGGCTTCCGTCAAACCGTACGAAGGCGTGACGGGTACACCCTCTTCAAGGGCGGCGTGCAAAAGTTCGGGCGAGGCAGCCGCGCCGCCAATCAGAACTGTGCGCAGACTCTGCGGCCATTCCGTCGCGGGGGAACTGTGCAGCAGCCGGTGGAGTAACGTAGGTACCAGCGAAGTTTGCGTTACCTTGTTCTGGCGCAGACAGCTTTGAAACTCTTCCAGTTCGAATCGGCGTTGCAGGATGATCCCCGTGCCGTAAAGGCAGGAACGAAACACAACGGCCATTCCGCTCACATGATACAGGGGCAGGCAGGAGAGCCAGCGGTCTTCCGTGCCCACGCCCAGACGGAAAGCTGAGGCGGTGGCGCTCCAAAAATGATTGGCGAAACTGAGCTGCACGCCTTTGGGCGTCCCGGTCGAGCCGGAAGTGAAGACAATAGACTGAAGCTGCCCTTCTTCCTGTTGGCGCGGCTCCCGTCGCTCCCAGTCCGCGTCTCTCCCGATCGAAAACTCGTCGCCGCCAAGCCTTGCCAAAGAAACGGTCTGCAGAGGCTCTGCCAGGCGTGCCTGAACATCCGGCGCCGGGCCCGACCACTGACCCGCGTTGTCGCCGCCCGTACCAAACGGTTCGTCGACCACCAGCAACGCCGGCTCGACCAGGTCAAGCTGCCGTCCAATCTCTGCGGCTGTCAGCCGCGTGTTCAGGGGCACGAATACAGCGTCACTACGTGCAACGGCATGGACGAGAGCGACCGCCTCCAGGCTGTTTTCCACCCGTGCCGCCACTCTGTCGCCAGGCTGTATTCCATGCGCCGCGAGTCCGGCGGCCTGCCCATCGGCCAGCCGGTCCAATTCTGCGTAGCTGACCGACCGCCCCTCAAAAACAACGGCTACCTTTCCGGGAGTAGCCAGCGCACGCCAGCGCAACCAGTCTTTCTTCATTGAAAGCATAAGAAGCCCGTTCCGGATTGGGGAAGGTACGTCCGGCTTTCTGCTATTTGCTCCCTTAAGGCCTCCAGGGGAATTGCCGGAAATCAGGCCGCCGCTTCTCGTTAAACGCGTCCCTCCCCTCCTTGCCCTCCTCCGTCATATAAAAGAGCATCGTGGCGTCGCCCGCCAGAACCTGCAATCCTGTCTGTCCGTCCAGGTCGGCGTTGAAGCCCGCCTTGAGGAACCGAATCGCGATCGGGGACTTCCGCAGAATCTCCTGCGCCCAGTCCACGCCCTCCTCCTCCAGCGCTTCCACTGTCGGCAGCACCTTGTTTACCAGCCCCATCTCCAGCGCCTCCCGGGCGGTATACCGGCGGCACAGGTACCAGATCTCCCGCGCCTTCTTCTGGCCCACGACAGAAGCCAGGTAGGATGCCCCGAGTCCGCCGTCGAAGCTGCCGACGATGGGCCCTGTCTGGCCGAATTCGGCGTTTTCCGAAGCCAGGGAAAGGTCGCAGATGACGTGGAGCACGTGCCCGCCTCCAATTGCGAAGCCGTTTACCAGCGCAATCACAGGCTTGGGCATGTTACGCATGATCCGCTGGAGTTCCAGCACATTCAGCTGCGCCACACCCTGTTCATTCATATAGCCTGCGTGCCCGCGCACTCCCTGGTCGCCCCCCGCGCAGAATGCGTGGACCCCGTCCTTGGGTGAAGGTCCGTTCCCCGTCAGGAGAACGACGCCGATCTGATCATCCGCCCAGACATCCTTGAACGCCTCCGTCATCTGATCGATAGTCTCGGGGCGGAAGGCGTTGCGTTTTTCCGGCCGGTCGAAGGCGATGCGCGCCATACCGTCCGCCTTGTGATAGGTGATGTCGCTGTATTCGGCGACCTCCTGCCAGTCTGCACTCTGAGGGATCGTCACGTATATTCCTCCTGATGGTCTTTCCAAGATTCGATCAGTTCTCGTCGCATTCGTTCGTCCCGCGCTCCGTCGGTGCACACCTCGATGACCGTCGGCCTCCTGTCGCGGCGTGACGCGCAGATCGCCTTGGCCAGGCCCGCCCTGTTTTCATTTTGAATGCGCACAAAGTCGAGGCCGTACATCGCCGCGGCCAGTGAGAAGTCCAGGCCGGGAGGCGTGAGAAACAGCTCCTCGAACCTGGCACGATCCCCGGCAATTGGAAGCCGGCGGAAAACGCCTCCGCCGCCGTTATTCAACAGCACCACCGAGACGTTGTCCAGCTCATGCCTGTTAACGGCGAGCAGCCCGTTCATGTCATGGTAAAAGCTGACATCGCCAATAAGCAGCAACATCGGCCTGTTCCGCTCGGCCGCGGCCACGCCCAGCGCGCTCGACAATACGCCGTCGATTCCGCTCGCCCCCCGGTTGCCGTAAACGTGTATTCTCCTGGTATCGGGCTGGGCGAACTGGTCCACGTGGCGCACGGGCAGGCTGTTGCCAACAAAGAGGTTGCTGTCATCCGGAAGAGACTTCACTGCGGTTGCGGCTGCAGCAGCGTCAGACCAGCTCTCCCGCAGAAAACGCTCCTGGCGCCGCCGGCTGCGTTCCTCGGCCGCCAGAATGGAGGCCGCCCACTGGCCCGGCGTCCTTCGAAACCGCGCCGCCAACTGGCGGCAGAGTACGGTCTCGTCCACCTGCAGATAGGAGTGTACGCGGTGGCTGTCGTCAGCCCAAACGCCGTCGCTGCGAACGTGAACCTGGAAGGCCGGCGCGGTGCGCTCCAGGTACGCGTTGAGATATTTCGAAGTCGGCACGGCGCCGAAACGAATGACGACCCGGGGCGCGTCGAAATCGGCCGAATGTTGGAGAAAGCTCTCATAGCTGCCTATGATTGGCGCAGTTCCCGTATACGGGCCAAAACGAAGCCCTGAAAGCGGGTCCGCGAAAACGGGATACCCGGTGCTGCGGCCCAGTTCCGCCACCGCATCGACCAGACCGCAAGGCGGGCGCCCGGCCCACGGCCCGCAGACGATCCAGCCCTGCTCATGGGCGGAAACGAGCGCGACCATCTCTTCGATCTGCTCGGCGGTCGGTACCAGCACGCCCCGCTGTATGGAACTGCTCTGGCCCTTGTCAAACTGGGGGCTGTAGGGAGCTTCCGGCTCCAGCGGTTTCCGGAAAGGGAAGTTGATATGCACAGGTCCTTTGCGGATCCCGTTGGCAACGGCAAAGCACCTGGCCGCCAGCGTGCGCATATTCCTCAACGCAACATCCGGCGCGTCCCCTTCGGGCAGCGCTGCGTCCACCGTCCACAGGACATGGTCCCCGTACATCTTGACCTGGTCGATGGTCTGGTTGGCCCCGCTATGACGAAGTTCCGGCGGCCTGTCCGCTGTCAGCACCAGCAGCGGCACGCCGGCCATTTTCGCCTCTACCACCGCTGCATGAAACTCGAGCGCCGCAGTGCCGGACGTGCAGACCAGCGCCACGGGCCGGCCGCTGGCCTGCGCCATTCCCAGCGCAAAAAAGCTGGCGCAGCGTTCATCCAAATGGACGAAGGTCTCGATAGACGGGTGGGCGTCAAAGGCGAGCGCCAGCGGCGTCGAACGCGAGCCCGGCGCTATGCAGACCGCCTTCAGCCCGGCATCCGCCAACCCCGCGACGAGCGTCTCAGAGAACTGCAGATTCGGGTTTGGACTGCTGGCGACACTGCTCATGCCGGCTGCCCGCCTGCCACTGAACGAATAACCGGCTGGAACTTCCAATTCGTCTCTTCCCACTCCGCCTGTGGAACGGAGCCGGGAACGATGCCGGCCCCCGCATAGGCCCAGGCCCGCTCCTTCTGCACCACGGCCGAGCGAATCGCCGCGGCAAATGCGCCCTCCATGTTGCAATCGATCCAGCCGACCGGCGCCGCGTACCAGCCCCGCAGCGTCGGCTCATTCCCCCGGATGAACGCCATCCCCAGTTCGCGCGGTGTTCCCCCCATTGCCGGCGTCGGATGCAGAGCTTCCACCAGCGGCAGCACGCCCTCCGGGCTGTTGAGTCTGGCCTTGACCGGTGTGTAGAGGTGCTGGATATTGCTGAGCGCAAGTACCGTCGGTTCGGCGGCGACGGTCAGCTGGCGGCACAGGGGTTGCAAGATAGCTCGCAGCGCGTTCACCACGAGTGCGTGCTCGTGACGGTCCTTTGCCGAAGCCAGCAGAGCAGCAGCCAGTTCCGCATCCTCGTCTGCCGTCGCGCCCCGCCCGATCGATCCAGCCAGCGCCATTGTCTCCAGCTCCACTCCCTGCACACGCGCCAGAAGCTCAGGCGTGGCCCCGAGAAAGGCGTGCCCCGGCTGCGGTTCAAACAGGAAACTGAAGCAGTCCGGATAATCGGCGCAAAGATGCGTCAGCATTTGCCTGATAATGAGGGGCTGCGGCGCCCGCAGTTGCGCGATTCGGGAAAGGACAACCTTTTTCAATGGCGTAGCGTCAAATGACAACAGGGCATTCTCGATCAACTTCGCCCATTCGTCGTATTGTAAAGGGTAGTCGATCTCCAGCCTTTCCTGCTTTCCGTCCCCGTCCTGGAGACGTACTTCGACCCCCCGGCCCCCAACCTCGAACTCTCCCCTCGCCAGGAACGCGGCCTGAGCGTCCAAAGCCTCTTCGAGGAGAGGGATTGTCGCCGTCGCGTCATCTTCAGGAGGCAAAAAAGCGTTCACAGTCAGCCAGCCGAGGCCGTCCTGCTCAACGAACTGGTAGTGGGGCAGGATAAAGTGTCCCGGGTGGAAGCCCGTCCAGGTCATGTCCGGCACAAAATCTTCCCGAAAGGCAAAGCCGCCGAACAGTCGGGGCAGCGCCAGTTCCGCTCCGGGCGCCTGCTCGAAGCGACGGGATGGGCGAGTTTCGGCGTAGGCAAAGATCTCGCTCGCCTGCCGCTGAATGGCAGCAAACCTGGCGTGGCCGTAGCCAATGAGATTGGCCGCCACCCCTGACCCCGCGAACGTGATGCCCTGCCTGCCGTCGCGCCAGAAGAAGCGCTCCTGGCCTGAGGCGGCCTGAAGAAAACGCTCAAATGGCAGGTCGGCTACCGGCCGGCTGGCGCTCACCAGGCGGCCGTGGCGCTCCACACTGTATTCGTCTCCCCCGCCTCCTTCGGCGCCTTCCAGCCAGCGGGCATCCTCAGTCAATTCAGGACCACTCCGGCCGGCTGCTTCCCTCACACGATCTTGCACCGTCATCTCACATCAACCCGGGAAATACCCATCGGCTTTTCGCCAGATTACCTCACGCCAAATTCACGCAAGGACCAGCTCAGTCCCTCTTGTAGTTCACGCTCCGCAGAAGCATCGGCACCAGCGTGCCGACAATGCGTGAAGGCTCCGGTTCTCCGCTGTAGACCCAGCGAATCGTCAGGTGGTAGATACTGCCCAGCCACGCATAGGCGATTACATCGGTATCGACCGCTTCGATTTCACCGGCGGCGACGGCCTCATCCAGATAGATTCGGATCAGATTCGCGAATCGCTCGTTGATTTCAAGCCGTTTTTCCTCGAATACGGTTCCCAGTCCAGTGGCTTGGACCAGCATGACCTTGGCCGGACGCCGGTAGCGGCCAAATGCCTCCAGGCAAGCCTCCAGCGCGGCCTCGACCTTCGCCATCGGGCTCGTCTGCCGCCCAATTGCTTCCGTGACGCGACGTTCAACCAGGTCGGCGAACTTCTCCACAAGCGCCAGAAAGAGCCGCTCCTTATTGGGAAAGTGGAAATAGATCGAGCCTTTCGACGTTTCGGATTTGGCGACGATCTCGTCCAGGCGCGCGTCATGGTAGCCTTTATGGCTGAAAACGCTTAGAGCGGCATCCAGGATGCGCTCCCTGGTCGATTCAGGACTGCGGATGGGCTCTTCGGTCATCGTATAGCAGAGGGTAGCCGGGCTAAACTGACCGGTCAGTCGATACGAGCGTCAAAAAAATCTGTGGCTTCATTTTCCCAGAAAAGGCAGGCCGTTGCAACTCCGGCTGGAAACATAACGGCTTAGTCTGAACGAAGGGACGGTCTTGCCGAAAATCCCGAGAGGGTGCAGGCTGGCGGCGACGCGGCTGCGATTTCACCTGTCGGAAATCCTACCAGCCGCGGGGAACGGGGAAGCAGCGAAACTGCTGGGCTTGGGCGAAAACGTCCCAGATCTGTGCCATCTGTTCGACGATACGCGTCGGCCGGCTCGCCATTTCGAATCCGCGGTGCTGGCCTCTCACAACCCTCCGAGGCTCCCAACCGGTCCCCTTGCAGTAGTCGTAGTAATCCCGGAATGTCGTGAACTGAACGTTCATGCCGAAACTGTCGGGTTGACGGCTCATCGGAGACATGGGATCGAGCGTGTGGCAGGGGTTAAGCATTCGCAACAGATGATGGGGGTAGGTCTTGCCGATCTGGTCCGCCAGATATAGCGTCTTCTTAAAGGTCTGGGGCGTTTCCCCGGGCAGATTCAGGCTGAAATAGATGAAAATTGGCACTTCATACTTCTTAAGCGTCTCCAGCATCCGCAGGAAGCGTTCATTCGTGTAGAACTTGCCATTGCGCCGCCGCACCTCCTCGTCACCCGAAAGAGGAGAAATCGCCACCTCCGTATGAGCAAGATCGGCCGTCTTGCATAGCTCGTCAATAAAATCATTCGAAGGAAGCTGGAAGAACTCGTTGTAGATGCCGATCCGTATGTCGTCGTTGCGGAGCTGCGCAAAGAAGGCGCGCCACCACTTGGCCGGATAGGTGGCGATGTCCAGAGATAGATTGACCTGCTGAAATCCCTCCCTCGCCAAGCGGGCCACGTCCACCACCACCCCCTCTGGCGATCGAAGTACATAACCGTTGCGGCCGGCGAGCTCGCTGTGGGACGCCTTACCGCCGCCGCAGTAAATGCAGTCAAAGACGCAGCCGCGGCCAACCGTGAGCCAGTGGCTCAGCAGCTTCGGCTTGCGCAGCGTCATAAGTCCCGCGCCGGAGTACTGGAGCGCAGCATAGGCCCGCTGATTCGAAAGCCAGTCCATCGACACAAAGTCGAGGCTGTCCAGCGCGGCCGAGTCGGCGAAGTAAAAGCCGAGATTCTGTTCAGGCCGCTGACCGCTTCCGGGACGCCGAATCAGGTTGGGTATATCGTCGACCTGTGACGAACCCTTCCCAACCACCTGGGCCGCCAGCTGACGCAGAGGCTCCTCGGCGTCACCGCGGATCGCGTAATCGACGTAGGGAAAGTCGGCCAGAATCTCTTCGCCGTAATACGAAGTCGTCAGTCCGCCGACCACCACCGTCGTATCCGGCAGTGTCTCCTTGACCGCTTGGGCCACAGCCATGGCGCCGAAGGCGTGCTCGTACCAGTGAAGATCGATCAGAACGAGCTGCGGCAGGATGCGCTGGCTCTTCAGCCACTGGCGCAGACTGAATGTGGGGCGCTGCAGAAGTTCAACGGGAAGGTTCAGACCGCGGACCTGATACCCTTCGGCCCGCAGCATGTTGACGAATCCGACGACCCCCACCGGAATAAAAGGATAGGGCGGACAGGAGCGAAACTTGTCATAGCGCGCCTCGACTTCCTGTTTGGCCGGATGAATATAGAGAATATCCATTGCGCGAACTACCGTGCACTGCGGCTGGCAGCGCCATGGCAACTAGACACTGCCCACCGGCGTCAGCATTCTGCCGCGCGGCGCAACCGGCTCGAGAATCTGCCGGCGCTCCGGTGTAAGCCGGGCTGCCAGCTCAGGTGACAACTGGTAGTTGAACCGGGTGCGCAGGTAGCGGGGCGAATAGCGGAAAATGACCGAGCGCCGGTGCCCTGGATTGGTTCGCTCAGCTGAGCCGTGCGTGATGGCGTCGGTGAAGAAGAGGGCGTCTCCGGCTTCCAGATAAATCTCTTTCATTGCCAGCGCCGTGCCGGCGGCCTCCCGTTCATGGTGGGCAGCGACAATGCCCTTGCCGTCCAGCTCCAACCGCGGGTGAATCTCCGTCGATTTGTGGCTGCCGGGCACCAGGACCGTTGGTCCGTCGCCGGGGCCGATATCCTCAAGGGCCATCAGGACGTTAATCTGCCCCACCATCCACTCACCCGTGTTGTGCTGCCGGAATGTCAGATAGAAAAGGGGCGTGTGTCCGCCGCAGTGGATATACAGAAAGCCTCCCGGTCCCCGCACGTTGAGCAAGTTTTCGTGGATCGAGACGCCATTAACCTCGTTGATATACCGTGCAGCAAGCGGATGCCAGGAAGGGTGGTCTATGAGTCTCTCAAAGACGGCGCCGCCTTCGACGATGTTCTGAAAGTTTACGCCATCGTCTTGACCGTAGCTATGGATCTCGACATTTCCGATCCAGTACTCAGGATCCGGATTGACATCCAACTGTGCCTCGCCCAGAATTGGCGGGTCTTCGACATAAGCCCAATGGTCGTCCACCCAGCCGTTCATCTCAGCCAGGTCATCCCTGGAGATAGCGCCCTTCAGGACGAGATACCCCTGCAGGTCGAACAGGTAATCGAGTTCCTTGTCTTCTTCTTTAGAGCGCACAGTCGCGGTACCTCTCATTGTGAAGTGGGCCACTGTCCGGCGGCCTGCAAAGGAAGTGAAAGCAAGCCGAAATCAACTCGGCGCTACCCCTTGACGCCTGAGACGACGATCCCCTGAACAAAGTGGCGCTGGGCAAAGAAAAAGAGAATGATCGTCGGCAGGACGCCGAGAATCGAAGCCGCCATTAGCGCCTGCATATTGTTTGTCATATGTCCCTCAAACAGGCGCAGGCCAAGAGCGACCGTATAGTTGGGCACGCCCTGAATGTAGATGAGGGGGTAAAGGAAGTCGTTCCACTGGGCGGTGACCATAAAGATAAGGACGACGCCAAGCGCCGGCAGGCTCAGTGGTAGATGAATGCGCCAGAACAGGCCGATTGGATTGCAGCCGTCGATCATGGCCGAATCATCCAGTTCTCTCGGAATGGTCATAAAGAACTGGCGCATCAGAAACACATAGAAGGCGGGCGCAAACCAGTTCGGAATGATGAGAGGACGGTAGGTGCCGATCCAGTCAAGTTCGACAAAAAGCAGGTAGGTGGGAACCAGACGGACGTGCTCGGGCAAAATCATGGTCGCGAGCACGACAACAAACATGATATCTCGAAGAGGGAACCGGAGCCGGGCAAAACTGAAACCGACCACGGAGGAAGAAAGAGCCGCGCCGATTGCGCTGCCAGCAGCAATAAACGTGCTGTTCAAAAAGAACTTGGCGAAAGGAAAGACGGCAAACGGCGTCTTGAAATGGTGCCATTCAAACCGCTCAGGCCACCACTCGGGCGGGAAAAGGTAAACCTGTGTCGTCGGCATTACCGAAGTGCGCATCATCCAATAGAATGGAATAGCAAAGACTATGCCACCCAGAATGACGGCTCCGTAGAGGAGAAGGCGATAGAGAGCTTCGCTGACTCTGCTGTTGTCATACCGTTCGGCTTGGTGAACAGCTGAACCCGTTTGGACGGTGGTTGCCACAAGACGCTCCTGCCTCGAAAAAGACTGTATTCGCTCTAGACCCGCTCGTAGTGCACCCAGGAAGACGCGCTCCGCAACGCGAGAATGACGAAAATGAGTACAATGACAAAAAGGAACCAGGCCTGGGCGGATGCGTAGCCGAAATAGAAGTTCTGGAAACCGGTATTGTAGATGTGCAGGACCATTGTAAGGGTGGCGTTGTTGGGGCCGCCGCGCGTCATGACCATCGCCTGCGTGAAGACCTGCCAGGAACCAATGATATTGAGGACAACGTTGAAGAAGATTGTCGGCGTGAGCAGAGGCAATGTGACCGCGAAAAAGCGGCGGAAAGAACTGGCGCCATCGATCTCGGCGGCCTCATAGAGTGACGTCGGGATCCCCCGCAGCCCGGCCAGATAGATCAGCATAGCGCCGCCCGCGCCCCAGAAGGCCATAATGATGAGTGACGGCAGCGCCCACTCCGTGCTGAAGATCCAGCGGGGCGGGTCGATATCGAAGGGACGCAACATCGGGCCGAGAATCGAATTCAACAGGCCGATGTCAGGCTGATAGAGCCATTTCCAAAGTAGCGATACCGCCACGCCCGATACCACAGACGGGAGATAATATACCGTGCGCCAGAAACTCTGGAGCCGGATCCCCTGGTTCAGCATAACCGCGATCAGCAATGCCAGCGCAGTATTGATGGGCACCACTGTGAAGCTGAAGATCGCAGTATTGATCAGCGCCTTGCGCACAAGACTGTCGCTCAGAACATTCTGATACCACCGGAAGCCGACGAAAGTCGTCTCAGTCAGAAAGTCGGTGCGATACATGCCGATCACCAGCGAAGCCAGCATTGGCCCGACCGTAAAGACGACGAACCCAATGATCCACGGCGACGCGAGCAGATAGCCATACCACGCTTCTCGTGTGGACGGCTTCATTGGCTTCCCGCCCCGCCCGAACAAAGAGGCAAGCCCTTTCTGAGTCTGGGTTTCGCTGATGCTGGCCATCTGAATCCCCGCTTAGCGTACACGTTGCCTGCGGCCTGAAACATGCCTTGCCGCCGGCCGCAATCTCTGAGACTCGCGGTACACCGTCTTCGGATCGACAAAGGCGTGGGAGGATCGCCTCCCACGCCCTTCAGTTCGACGAACTAGCTGAGCTTATCCAGCTCTGCGCCCAGATCTTCGATGTTGATCTCGCCGCGATTGAAACGGGTTGCCACGTCCGCGTGAGAAACGATGAGGTCAACCGGCTGTTCTCCGAGCAACATCACAAGGTCGAAAGCCGGCTTCAGAATCTGATTCTTGCAGACCAGGTCCTCGGCGAACATCTCTTCAGGACCGCCAATGTCCTGGCCAACCGAACTGGTGAACACATCCAGGTTGATCTCTTCGAACTTCTCATTGGCGGCGCGCATAATATCCGCATATTCGGGCAGCAAACTCTTACGTGAAGGCTGCTTCTGTGCCCATGTGATATACAGGCGGCCGTACAGAGGGCTTGTCAGCCACTTCATCAGCTCCCAGGACTCGTCCGGGTGGGCTGTGCCCTTCCAGACCATTGTGCCATCCACCGACTGATGCGTCGTGGGGCCGGCTGGACCGTCTGGCATTGGGGCAACGTCCCAGCGGAAGGTCGCGCCGTCCGCCTGCACGCCCAGATTCCAGGGGCCGATCTCCATCAGCGCGATGCGCTGCCCCAGGAAGAGCTCGACCACGCCCATCCCAATGTCAGCGCCGTAGGCAAATAGAGGTTCATCGTGCACGATGCTGCGCATCCATTCCAAAGCATCGTACGCCTCGGGACTGTCCAGCGCGCAATGCGTATTGTCTTCGGGGTTGACCATGTTGGCGCCAAAGCCGCGAATCCAGTACTGCGACAGCCAGTTGGCGTTCAGACCATAGTTGGAAGTTCCCCAGAGCTGTGGCTGGGCGTCGGCATCGGCAAACTGGCGTAAGAGGTTCGTGTAATCCTCCCAATTCCAGGCGCCCCACTCCTGCGGCGGGTACTCAATGCCCTTGGCGTCGAACATGTCCTTGTTGAAATAGATGACCTGCGTACCTGTGAAGCGGGGCATCAGGTGAATGTCGCCATCCAACGTCCAGGGATCGAACTGAGCCTCATAGTAGTCGGCCAGGTTTACTTCCTCAGCATCCCGGTCAATGTAGGGCTGCAAACTCAGCGTCTCGCCCTTCTGCATGAAGAAGGTGGAACTGGAGCAGCACCACTCTGTAAGATCGGGCGCATTGCCGGCGACCATCGCGCTCAGAGCGCCTTCACGCCGGTTGGCGCCGCCAGGGTCCGGCAGGAACTCAACTTCTATGTTGGGGTTGGCTTCCTGGAACTGTGGATAGAACTCCTTCCAGAGCTCGGCAATGCCTGCCGCCCGCTCCGGTTCTCGCGACTGGTAGCGCAGCGATATCATTTCAGCCATCGCCTCGCCGTCGCCGGAACTGTCGGCCGCTGGCGCTGCCGGCGCCGCACAGGCCGCCAGAAATGCGGTCGCGCCCACAGCAGAACTCATCCGCAGGAACTGGCGCCGGTTTACACTTTGCTTCTCTTGCATGGTGAGCTTTCTCCTTATGCGTTTTGAATGAACGGTGTCAACGGCTAATGACAAATCCAACCGCGGCGGCTGCATGCAGGCACTGAAAATCGCCCGCAGGCCGCTGGGTTTTTCACGTGGACTGGTCGAGCACAGGTACGCTGCTCGTATCGGAAAAAGATTTCTTGGGCGAAGGGTTCCGCCCAACTTGCTCGATGGCAGCAGGTATACTCGCGAGGGGGGAATTCACTAGGTCTGCTATCTTGATCCAAATTCGCCAAGAGTATAGCAGCAAACGCCGCGAAATCCCAAATCAAAAGGCAAGGATTCGCGCGCAGAACAAGCGTTGAATGGACTTGACGCCGGAAGGGGTATCCGGTGGCTCTCCACTAGGAGAGGACGAAGCGTTCCAATGCCACCGCGGCGCCATCCTCATCCAGCGTCGGCGCGATCCAATCAGCCTCCGCCCGGACGACCGCGGTCGCCTGGCCCATACAGACGGCCAGACCGGCTTCCCGCAGCATTGGAATGTCATTTTCGTTGTCGCCGATGGCCAGGACCCGTTTTGGGTCGACTCCGAGCCGCTCTGTCAACCTCAAAAGACCGTGCCCCTTGTTGGCCGTCGGAGCCGTTCCCTCCACAAGGTACTGGTGCGAGCGGCTCATGTGGACGCCGTCTCCGAACCGCCTCTGAAGCGCAGCAGTCTGATCCGGTTCCAGCGCGGGATCGTTCACGGTGATGAATTTCAGGGGACGGACGCCCGGCACGGACAGTACGTCGAAGAGCTTGACGTGCATCTCTCTGGGGCTGCCGAACCAGTGATTATAGGTAGAGCTGTCCCAGCCCTCCCAGCCGCTGCTGCCGTTTCCCCCGCCAGGGGCGCTCTGTACCAGCCGCGTACGCCCACCGGAGCTGTTCAGATAAAAGACCGTCGTACGCTCCTCGCCGTCAGCCCAGGCTGCCGCGTTGCGGGCGTCATCCTCCCGAATCAGCGACTCGTACAGCACCTCTCCGCTGACCGGATCGCCGATCACCGCGCCCTGCGCAGTGATCACCGGAAGCGTTATGCCCAGCTCCGGCGCCACCGCACGCACAAAGTCAAAGATTCGCCCCGTTGCAATGGTGACAGGCGTCCCTGCCTCCTGCACAGCCGCAATCGCACGCCGCACCCTCGCGGAAATACCGCCCGCGAACTGTCTGCCATAGATCGTGCCGTCCATATCGAGGACGACCAAATCGATTCCGCTCTTCATCTCTGGTTTTTCAGCCTTGAATGGGGGTCGGCGAGATCAGTACTCCAGCGTTACCATCCTCACCTGCCCGCTGTAATCCCGGCGAAGCCCAACGTAGGAAGGCTTGGGGCGGAGCTCTTGCGCCATTCTCTGTACAACTTCTCCTTGCCTGGGGGAGATCTCCAACAGCACCGCGCCGCGAGTTTGCACCCGGTCAGGCAGCTGCGCCAACAGCCGCTCTATCAGGTCCAGCCCCTCGGCGCCAGCCTTCAAGGCCAGACGCGGCTCGTAGTCTCGCACGTCCGACTGCAGGCCGGAATACTCCTCGTCGGCAATATAGGGAAGATTTGCCACGATTACATCTGCCGGTTCCGGCAGCGGGCTCAAAAGATCGCCTTCCAGAAACTCGGGTCCACCATCCGGCGTGAGCCGCCTCCTGTTTTCCTCCGCCACGTCAAGCGCATCGCGACTGATGTCGATTCCGTAGACCTTCGCCTCCGGCGCATGCATCGCGACGGTGATCGCAATCGCCCCGCTGCCCGTGCCGACGTCGGCCACAACCACCGGCCGGCCCGCCCTGTCGCTGATCTGCGCCAACACAAGATCGACCAGGAGCTCCGTTTCCGGTCGCGGAATCAGGACTCGCTGGTCCACGCCGAATTCCAGCCCGTAAAACGCCTTGCGACCCAACAGATACGCCACAGGTTCCCGCCGCCGGCGCCGTGTAATAAGATCTGCGTAGCGGCGGCAGTCCCCATCGCTGAGTTCATGCTCGTGGTGGGCGAACAGCCAGCTGCGATTCTGTTTCAGAACATGGGCCAGCAGCACCTGCGAGTCCAGTCGCGCCGTCTCGCCGCTCGTTTCACCTAGGCGCTGCGCAGCCGAGATCAAGGCGCGCCCAACCGTGGTTCCCGTGGTCAGAGTCCAGTTGAAAGGGTCCTCGTCCTGATTGTCTTCAAGATTTGGGCCGCCCCCTGCTCCGACCTGGCGACCCTCGCCGTCGTCCCGACGCAAGCTGGCGTTGTACAGGCCCTCCGCACGATCTGAGGCCAGGTAGGGTGCGAATCTGTCCCTTTCCGGGGGACGCTCTTTGCGTTCATACATGCGTTATTCTTCTTCGCCCATGGCTTGCAACTGCTGCGCCTGTTCAAACGCCGCCAGATCCTCGATAAATTCGTCAAGTTCGCCGTTCAACACCTGTTCCAACTGAAAGAGCGTCTTGTTGATCCTGTGATCGGTAACACGGCCTTGTGGAAAGTTGTATGTGCGAATCTTCTCGCTGCGGTCGCCCGAGCCGACCTGGCTGCGCCTGGCCGCCCCCATATCCTCCAGCTGCTTCTGCATCTCGACGTCGTAGAGCTTGGTCTTCAGAATGCGAACCGCCTTCAGCCGGTTCTGAAGCTGGCTCTTTTCGTCCTGACAGCTGATCACAATGCCGGTCGGAAGATGGGTAAGCCGCACGGCTGAATCAGTCGTATTGACACTTTGCCCGCCGGGGCCGCTGCTGCGAAACACGTCAACCTTCATCTCGTTCGGCGCGATTTCAATTTCCACGTCTTCGGCCTCGGGCAATACGGCGACTGTGGCCGTACTGGTATGGATCCTCCCCTGGCTCTCAGTGGTCGGCACACGCTGCACCCGGTGGACGCCCGACTCGTACTTCATTCGGCTGTAAGCGCCCTTGCCCCGAACCTCAAGGATCGCCTCCTTGATTCCGCCTACGCCGGTCTCGCTAACGCTCATTAGCTCAGTCTTGAACTTGTGATCGTCCGCCCAGCGCGTGTACATGCGCAGGAGATCTGCCGCGAAAATCCCGGCCTCATCCCCGCCGGCGCCGGCCCGAATTTCGACGATCACGTTCTTTTCGTCATTCGTGTCTTTCGGCAGAAGCATGCGCCGCAGTTCGTCCTCAAGCTCCGCAACCTGGTCCGCAAGCTCTGCAATCTCCAGCTCGGCCAGCTCGGCAAGCTCCGGATCGTCGCTTTCCGCCAGCAACTCCCTGCTGTCCGACAGCTGCCCTTGCAGGTCCTGGTAACGGCGAAATGCGCTGACCAGCTCTTCCAGACCGCTGCGTTCCTGCGCCAGCTCCAATACGCGCGCGTAGTCGGCCACCACGTCGGGATCGGCCATCAAGCGGTCCAGCTCCTCGTATCGCTCTTCAACTCTCGACAGCTGCTCAGTCAGGATCATGATTCTGCGTCAGGTCCGATTCCAGCGTCCGACCGTCCGGGTTCAGTCAGTGAAAATTGGCAGGTTTCCCAGGGCCGTAATCTGCTTCCAGGAACCGGGATCTCCCTCGGTAAAGACTGCCATCTCGCCGGCAACCTGGCCTCCTCCGTTCTTTACCAGAGAGCGCAGTCCGTTCAGCGTACTTCCGGTACTGACGACGTCGTCCACCAGGAGCGCCTGCTTTCCTTTGATCAGCGCCAGGTCTTTCCCGTCTATGTACAGCGTCTGCGGCTCCCCCGTCGTAATGCTCACCACTTCCGTCTCCAGGCAGTCGACCATGTACGGCTTGCGCAATTTGCGCACGACGACAAGTGGAAGTCCGGTCGCCACCGACAGTGCATGGCCGAGCGGAACGGCCTTTACTTCCGGCGCCAGAACTACGTCAGCCGTCTCCGGCACATCCCGAGACAACATCTGGGCGGCGGTCTCGACGACTTCGGTATCGCCCAGCATGTTGAAGATGGCAATCTTGACGCCGGGCGCGACTTCAAAGATGGGCAGGTCGCGTTCGCACTTTCCGACCGTAACTCGATAAGTTCGTCCATCGTAACTCATAGAACTGGCTCCTCCGGGCGGGAGTTCCCGAGTCTGAGTCTGCGGCGCGCGATCCAGCCCTTGCAATGCTGTACTGAACGGGCCTGCCAAAAGCGAACGAGGCGGTACATCCTAACACAGATTTCGGCGAGTTCCAAGAATTCAGTCGCCTGGCGTGCATCCCAATATTGGGGCAAATTTTTGTATACCTCAGGTAACAACAGGAGGTAACGACAGGACCGCGGCCAGCCCGCGATCCGACCTCCGGCAGAGGAAACACCAGCCCTCACTCCTCTCCCCTCTCCCCTCACTCCTCTCCTTTGTTCCCACTCCAAAATCTGGGATGCACAAGTCGGAAAAAAACAGAGTAATCGCACGCGATTTGGTCTGGATTCCCTGACGTCGGCCCAATCGAATAGGGGCGCCCACACGGGGCGCCCTGCGCGGGCCTGAATGCGATTGACATGGGACGAAAGGAAAAATCGAGTAGCAGTAGTATGAAGCAACTCTTCTATCTGGGCGCGCCCTGCTGCTGGTTTGCCCTTCTTCTAACGTGTGGGGCCGACAACGCGACGGTGAGAATACAAACCACGAAAACAGTCACCAGCACGCCGGCGCCGATCGGATGCAGCGCCGCCATCTCACCTTCGAAGTAGGCGATCAGCAGACTGATCGATATCGCGCCGTTGCCGGCAATGGCGGCCAGCAACCAGGCCGGGTGCAGGTCCGGCTCCGTCGAGGCCGCCAGCAGTCCAATCCCCAATCCAATCAGCGCGCCTCCCCCAACGCGAGCCGTCCACGCGGATCCGAGCGTGATCCCGGCTTCCGCGAAGAGGTCGCGTGGATATGCCAGCAGCAACAGTCCCAACCCCAGACCGATCAGGACAGCGTCAACCCGCAGACACAGCCGCGCTGCACGGTAGTGGTCAGTGAACGTGTATGCCATCGTAGTCCAAAAGCGCCTTCAGGAAAGCGTCCATTCGAGCGGGTCCCGGAGAAGGCGGCGTCCAACTCTCGCTTCGTGTCCCCGCTGCATCGGCAGTATAACAAACGCTGCCGGGCCTGTCAGCCGGTATGAACGCCTTGCGGCCCCCTCCGTTTCCGTCTGGCGCCGGCTGACCTGCCGCCATGGTTTTCGTCTCCGGAGAAGCCGCTGTGATACACTACACCGGCCGCGCCGCAATGGCGCTTCCAGCCGTGAACTGTAGCCCGTGAACTGTAGCGCTTCAGCCTCGTCTGGAGCGCCGGACAAAGATCATGGCAGCAGCGGAATCAAGGTCAAACGAGGAGCCGACCAGTGAGTCAGAGGATATGGATCGTCAGGCACGGCAATCGGGAGGATTTTCAGAATCCCGGCTGGTCCAGGACCGCGCAACGCCCCTTCGATCCTGCTCTCTCCGCGGACGGTGAAACGCAGGCCAGAGAAGTCGGCCTCAGCCTCCAGGGCGAGCAAGTCCACTGCGTCTTCGCGTCACCTTTTTTGCGTACAATCCAGACCGCATCTCATATCGCCGATGCACTCAACCTGTCGATCTGCCTGGAACCGGGCATCGGCGAAATCCTGCCCAACGTCAAGAGCACGCCGGCGCTCCTGCCGGTGGCCGAACGCAAGCGGCGTTTTCCCCGTATCGATGAAGACTATACTGTGATCAAAGAGCTCCCCTATCCGGAGAGTTCGGAGGAGGGCCACGAGCGCGCCGCGTCCGCAGCACACGCGCTGACCGATCGCTTTCCTGAAAAGAACCTGCTCATGGTTACCCACGGCGCCCCGGTCGTCGGCATCGTCCGCGGCCTGACCGGCCTCAAAGACCGCATTACCGTACCGTTGTGCTGCATTTTCACCTTGCAGCGCAACGGCGCCGGCTGGGAAGTTGTACAGCTCTCCGAGACCTCCCACCTCAGCAACCAGGAGTCCAGCAAGCGCTACGCCCACTCCGGCTAAGACGGCAGCCTTAGTGGGACCAGCCGCCCATCTGCGCGTGCCGCATAAATCTCCGCTGCGTGGTCTGCCGTATGCGCTGACGTAGAAACCAGCAGGTTGACGACGTTTCCCTTCTCGCCCGCGTCGTACTCCACCTCAGTTCGCATCGCCTCATCACTGAGCCTGCGGCAGCGGCTGACAATTCGCCGGTGGCAGGTAGCCAGCCCGTCCAGCACCTCTATCATCGACAGTTCGGCGCGGGCCTCATGCAGACGGGCGTTGACCGTATCAACGTCTCCACTGGCCCAATGGGAAAGATCGTCTTCCCTTCTGATCTCCTGGCCTGAAGTCTGAGCGTCAGGCGAGGAGATGTCGGGCCAGCGCTTGACGAGCTCGCCCACATACTCGTCCCAGGCAAGTATGTGGGCGAGAAGGTCGCGGACGGTCCAGTTCCCGCTAACGGGGACGGTAACGCAACTTTCCTCCGTGAGGCCGGTGATAGCGTCCAACAGACTATTGCAATGGCGCCGGTAAAAGCTGAACAACCGTTCGCGGCTCCAGCGGTCAGTCGAGAAGCAGTAGCGATGCACGTCGACCGCATGCTCGGCCGCGTGTTTGGGCATGTGCTCCAGCAGACGCTTCACAATTCGGCTGCGTTCGCCCCGGTCCACGTATTCCGCCTCGATCTGGTCATCGGTGAGTGAAAGCGCGAAAGTGATCAACGCCTGCCGCGCCTCGTCCGCTTCGGCCAATACAGTGTCCCAGCTACGATTTTCCCCTGCGGCCATTTCGTCATTCGACTCCACAGACACTGGCCCCGGCTCTTTCCCGTGAGGTTCGACCGCTGCCTGCATTCGCCGCAGCTGGTAGTTGTCCCAATATGCCACGTGGGCCGCGGCCGCGATAGGCGTCCACCCGTTTTCCAGGCAGGGTCGCGTCTGCTCATCCGGTTCGAGCAAAAACAGCGGCCATCGGAAATTGAGATAGCTTCTGCGGAGTCTCTCAGCGTACTCGGCCCCCAGCGCGCGTGCTGGGGCGGGATGATCTTGCGTCATGGTTGGCTTTCCTTACGTTCTTAGTGAGCGCAGACGGTTGAAGGCCGCGGCCAGCTCGTGGCGTCGAAACAGGGCGAACCCCCCTGTGCGGCGGCCGTCCAGCACGTCCAGCCCTTCCTCTTCAATATCGGCCATCACCCGGTCCAGGATTTCAGACAGGGCGCGCCGCCCGTCGATGTAGCGGCGCCGGGCGTAGTCGAGCGCCGCGCCGATGGCACGCGTCTGCGTTCTGTGCACAATCTGCTCCACGGCGGCCAGGTCCAGCGTTTCCGTTCCAAACTGGAGCGTCTGAATGTCCCTTGTCCTGATACTTGATTCCCTCCGGCCTTTCCTCGGATCGACGCTTCCGGTCCGGGGCCGGCGCTGGAGATAGAGATCGAACGAACTGCCTTCCTCAGTAACGCGGCCGGTAGGGTGAGCCGCCGCCACCGCTCTTGCCCGCGCCGTGACATCTTGCGGGCGAAACGTCTCCATCGCGATGACCGTGTCGGCTACATCCAGATAGTCGCCGCTTCCACCCACGACCATCACCGTGCTGACGCCATACTGACCGTACATCATTCGCACGCGGTCAATATAGGGCGTAATCGGCTCCTTTTCCTTTGGCACCAGAACCTGCATCCTTGCATCCCGGATCAGGAAATTCGTGGCCGCCGTGTCTTCGTCAATGAGGAGCCCGTCCGCCCCCGACTCCATCGCCTCAACGATCGCCGCGGCCTGGCTTGTAGAGCCGCTGGCGTTGGCGCTGGAAAAACGGCGTGTAGACATTCCCAGCGGCAGATCCCCTATGAATCCCGAAATATCTACGCCGCTGACCGCGCGCCCGTCTTCTGCCCGTATCTTGACCAGGTCAGCCGCACTGATCACGAGCTCACGGCCGTCGCCGGGCCGGTGGTTGTAGACGCCGCGTTCGATTGCCCGCAACAGCGTCGACTTACCGTGATAGCCGCCCCCCACAATGAGTGTCACGCCCTTCGGTATCCCCATTCCGGACACGGTTCCCGCGTTGGGCAGGGAAAAAGAAGCTCTCAGGCTTTCCGGCGAGCTGAAAGGAATGACCGACTGTTCCTGCATTGGGCGATCGTCGATTCCGCTGGAGCGGGGCAGGATCGAGCCGTCGGCGACAAATGCGATCAGACCGCGCTCCGCCAATATGGCCCGCAACGCGTCGGCGTCCTCGTTCACGGCCGCGTGGCGCCACAACTCCTCCGCCGTATGACTGCGGGCAAAAAGGCTGTCGGCGACCGCTCGCGGCAGGTCCTCCAGGAGCATCCGGCAGGCCTGCCTGCCCAGCACGCGTCTCCCCTGCGCCGGCAGTCCCACCGTAAAACGCGCCTCGACGGCTCCGTCACTGTCAATCTGTACGGCAGTATTCGCCAGCACCTGCTGGCCCGGCGCCTCGATCCGGATTTCCCCGCTTTTGCCGCTGCCTCGGCGAGCCGACCGCTCTTGGGTCCGCTCTGCAAAGGCCCTGGCAAGAAAGCAGCTCACGCCAACAGACCGGCTGTCCTTTGCATAAACCCGCCCAGGAAGCTGAGCAACCTCGGGCGGGATCAGCGCTCGCAGACGGCTTGGCGCCGCGAAAGGGTCTGGCTGCACGGAATCGACCGCCAGTGTGAACTCGTTGAATCGGTAGACGCCGGCTATGTCTCGATACGCCTTGTATCCCCGGCCGTCGATTCGCTCAAGGATTTGGCGCAGTTTTTCTGCGGTGGCTTCTACCGGCATCGTTCCCAATCCGCTGGAATGGTCATTCCCATAAAATACTCCGATGGCCCGCGACGACCTCTTGCAGGATTGCGGGCCGGTACGTGATCCCGCTGGTCTGTCTGGCGTTCCCATGAAACACGGCATTCGGGTCAGATTTTACATCGCTTCGATTCGCTTGTACACTGTGGGCGCATCGCGTCGGGCCCACACAACCTGACCGGACACCTTGAATTCGATACATTCTTCTGGACGAGGAGCCGCATGGAGTACCGCAATTTCGGTCGGACCGGCATGAAAGTCAGCGCCCTTTGCCTGGGTTGCATGAACTTCGGAAATAGAACAACACCGGAAGATGCCTACGATATCATCGACAGGGCGCTGGATGCAGGCATCAATTTCCTGGATACTGCAAACGTCTACAGTCGCGGACGCAGCGAGGAGATAACAGGTGAGGCGTTAAAGCGAAATGGCAGCCGGGGTCGCATCGTCCTGGCGACCAAGGTCCATGGCAGGATGGACGACGACGATCCAAACGCCGCCGGCACCAGCCGCCGCCATATCGTCGAGCAGTGTGAAGCCAGCCTCAAACGGTTGCAGACCGACTACATTGACATCTATCAGTTGCACCGTCCCCGCCCGGAAATCGCCATCGATGAGACCCTGCGTGCGCTCGACGACCTCGTGCGTGCCGGCAAAGTTCGGTATCTCGGCACCAGCACTTTCGCGGCCTGGCAGGTGGTGGAGTCGCTGTGGGTGGCGAAGGAGTTGGGCCTGAACCGCTTCGTTTCCGAGCAGCCGCCGTACAATATCCTCGACCGCCGCATCGAACGGGAATTGGTGCCTATGGCCCAGACCTACGGCATCGGCCTGATCCCCTGGAGCCCGCTGGGTGGGGGCCTTCTGACCGGCAAGTATACCCGCAGCCGGCCCACCCCCGAAGGCGCGCGTTTTTCCGACCCAACCCTTGAGGCGCGCATTGCCCGTCGCTATACCGAAGGCGCCTATGAAGTGACAGAAGGCCTCAAGCCCCTGGCCGCAGCCAAAGATTGTACCCTGTCCCAACTGGCGCTGGCCTGGTGTGTTGAGCGGCCAGGTGTAACCAGTCCAATTATCGGTCCGCGGACAATGGAGCAGCTGGAAGACAACCTCTGTGCGCTCGACGTAACCGTCACAGCTGAGGACCACCAAGTCATCGACGAGCTGGTCCCGCCGGGTCGAATGGTAGGCCCGTTCTACGAGGCCGATTTTGGTCCCAATCTCCATCGCGCGACGGCCTGACTTTCAAGGCCCGCTTCCGAATTGGATTTAACAACGCTGCAAACTGCTTGTACACTGTAAGCCCTGTCCAGGTTCAGCAAACAACTGCGAACCGGCGCATGGATTTTGTGTCCCCCACTTGAAAGGGAGTCAGAGATGGAGTATAGAAATTTCGGGCGAACTGGAATGAAGGTCAGCCCCCTCTGCCTGGGCTGTTGGAACTTCGGCCAGCGCACCACGCCTGAAGACTCCTACGCAATTGTCGACAGGGCACTGGATGCCGGCCTCAACTTCCTGGATACCGCTAACGTCTACAGCCGCGGCCGCAGCGAGGAAATAACTGGCGAGGCATTGAAAAGAAACGGCAGCCGCAGCCGCATCGTTTTGGCCACGAAATTCCATGGCAAAATGAACGACGAGGATCCAAACGCCGCCGGCAGCAGTCGTCGCCACATCATTGAACAGTGTGAAGCCAGCCTACGGCGGCTGCAGACCGATTACATAGACATCTATCAGATTCACCGGCCCCGCCCGGATACCGCTATCGACGAGACTTTGCGCGCCCTCGATGACCTGGTGCGCGACGGCAAAGTTCGCTATCTCGGCAGCAGCACCTTTGCGGCCTGGCAAGTCGTGGAATCACTCTGGGTGGCCAAAGAGTTGGGCCTGAACCGTTTCGTTTCGGAACAGCCGCCCTATCACATCCTCGACCGGCGCATCGAGAGGGGGATAGTTCCGATGGCCCTTACCTATGGCATCGGCCTGATTCCCTGGAGCCCGCTGGCCGGCGGCCTCCTGACAGGCAAGTACACGCGCGGCGGTGTGGCGCCGGAGGGGACGAGATATGCAGGGCCGGAAGATGTGCCGCCCCAGTTTCGTCGCTTGAACGAAACAGTCTACGATGTGAACGAAGGCCTGCTGCCCCTGGCCGAAGCCAAAGGTTGCACGGTCTCCCAGCTGGCCCTGGCCTGGTGTATGCATCAGCCGGGAATCACCAGTCCCATTCTTGGCCCCCGTACGATGGGACATTTGGTGGACAATCTCGGCGCACTCGATGTTTCCGTCACCGACGAGGACCGCCGGCGCATCGATGAACTGGTCCCGCCTGGCCGCATGGTCAGCCCGTTCTACGAGGCCGACTTTGGTCCCAGCCTCCATCGTTCCTTGGTTTGATCCGTTTGGATGGCTTGGCGCCGCACAAAAAAGGCTCGGAGAATCTTCAGAGACCGAAATTGACAGGTCTCAAAACGCGACGTACATTTCTTTCCGAATGGGCTTGTACTGAAGAACCGTTCGTTTGACTGCCTCAGATGAACCAAACAGTGTTGTCTGCCCTACTGTCTGATGTAGCCGGCGGTTCGCTTTCCGTCGATGCCGCCCTGAGCCGCCTGCGTTCACTGCCCTTCGAGACACTCGAAGACGTGGCGACGCTGGACCATCACCGCTCCCTGCGGACCGGCTTCCCCGAGGTGATCTACTGCGAGGGCAAGACGGAGGATCAGGTGGCCCTGATCGCGGAGAGGCTGGCAGCCCGCTCGCCTCGCCTGCTGGGAACGCGGGCGACGGAGTCACAGTTCAGGGCGGCCTCGCGGCGGGTGTCCGAGCTGGAGTGGAATGATCAAGCCCGCTGCATCTGGCTGGATCGTGAACCGGCAGAAGAGCTGAAGCAAGGCGCAGTGGTCGTCTGCGCAGGGACGAGCGATCTGCCGGTCCTGGAAGAAGCGTCGCTGACACTGCGGCTGATGGGGCACGAACCCCGAAGGATCACTGACGTCGGCGTTGCCGGCCTCCACCGGCTCCTTCCTCACGTCCCTGTCCTGCAGGAGGCCAACGTGGTCGTCGTCATCGCCGGCATGGAAGGCGCGCTGGCATCGGTTGTGGCAGGTCTGACCCAGGCGCCGGTGATCGCGGTACCGACCAGCGTCGGCTACGGCGCCAGCCTTGGCGGCATCGCCGCCCTGCTTGCCATGCTGAACGGTTGCGCTTCGGGAATGGCCGTGGTGAACATCGACAACGGCTACGGCGCAGCGCACATGGCGGCGCTGATAAACGAAAAGATCGAAAACGGTACGAGCGCGTCGAGGAATGGGTACACGCCAGCCAGGTACGAGGCGCGATCAGCAGCCGGCTCATAATCAGAGTTGAGGTGGGGCAATGAACGAATCCGAGAGTCAAGCACTCCCATCCACCCTCACGGCGGAAACAGCCGCCAAACTGGAGGCCATGCGCTCATCGCTGCGCTCCTTCGGTTCCGTCATCGTCGCCTACTCCGGCGGCGTCGACAGCGCCGTCGTTATGGCGGTCGCCTACCGGGAGTTGGGGGGCCGTACCACCACGGCCGCGACGGAGCAGGGCGCACTGGCCTGCATCGGCGTTTCACCGAGCTACCCACAGCGCGAAATGCGGGACGCGGTCGCGCTCGCCGACCAGATCGGCGTTCCCTATCGCCTCGTCGAAACTGAAGAGTATCTCGACCCGAACTACGCAGCCAATCCCAATAACCGCTGCTACTTCTGCAAATCCGAACTCCACAATCGACTCCATCAGATCCTGCAACAAGAGGACTGGGGCATCGTCTGCGACGGTACGAACGCCAGCGACCTCGGCGATGACCGCCCCGGCGTCATGGCAGCGCGGGAACGCGGCGTACGCTCGCCTCTTCTGGAAGCAGGCATCACCAAGCCTGAAGTACGCGCCATCGCTAAACATCTGGGCCTTCCTGTCTGGGACAAGCCCGCCATGGCCTGCCTCTCCTCCCGCGTGCCCCATGGTACACCCATCGACCCGCAGCTTCTGCGCCAGATCGAGGCCGCCGAAGACATTTTGGTCGCCCTGGGCCTGCGCCAGTTTCGCGTACGCCATCATGGCGAGATTGCCCGCCTGGAACTGCCGCCCGAAGAGTTCCCAACCATCATCGCTCACCACGATGAAATCGTCTCCGGCATCAAAGCTGCCGGCTATCGATTCGTGACCCTCGATCTGGCCGGCTTCCGCAGCGGCGGTCTCAATGCCACGGCGAACGGTAACGCCGAAATAACGCTCGTCCCCATGGAAGAGCTGATCTCATCCCCCAGCGTCTGACCATCCCCTCGGCCGCAGTTTCCACTGACCACTGCTCGCATGCCAATCGCCTACCTCGACACTCCCTCCGGAATCTCCGGTGACATCTTTCTCGCTTGCCTGGTGGATGCAGGCTGGCCGCTGGCCTCGCTCCGTCAAACAGTCGAAAAACTGGACCTGCCCAAAGGCAGCTGGGACGTCAACGCCCAATCCGTCATCCAGGGGAGCATTCGCGGTACCCGCGTTCAAGTGGAGGTAGCCGACGAGGCCGCGGAGCGCCACTTGGCCGAAATAACGGAGATACTCGAAGCTGCCGCCCTGCCCGACCAGGTCACCTGCCGCGCCCGTGCCGTCTTTGCGCGCCTGGCCGCGGCCGAAGCAAAGATTCACGGCACGACACCCGAAGAAGTCCACTTTCACGAGGTCGGCGCACTCGACGCCATCATCGACATTGTCGGAGTCTGCGCTGGGCTGCATGATCTTGAGATCGAAACTCTGTACGCATCCGCGTTGCCCCTCGGCCCCGGGTGGAGCAGTTCAATGCACGGCCGCATTCCCCTGCCTGCCCCGGCAACGCTCGAACTGCTGGCGGCAGTTGGCGCGCCGACTGCCCCCGCACCGGGCCCGGGCGAGCTTGTCACACCAACTGGAGCCGCGCTGCTGGCCGAGCTGGCTCATTTTCACCAGCCTGAGCTTCGCCTGCACCGTATCGGTTACGGTGCAGGCCAAAAAGTCTTTGACTGGCCCAATGTCGCCCGCATTTGGGTCGGAGAGAAGATCGGAGAGGCAGCGGTTCAGAAAGCACGCGAACCCACCGAACTGCTGGTCGTGATTGAAACCAACATCGATGACATGAATCCGGAGCTCTTCGAGCCTGTCCAGCATCGCCTCTTCGACGCCGGCGCCCTCGACGTCTGGACAACGGCGATCGGGATGAAAAAGTCCCGCCCCGGCACGCTGCTCCGCGTTCTCGCCCCTCCCACCGTCGAATCCGCCCTGGCAGCCATCATGCTGCGCGAGACAACCACGCTCGGAGTCCGAGTCCATCACGTTCGCCGCCATGTTGCCGAGCGCGACGTACAGACGGTCGCGACGCCCTTCGGCCCTGTGCGGGTCAAGGTGAAACGGGTTGAAGGAAAGACCGTTGGCGCCAAACCCGAGTTCGATGACTGTCAGGCCCTGGCCGAGGCCACCGAAACACCATTGCCGGCCGTATACGCCGCCGCACTGGCCGCCGCTTCTCCCCTCGTCGACTCTACCTCCGATTCGCTAAGGCCGGAAAAGGGAAGCGACATTGCCTAGCATGGAAAAGTTCGTCCACAAGGTCGCCCCCATCGTTCTGCGGCAGAGAAGTGAACGGCTGGAAATCCTGGCTTTCCGCCATCCCCGCGCCGGCATTCAGTTGGTCAAGGGGACCTGGGAAAAAGGCGAAAGTGCCGAGGGGGCCTCGCTGCGCGAACTGGCCGAGGAATCCGGTATTGAGAACGCCACTGTAGAACGAGCGCTTGGCCAGCTGCCTTTCCGGCGCATAAGACAGCACTGGCACTTCTATCTCTGCAAAACAGATGGTCATTTGCCCGACCGCTGGACCTTCTATACGCGAGACGGCGGTGGGCACCTGTTCGACTTCTTCTGGCACGATCTTCAACAACCGCCTGGCGTCGGTTGGCATGCTGATTTTAGGCGCGCCTTGACCTTTGTTCGCCGCCGGATGCAAGAGGAAGAAGGGTTGCTGTAGAATTCACCTCAACCGTCAATAAGGAGATCTGTTCATGATTCCGCAACGTACATTCGGCCGCACAGGCCACAAGAGCACCGTTACCCTCTTCGGCGCAGCCGCGCTGGGCCGCGTTTCACAGGCTGATGCTGACCGCACCGTCGAACTACTGCTCGAATACGGCGTCAATCACATCGACACCGCCGCCAGCTACGGCGACGCCGAACGCCTCCTCGGTCCTTGGCTCGAGAAGCACCGCGACCGCTTCTTCCTCGCGACCAAGACGAACGAACGTGATTATGCATCCGCAAAGGCCCAAATCCACCGCTCCCTCGAGCGTATGCGCGTGGAGCAGATCGACCTCATCCAGCTCCACAACCTGGGGCATCCGGACGACTGGGATACGGCAATGGGCGAAAACGGCGCGCTCGAAGCGGCCAGGGAAGCGCGCGACCAGGGCCTGGTAAACTACATCGGCGTGACCGGCCACGGCCTCAAAATCGCTGCCTTCCACTGCCGCAGCCTGCAGGCCTTCGACTTCGATTCGATCCTCCTCCCCTGGAACATCCAGATGAAACAGAACGACCAGTACGCCTCCGACTTCGACCGCGCCGTTGGCCTGGCACGCGAACGCGGCCTTGCCGTGCAGGTGATAAAGTCGCTTCTGCGCGGCCCCTGGGGGACCACGCCCAAGAGCCGCTCCACCTGGTACCAGCCCCTTGAAGAGCAGCCCGATATCGACCGCGCTATCCACTGGGTCCTCGCACAAGGCGACCTCTTCCTGAATACGCCCGGAGATATCGACCTTCTGCCCAAAGTCCTTGATGCCGCCAGCCGCTTCGACGGCACCGGTCCCAGCGATGAAGAGATGACGGCCATGGTGGAGGAACAGACCATGACCCCCCTGTTCGCCTGAGCTTGCAGATCCCGGCTTGCGCCCGCTGACGACTTCTGTGGCCTGATGCGCTCAATCTACCAGCTACTCTACCGGCTTCTCTACAATGAGCTGGCCTGGGGCTATGATGCCGTCAGCTGGGCCGTGAGCCTCGGTCGCTGGGACAGCTGGCGCAGGGCTGCCCTGCCTTTTGTCCGCGGAAACCGTATCCTGGAAGTCGGTTTCGGTACGGGGGCGCTGCTGCCTGCACTACAAGACGAAACGCGGCGCGTGGTCGGGATCGAACCGTCCGCTGCGATGCAGCGAATAACCTCGGCAAGACTCCGGCGACAGGCGAATCCAGTTCCCCGCGTGCAAGGGACGGCGCAGCATCTGCCCTTTGCCGACGCCGCGTTCGATACCATCGTCAGCGCTTTCCCTGCGCCCTACATCCTCGACCCGTGTACGCACCGGGAATTCGCTCGCTGTCTGCGTCCCGGAGGACGAACCGTTATCGTCGAACTGGTTCTGGCCGGGTCCGGCCTGTTGTTGAAACTGCTGTACCGCCTTGTATTTCCCTCTACGCCGGATACCTTTCAAAGGCTCGACGAGGCGGCTCACACGGCTGGCCTCAGCAGCGAGGAGCACGTTGTCGGGGACGGGAGCGTTCGCCCCCTGGTCATCGTCGCCGAAAAAAAGGCCGCCGGATGACCCGGCCCAATGTCTACGCCCGCTTTGCGAACGGGCTGTCCCCATTTTGGCGTCAGACAACCGGCGGGTCCGCATTCCTGCGAACGGGCGCCTCCGGCCTCTTCCTGGTAAACGAGGGCGCATCGAAACATGCCTACACAAACGCGCAGATCGACGACTACCGCACTCTCCCCCGCGCGCACTTTCCCTGGCGTCCCCCTCTACGTCTTTCACTGCGGGCGCGCTTTTCCCACGATAGCGGACACCTGAAAGGAACGGCCGGATTCGGCTTTTGGAACGACCCACTGCGCACGACCGGCCTGCGCCGAGTCGCCTTACCCCAGGCCCTCTGGTTCTTCTATTCAGGCCCCGACGCCGCCATGCCTTTGACCTTGGATCAACCGGCCTGGGGATGGAAGGCCTCCGTTATCGACACGCGCACCAGCCGCTTCCTCCTGCAGGCGCCCCTGCTTGCCCTGGCCGCGCCTCTGACGCGCATGCCCCTCTTTTATCGCAGCCTGTGGCCCGCTGTGCAGAGGGCGGCCGGTATCGCGGAACGAACTGTCCCCGCGGCGATGACTGATTGGCACGTCTACACGATCGACTGGCAGCTTGAAAGGGTACGCTTCTGTCTGGATGGCGCTCTTCTGTCAGAAGCATCCCATGTGCCGGCCGGTCCTCTGGGGCTTGTAGTCTGGCTGGACAACCAGTTCCTGCAGTTTACGCCTTGGGGCAAGTTCAGATGGGGTCTGGTGGTGAAAAGTGAGGTCCAGTGGCTGGAGATTGACTGGCTGGCGATCGAAACCGCGGAAGGTTCAACTCGCACAGCGTAGGTCAGGTGGCAAAGAACCGGGAACCCTCACGAAACGTCCGGATCCGCGGGCTAACCAAATCGCACTTTCGATGAGTCCGTACTTCCAGCGACCGACACCCGGTGCGCCTCCACCGTCTTCGCGTTGAGACGGTGACCTGTCCCCGGCTCCTCTGACAGCACCAGGTGGCCCTCTTCAATTCGTTCCGGCGGCGTAAGCAGTTCCGAGCGCCAGTCAACCTCGCCCCAGGCAAATTCCAGAATGTAGAAGTTGGGCCAGGTGGCGGCTGCCTGCGCGGTAGCCGCGGTTGAGAGCGGACCCGCCGGGTTATGGGGCGCCACCTGCACCTGTCTCGTTCGTGCCGCCGCGGCGATCTCGTTCAGCTCCAGGATTCCGCCGCAATGCTTCACGTCCGGCATAATTACGTCCACGCAGCGCTCCGCCGTAAAGGGTCGAAAGCCTTCCACGCCGAAAACGCTCTCCGCCGACGCGATCGGCTGCGGCACGCGACTCGCCACTGCCGCCAAACCCTCCGGATCCGTATGCGCCACCGGCTCCTCATACCAGAACAGGTTCAACTCGGCCAGCTCCTGCCCCACGACAACCGCCTCGGAAACCTCCATCCTGCTGTGGCAGTCAACCGCCAGTTCGACTTCGTCGCCGATCGCCTTGCGCACCGCCCGTACCCGCTCGACGCCGGCGCGCCAGTCCGCCCGCGGCCCGGTGCGGTAGCGGTAGGGGTGGCGCAGCTCGTCAAAAGGCGCCATCTTTATGGCCGTAAAGCCTTCGTCCGCCGCCTGCCGCGCCGCCCGCGCGAAGCCCTCCGGCGAACGGTCCCTGACGTGTCGGTTGATGTTGGCGTACAGCCGCAGCCGGTCGCGGACCGCCCCGCCAAAAAGTACGTGCAACGGCACACCCAGCGACTGCGCCAGGACGTCCCACAACGCCTGCTCCAGTCCGCTCAGCGCCGTGTTGTATGCGCGTCCCCCGTCTTTACGCCGCAACATCTGGCGGATGCGCGCGATCTTTCGCGGGTCTTCACCCTCGAGAATCTGGCTGAACTGCTCAACCGCCGCGGCACACAGCGCGTCGTTGCTGTTGTGGCTCGCCTCGCCTACGCCGGCGATCCCAGCGTCGGTCTCCACCACGATATGCAGCCAGTCGCCCCTGTGGTTGACGTGTACGATGAGAGTGGATATGGCGACGATCTTCACGGCTCGCACATCCTTCCGATTTCTTGACTGGAGTTGTAGGCCGGAGTGAACGCTGACCTTTAGCAATTCCCAACCTGCGTCACTGCAACTCGCGGCCTCTGCCTAGCCTGCTAAAGTCTAATGCGCGGTCCATCCACCGTCAACCGTCATCCCGGCCCCGGTGACGTAGCTGGACGCGTCGCTGGCCAGAAAGACGGCTAGTCCGCCGATTTCGTCCAGGTCGCCCCACCGTCCCAGCGGGATCCTGGCGATAAATTCCCGGTACTTCTCCGGGTCCTGCTCCAGGGCCACGTTCATCTCCGTGGAAAAAGGTCCTGGCAACATCGCATTGACCGTAATGCCATAGGGCGCCCACTCAAGCGCCAGCACCTTGGTCATCTGCCAGACCGCGCCCTTGCTGGAGGCGTACGGCGTGCGCTCCGGCAGGGCGATGACCGACAGGGTCGATCCAACGTTGATTACCCGGCCGTATCTCTGCGCCTTCAGATGACGGGCCGCCGCCCGGCACACGTTCCAAACACCCTTCAGGTTGGTATCGATCACCCGTTGGAACTCTTCCGGCGCCAACTCTTCGATCGGCCCCCGGATGTTGATGCCCGCGTTGTTTATCACGATGTGCAGACCTCCAAAGTCCGCAATCACCTTCTCCACCACCTGTGCGGTCTGTTCGTGATCACTGACTTCGCAGGCGTAGCCGCGCACTTCAGCTCCGGTCGCGGGCGACTGCTCGATCTCTCTCGCTGCCTCGTCCGCCCGCTCCTGATCTCTACTCGTGAGCGCCACCGCCGCGCCCGCCTCCGCCAGCGCCAAGGCCATCTGGTACCCCAGCCCCCGGTTGCCCCCGGTGACAAGCGCGACCCGGTCCGTGAGATTGAATTTGTCGAGAATCGACATCCTTCCCCTCCGATTATAGGGTGGCCGGATGACTCCGCATGCAGCTTTTCGCCATCCGTCGGAAAGAAGCTATCATACCCTGAAATCCTGTCGGCGCGCAGCCCATTCCCCCTGGACTGCCGCCTTCCAACAGCCACTATACTCCAACTGCAGGTGATCCACCATGCCCAAATCCATCCTGTCCCCTTCAGAACAGACCGCACTGAAAGAGTTTACTCGTGTCCTGGCCGACGAAAGCGGGGCCATCATCCGCCGCTATTTTCGCAGCGGCTACACTGTCGACAGCAAGACCGACGAAACGCCAGTAACCATCGCCGACCGCCAGGCCGAAGAGCGTATGCGCGAGCTAATCTGTCAGCAGTACCCCTCCCACGGCATCCTCGGAGAGGAGTACGGCCATCATCAGCCGGACGCCCCTTTCCAGTGGGTGCTCGACCCGATCGACGGCACCAAAAACTTTATCAGCCACGGCTACCTCTTTGGCACTCTGATCGCCCTCGTGCACGAACAAAAAGCCCTTCTGGGAGCAATCCACCAGCCGGTCCTCATGGACCTTTTGATAGGCGACGGCCAGACAGCCTGGCTGAACGGAAAGACCGTACGCGTGCGGGACTGTGCCCGTATCGAGGATGCAGTTTTTCTGACGACCGATCACTACAACGTTGCAAACTTTCACAATGGTCCAGCCTTTGAAGAGGTCGCCCAGCAGGCGGCACAGTACCGCACCTGGGGCGACTGTCACGGCTACTACCTAGTCGCAGTCGGCGGCGCCGACGTCATGACCGACCCGGTGATGAACTTCTGGGACAGGGCCGCGCTGGTCCCGATCATCGAAGGCGCCGGTGGACGTATTACCGACTGGCAGGGCGGCGATCCCCTCTACGGTAGTGGCGTCATAGCCACCGGCGGCACTATCCACGACGAGCTTGTGCAGCGGCTCAATCCGTAATTCCATTGGTTCGAATGTCCATCCGGGCGGTCGGGCCTTCGGCCCTCCCTTGTACCGGGGGGATTTCCCCCCAGAGTCCCAAATGCCCCGCGCCGCCTGCGCCTTCCCCTCAAAGGTCCTGTAGGGGCAGGCCTTGTGCCTGCCCTCGCCCCCCCAAGCCGACAAACAATTTCATCCTGCATCCGGGGCGTTGCACCGGGGGTCCGCAGCCGGCTCCTCAGGATAACCCCAGGACCAGGATGCACACCCTGGCTACCCCTTCCATGACACTTGACACCGTCTATGGTAAGATGGCGCAAAGCAGCGCACACAAACGCTATCGACTCCCGATCATCACCGCCCCCTGACTGAAACGACCATCGACAAAGCGAGACATAAAAATGAACGAACAAACCGTCTTACCCGCCTCTGACGCAACCGTCCAGGAGTTCGACTGGGGGGAGCTGGTCTGGTATGCCAACGGCAAAATGGGCAACAGCGCCACCATGACATTTGGGCGCGCGGTCCTCAAACCCGGACACGAAAACTTCCGCCATTCCCACCCCAACTGTGAAGAGATCCTGCATGTCCTCAGCGGGCACATCGTTCACTCCCTCGAGGACGAACTCTTCCCAATGGGGCCAGGCGACACGATCGTGATTCCGGCCAACGTCGTCCACAACGCCAGCAATGACGGCGACGATGTTGCCATCATGACGATCATGTTTTCCACGCCGGACCGGCAGACGATTGTAGCCGATGAGTGAAAGCCGTTCTCAGCCGTTGAAGGAGGTACAAAATGCCTGCCGCGGATACAAAACGGAAGGATCGGAAACCCGTCAAAATCAACTGGTATCGAGTTCCCGTTGCGCGCGCTGAACTCAACGCGCTCAATCAACGCGACGACTGGCAAGGAGCGCTCCAGGTCGCCGGGCACCTGGGCCTGATAATTGTGACAGGTCTCGCCGCGTGGTATGCGGCCGGCAATCTGCCCCTGCCCTTGCTCCTTCTCATCCTCCTGCTCCATGGAACTTTCTACGTCTTTCTTTACAACGGCACCCATGAACTCTGTCACTATACGGTCTTCAAGACGAAAACGCTGAACGTCGTTTGTCTGTACGTGCTCAGCTTCCTCGTCTGGCGCAACCATCTGATGTTTTCCACCAGCCACGTCGAACACCACAAATACACGCTGCATCCGCCCGACGATCTTGAAGTAGAGCTTCCCATGGAACTGACTCTGGCTGGCTTCCTCAAAAACGCCATTGTCAGTCCCTGGAATTTCTATGACACCCTCAAGGCGACCGTTCGCCTCAGCCTCGGCCGCCTGGAAGGCGAATGGGAGCACTCCATTTTCCCGCCGGAAGCCGTCCAGGAGCGGCGCCGGCTCTTTGCCTGGGCGCGCCTGCTACTGGTAGGACACGGGCTGATTCTGGCCGCGGCCCTCGCAACCGGCTGGTGGCTCCTGCCTGTCCTGACGACGTTTGCTCCTTTCTACGGCGGCTGGCTGCGCTACCTCTGCAACAACCTGCAGCACGCAGGACTCCAGGATAACGTGCCCGACTTCCGCCTCTGCTGCCGCACCGTCTATCTCAATCCCTTCACCAGTTTTCTCTACTGGCACATGAACTATCACACCGAACATCACATGTACGCCGGTGTGCCCTGCTACAATCTGCCCAAACTCCACCAGGCCATCAAGTCGGACATGCCCGAATGCAAACGCGGCCTGCTGCCGGCCTGGATTGAGATCATCGCCATCATGCGCAGGCAGAAAGCCGACCCGGCCTACCAGCACGTGCCCGAACTACCCGCGCCTACCCCCGCACCCGTCTGATTGCGGCGGTCAAACCAGCGCAGGCCGTCCTCCGCGAGCTGCCTGCGCTTTATACTTCCTGCGCAAGGACGGGCTGCAGGATAGCTTCACCTTCTACTTTATGGATTCGACCCCACCAGGAGACACACAATGACGGAACGTATCCTCTATGTAGGTTCCTACACCCACAGAGACAGCGAAGGCATCTACATCTATCGCTTCGATACACAGACCGGCGCTCTTCGGCATGAAGCTCTCGCTGCTGAACAAGAGCATCCGTCCTTTCTGACATTTCATCCCCAAGGCCACATTCTCTATGCCGTGGGCGAAGACAATGAGGCGGGGCACGTAAACAGCTATGCAATTGACCCCGCATCCGGAGGTCTGACCTTTCTCAACCGGCAGCCGACCCACGGCACTGCACCCTGCCACCTGGTCGTCGAACCCGGCGGCCGCACGCTCGTGGTGGCCAACTACTACAGCGGCAATGTCGCCGTCTACCCCCTGAAAGCCGACGGTAGCATCGGCGATCCCGTGCAGAATATCCAGCATCACGGCAGCGGCCCCAACCAGGAACGCCAGGAAGCGGCCCACGCCCATTCCGCCACCATGAGCCCCGACGGCAGCCGCGTCTACGTCGCCGACCTCGGATGCGACAAGGTGATGATCTATCGTCTCGTGAACGGACGACTGGTGGCCAACGATCCCGACCACGTCGCCGTGCAGGGCGGAGCCGGCCCCCGCCACTTTGACTTCCATCCCAACGGTCGCAACGCCTACATCATCAACGAGTTGGACCTGACGGTAACAGTCTGCGCCTTCAATGCCGAGACCGGCGCGCTCGACCCCATCCAGACGATTTCAACCCTGCCGGACGACGTCGACGACAAGAGCGGACTCAGCACTGCCGACATTCACGTGTCGGCCGACGGCCGCTTCGTTTACGGCTCGAACCGGCACCACAACACGCTTGCGATTTTTTCGGTTGACCAGGACAGCGGCCGCCTTACCGCCGCCGGCCATGCCTCGACCCGGGGGCAGACGCCCCGCAACTTCACAATCGACCCAACCGGCGCTTGGGTGCTTGCCGCCAACCAGGATTCAGACGACATCTGCGTTTTCAGCCGCGATGCCGATAACGGCCAGCTTACCCCGGCAGGCGACATGGTCTGGGCGCCCATGGCCGTCTGCCTGCTTTTTGGTCCTTGAGGTTCTTCGAAATCTCATCCATCCAGGCATCCCAACGTAGGGGCACCCCTTGTGGGTGCCCTGGTGTTTCCACCATCGCGGGGCCTCGAAGGCCTTCGTGATCTGACCCGACTGAGAAGCGGCAAGTCCCAGGTTAGACAAGCGTCAACGACGCCTATCAGCTTTCAAAGGACCAACCCTTGCAATTCGGCATCTTTTATGAACACCAGCTTCCCCGTCCCTGGGCCGAGGATAGCGAACACCGTCTTCTCAAGGAGGCATTGGATCAGGTCGAACTGGCTGATCGGCTCGGAATCGATTACGCCTGGGAGGTGGAGCATCACTTTCTGGAGGAGTACTCCCACTCCTCCGCCCCTGAAGTCTTTCTGGCCGCGTGCAGCCAGCGCACAAGGCAGATCCGCCTCGGCCACGGAATCATCCTCATGCCGAGCAGCTTCAACCACCCGGCCCGGGTGGCCGAGCGCCTCGCCACCCTCGATCTGATCAGCGACGGCCGCGTCGAATGGGGGACCGGCTCCTCCAGCAGCCGCAGCGAACTCGAAGGGTTCAACATCGACCCGGAACAAAAGCATCTGATGTGGGAAGAGTCGGTCCGCGAGGCCGCCAAAATGATGGTGATGGAGCCATACCCAGGTTTCCAGGGCCAGAGCTTTACCATGCCGCCCCGCAATGTCGTACCCAAGCCGCTGCAGAAGCCGCACCCGCCCCTCTGGCTGGCCTGCTCCAACCGTGAAACGATCAAGATCGCCGCCCGCTACGGCATGGGAGCCCTGACCTTCGCCTTCATCGACCCGGACAGCGCCTCCCACTGGGTGGAGGAGTACTACGAGACGTTCGAGCGTGAGTGCAACCCCATCGGCCGCGCGGTCAACCCCAACCTCGCCATCGTGGCCGGCTTCATGATCCACGAAGACAGCAGCGAGGCCGAGCGCCGCGGCGCGCGCAACTTCCAGTTCTTCGGCTACGCTCTCAGCCACTTCTACATCACGGGCAGTCATGTACCCGGCGACTTCGACCTGTGGCAGGACTTTCAGCGCAACATGCCGGAGAAATACGAACCGTCCGCCGGGATCGGCAGCCCGGCCCAGGTGGCCCGGAACCTCGAGGCGCTGGAGGACGCCGGTGTGGACCAGGTCGTGTTCGTCCAACAGGCCGGCAACAACCGCCACGATCACATCTGCGAGTCTCTCGAACTCTTTTCCGAACAGGTTATGCCAGCCTTCAAAGAGCGTCACGAAGGGCGCCAGAAGCGAAAACTGGAAAGGCTGGATCCCGCCATCGAAAGGGCGATGCAACGCGTTCCCGAACTGCCGCCGGTGGCCGGTCTGCCCCCGCTGGACGCCTACCCGGTCCTGGCCGCCAAGGCCGGGCAGGCCGAACAGCCGGAACGTCCCACCGAAGGAGACAACATCGTCACCGCGATTTCCGGTCGGGGTTGATCCGGACTCGCAGCCCGGCCTGCTTCCGGTCACCGAACAGGCAGGCGCATTGCGAGTCTGGCAGATGATGTGAGGGTAGGGGAGGTCGATACTGGCTGAAAGTCAGTCTTCTACTGCTGCGGGCCGGCAGGTTGGCCGTCATCCGACTCAATTGCCGCCGGTCTTTCCTGCGCCGCCCGAATCCTTGCCATGTCGAATTTCCGCGAGCGGTCAAAACCGTAGATCCCGTTCTGCTCCTGAAGAATATCGGTCAATTGGGTGTAGCAATAGCCGAAGTGGGCGGGATTGTCCAACAGAATCGCGCACAAACGCGTGAAGCGCTCGTAGAACGCCTCGATCGATTGCGGCCGCTCCCCGTAGCCCCAGGAATCCTCTCCCTCCGCCACCCCAGGGTTCCACCAGATGCCGCCAAACTCGCTCACGAAAAACGGTTGCCCCCTGTACGGAACTGACCAGGTCTGCCCATCCCGACCATTGTAATACGGGTTCCCTGCGCCCACGTGCGCATGATGCCCGGCAAATGGTTCCGGGTCTTGCGTATAATCATGGCTATCGTACACGTCAGCCTCCGGCACTCGATGTGAGTAGCCCGACGTGTCCAGAACCGGCCGCGTCCTGTCCATCGCTTTCGTAGCCAGATACAGCCCCCGCGTCACCGCATCCAGCGTTGTAATGCGATCGTGCAGCGGCTGCCAGGTCTCGTTAAGCGGGCACCAACCGACGATCGAGGGATGGGAGTAGTCCCGCTCCAATACCTCCAGCCACTCGGTGATGTACGAAGGCGTCGGCTGTTGATGTTCCTCCAACGGGCCGTAATTTCTGCATCCCCAATCCCCGAACTCGCCCCAAATCAGATAGCCGAGACGGTCCGCATGATAGAGGAATCGCTCCTCGAAGACCTTCTGGTGCAGCCGGGCGCCGTTGAAACCGGCCTCCTTGCTCAGCTCAATGTCCCGCCGCAGGGCCTCGTCGCTGGGCGCAGTCATGATCCCGTCGGGATAGTAACCCTGGTCCAGTACCAGCCGCTGGAAGACAGGCTGGCCGTTCAACGTAATCGCCTTCCCTTCGATTGCCACCCCGCGCAGGCCGGCGTAACTGCGCGCCTCGTCAACCACCTCGCCATCCCCATCCACCAGTTGCAGGGCGACATCATAAAGATGCGGGTCCTCGATCGACCACAGCCGGCGCCTCTCAGCCGGAATTCTCAGCTCCAGCTGGGGGCAAAGGTCCAGCCCGGCTAAGCACTCCGCCTCTGCTACTACGCCCTCGCTGTCCAGGAGCTGAGCCTGCAACCGGAGCCCTTCCAGCTTTGCAGCCTCAAACTGCTCCGCCGCCGCCCGCCGAAAGACGAGGGGCTGCTCAAGACGAACTGCGCTGTTTGCCACATCCGGCGTGAGCCGCGGACGACCCAACTGAATCTCCGGCACGGGTTCCATCCACACACTCTGCCAGATGCCGGTCGTGCGCACATAGATCGCTCCCCTGGGCCCATACGTCTGTGCCTGCTTCCCCCGCGGCTGGGAATCGCGATGGTTGTCACGCGCCCGCACCACGACGACAACGCGCTCTCCCGGCTGGGCCGCGTCGCTCAGATCGCACGTAAATGGGCTGAAGCCTCCCCGGTGGCGACCAACCTCCTCCCCGTTAACCCACACCGTCGCGTCATAGTCGACCGCCTGAAAATGGAGCAGCACACGCCGCCCCGCCCATTCGCCGGGGATCGCCACCTCCCTCCTGTACCAGACCGCCTCCAGAAAGTCGTGGTTCTCCACCCCCGACAGCTTCGATTCCGGGCAGAAGGGAACGGTAATCTGGTCCGCGAGATCACGCGCCAGCAGCCCTCTTTCCAGGCCGCTGTCTCCCTGGTCGATTTCAAACTGCCAGCTGCCGTTCAGGCAGAGCCAGTCCTTGCGCACAAACTGCGGCCGCGGGTACTCCGGGCGGGGTATCGACATAGGAATTCTCCTGGGTGAGAGTGAAGAGTGGAATTGAGGCAGCTTGGACTGAGGAGAAGTCTCTTGCCGGTGGCAACTGACTACCTACAACGGCAAGAATTCAATACGATTCGCGATCTCTTCAGGGTCCAGCGTCTTTGCGGCGACTTCGAGGTCCTCTACTACCTGGCCGACATTCAAACGCAACTGATGCACATAGAGGAGGCCAGAAAACTCGATCCCCTGTCTTTGAAAACTGGCAGCCAGTCTGAGCAGGTCCGCATCCTGACTGAAGAGAACTCGACCCAGTTCGGTTGCGCGTCGCAGCAGCATTTCGTCGTCAAGTCGCGACGCACCGTCTTCGCTCGCAGTCAGAACATCAATACCTCGAATGCGAAGGCCACCAGTTATGGCGCCCTTTACGTGATGATCCATGTATAGAGTCAGGCTCAACGTTTTGCTCGCCGCTCACGGAGCTTCTGGCGGATCGGTGAGCCGGACGATTCACGGTGTAGCCTTTCATATTGCCGTGCGCTATCTTCTATTTCTGCATCGAAAGACTTTTTGTTGTCAAGATAGTAGGAAATCGCCAGCCGTATCTGGGCCCTGGAAAGAAATGGATGCTGCCGCTGGATCCCAGCCACATCATCGCCCATCTCGACATAGTCCATCGCGATCTGCCGGACCTTAAAATCGGCCCCAGCGATTACTGGGACGCCCTGGTCATTTACGATGATCTCAGCGCTTTCATCGGATACCTTGGTCTTCGGCTCTGCCATCGTGACAGCTCCTCGTCGAATTCAACGTCGGTCTGGAACCAATAATACCTTAGAGACATTGCCGGGGCTCTTAATCAGACGGTGGAACCAGTCTCCTCCAGTGGCGAGAGGCGCCTCCACAATCCAGGGATCAAGCCGGTAATGGCCAGCGTGAAGCTGCTCCAGCCCGTCGGCAAAGTCGGCGGCCCCGTAGGCAAAACTGCCGCGAACCGTGAGCTCCTGCCGAATGATCGCCGCCGCCGGCATGGGGCTGGTCTCCTCATGCAAGCCGGAAAGAATCAGGATTCCGGCATTGCGGGTGGCAGCCACGCACTGGCTGCGCGTTCCACCTGTCCCCACCGCGTCTACACTGACAGCCGCGCCTTCCCCGCCCGTGGCCTCTTTAACAGTCTCAACGACGTCGGCGCCCCCATCGCCCCCGCCTGTACCTGCACCCGGCGGCGAAATCGTGATCCCGCCAAGCTCGCCGCCCATCGCCAGCCGCTCCGGATCGAGATCGGCAATAAAGATGCGGTCCGCGCCGGCCAGCTGGAGTGCCTGCAAGGCCAGCAAGCCAATCGGCCCGGCCCCAATAATAAGCGCCGACGCCCCGGCAACGTCGCCCGCCAGCCTGCCGATGCGCACTCCGACCCCAACCGGCTCCGTCAGGGCGCCGCTGCGCAAGGACATCCCTTCAGGCAGCTTGTGCGTCACAAAGGCCGGAATGCTGACATATTCGGCGAACGCCCCAGGTCTATGCGCCCCGACGAGCACCCGTTCAGGGCAGAGCTGTGTCAATCCCATTCGGCAGGTGCGGCACTGCCCGCAGTAAGTGAGCGGGTTGACCGTGACCGCGTCGCCGGCATCGAAACCGGTTACGTCGCGCCCCACCTCTACGATCTCGCCCGCAAACTCATGTCCCATCACCAGCGGCGGCGTTCGCAGGGCGTTGTGGCCCAGGAATCCACTCAGCTCCGAGCCGCAGATCCCCGCGTAGGCCACGCGAATCACCACCTCATCCGCGACCGGCGTTGGATCGGGCTGCTCCTGCATCTCCATCGTTTCCGGCGCAGTCCAGACGAGCGCTTGCATCGCTATCCTCCACATCTTTCCTTGTTTCGCAGCTTGCCACATCATACGGAATCCTGCCCCGATCTGCAATTACTCCATGCCACTGAGACCCGGACCGGAACGACCATCATCGCAAATCGACTTACCGGCCTGTGCGAGGTCGAACGGCTTGCGAAGATCGCCTGACAGGTGTAGGCTTCGCTGGAAAACACAGTTCAAAGCCATCTCCAAGGAGCGCTAGATGAAGATTACCGACGTTACCGCCTATCCAGTCTGGGCCGGCCATCGCAACTTTCTCTTCGTCGTCGTTGACACCGACGAAGGAATCTTCGGCGTGGGCGAGTCCGGATTGACCAGCCGCGAGAAGGCAGTGATCGGCGCTGTTGAGCACTTCAAAGAGATTCTCGTGGGCCAGGACCCCTTCCGCATAGAACACATCTGGCAGTGGCTGTTCCGCGGCGGCTTCTTCCCTGCCCAGCGCGTTCTGAGCTCGGCCATCTCTGCCATCGACATCGCTCTGTGGGACATCAAGGGCAAGGCGCTCGGCGTGCCCGTCTACGAGCTTCTTGGCGGCCGCGTGCGTGACAAGGTAGTCTGCTACCCCCATAATCACGTCCACGCCCTCGAAGTGGAACCGCTGGTCGAGAGTTGCCTGGAAACAAAAGAGCAGGGCTGGAAGTTCGTCCGCTGGGGTCTCCCACAGGACGGCGACATCCTCGAGCCCCGCCAAGCCGTGCGCGCCGCCCTGCGCCAGTTCGAGGCCGTGCGCGACGCGGTCGGCGATGAGATCGACATCTGCTTCGATGTTCACACTCGTCTCGATCTTCCCGATGTGGTCTGGCTGTGCCGCGAAGTCGAGCAGTATGCGCCCTTCTTCATCGAAGATCCTCTCCGCTGCGAGAATCCCGACTCATTCAAGACCTTGCGGCCGCGTACCCATGTGCCCATCGCCGCCGGCGAACAGTTCTCCTCGAAGTGGGAGTTCCGCCAGCTGATCGAGGAAGAGTGGATCGACTACGCCCGCGTCGACATGTGCATCGCCGGCGGCTTCACCGAGACCCGCAAGATCGCCGGCTGGTGCGAGACCCACTACATCAAATTGGTCGTACACAACCCCCTGGGCCCGGTTTCGTCCGCGGCCTGCTTGCAGATGAACATGGCGACGCCCAACTTTGGGGTGCAGGAGCAGCCCCGCAAACCTGCCGAAATCCTGCCAGACATTGTCCCCGTGCAGCACCACTGGGCAGATGGCTATCTGATGCCGACCGAACTGCCGGGGCTCGGCATCGAGTTCGACCGAGAGGCCGCCGCCCGACAGCCATCACAATGGCGCGAGACCCCGCAGGTTCGCCGCCTCGACGGTTCCTTCACCAACTGGTAGTCTGCGGGCGGCCTTTTGTCTTGGGGAAAATGAGGGACTTGAAAAACAGCTTGCAGCCGGAATTGCAGGCAATGAGGAGGGGATAGGTACAATGAAGACAGCAGCTGTATTCGGACCAAAGCAGGGCGGCGTTGTTGATGCGCCGAACCCGACAGCCGGCGAAAACTGGGTCGTCGTCAAAATCCATACAGCCCCCATGTGTACCGAGTTCAAGGTATACGTCACCGGCAGGGAGGCCCCCTATCTGGGCCACGAGGCAGCAGGCGAAGTCGTCGAAGTGGCACAGCCCTGCCGTGTCAAAGTGGGGGATCGGGTCGTCGTTATGCCGCAGACCCCTTGCGGCCAGTGCGAACTCTGTCTCGAAGGCGAGTACATTCACTGCCTGGACTCGGAAGCCCCTCCCCCTCAGCCGGACGACGGCGAAGGCCGCGCAACCATGGCCCAGTACATGCTCAAACAGGACTGGATGCTGGTCCCGATTCCCGACGGCATCTCTTACGATCACGCGTCAATGGCCTGTTGCGGCCTGGGCCCCACCTTCGGCGCCGTGCAGCGAGCCAAACTCGGTCCCGACGACACGCTGATGATCACCGGCCTGGGTCCCGTGGGCCTCGGCGGCATCATCAACGGCACCCATCGCGGAGCAACTGTCATCGGCGTCGACACCAATAGCTACCGCGCCGCCAAAGCCCTGGAATTGGGCGCAACCGAGGTCATCGACCCGACCGAACCCGACGCCCTGGAGAGGGTTCTGGCTCTCACCCGCGACGGACGCGGCGTCGACCACAGCATAGACTGCTCCGGCGTTGTCGCCGCCCACCGCTTCTGCATCGACGCCACCCGCCGCAAAGGCACGGTCAGTTTCGTCGGCGAAAGCGGCGCCGACGCGACGCCCATCCACGTCAGCACCGACATGCTGCGCAAAGGTCTCAGCCTGCACGGCTCGTGGCATTACAACATGGCCGATACACCGCAGATCTTGCGCGTCATCGCCGCCAATCCAGAAAAACTCGACAAGCTCATCACCCATCGCTTCCCCCTGGACCGCGTCGCCGACGCCTGGGAGTTGCAGGCCAGCGCCCAGTGCGCCAAAGTGCTGCTCAAGCCGTGGCAATAGGCGAAGGGGCCCCTGGCCCAGTCAAAAGATTCGCATTCAATAGTAGGCGTGCCGTGTCGCTTGGCCGTCGTCCTGTACCATCGAAATCGAGCCGCCAACACTGCGGGCCCCCTTCGTCCGCACCTGTCACAAGAAAGAAAATTCTCCCATGTTGGATCTGCTAAAGCAATACTTCGGCTATGACGAGTTCCTGCCGCTGCAGGAAGAGATCATCGCCAGCGTACTGAACGGAGAGAATTCGCTGGTCCTCATGCCGACAGGAGGTGGCAAATCCCTCTGTTACCAGCTGCCCGCCCTGCGCCTCGACGGCCTGACCCTGGTAGTCTCCCCTCTGATTGCACTGATGAAGGACCAGGTTGATGCCCTCAAATCCAACGGCATCCCCGCCGGGTTTATCAATAGCTCGCTCCCATTTTCCGAGCTTCTGCGCGTCCAGGAGCAGGCGCTGCATGGGGTCCTCAAAATCCTGTATGTCGCCCCGGAACGGCTTGCATTACCGGCTTTCCAGAACTTTCTTTCCAGGCTCAAGGTAAGCCTGGTGGCCGTAGACGAGGCCCACTGCATCTCCGTGTGGGGCCACGACTTTCGTCCCGACTACCGCCGCCTCGGCGAACTACGCAATACTTTGCCGGGCGTACCCTTCCTGGCGCTGACGGCCACCGCCACCGAGCGCGTACGACGCGACATCCTTGACCAGCTTCACCTGAGCCAACCGCGTCAGTTCGTCGCCAGCTTCAACCGCGCCAACCTCAACTACAGCGTCCTACCCAAAAACAGGGACAGCTTTGAGGTCCTCGTCGAACGCCTTCAGAAGCATAAGGGCGAGTCATCACTCATCTACTGTACCTCCCGCAAGGACACGGAAGGACTGGCTGCGCGCCTTCGAGAAAACGGATTTGACGCCCAGCCCTACCATGCCGGTCTCGAAAACGAAGTGCGCCGGCAAACCCAGGAAAACTTCATCCGTGACCGCGTTTCAATCATCGTAGCCACCATCGCTTTCGGCATGGGCATCGACAAGCCCAATATCCGCCTGCTGGTCCACTACGACCTGCCCAAGTCTCTCGAAGGTTACTACCAGGAGACCGGCCGCGCCGGACGCGACGGTCTGCCCAGCGACTGCGTTCTACTGTACAACTATGGCGATGCGGCAAAGCAGGAGTTTTTCATCGAACAAGTCGAAGACGAGGCCGAGCGCCGCAACGCCCGCCAGAAGCTTGGGCAAGTGGTCGAATTCTGTCAGCTCCAGTCCTGCCGGCGCAAATACATCCTCCACTACTTCGGTGAGGCATGGGACAACGAAAACTGCGGCGGCTGCGACTTCTGTCTGGTGCCCAGAGAAGAGTTTGACGCCACCATCATCGCCCAGAAGATTCTTTCGGCGGTGTACCGTACCGAAGGGCGTTTCGGAATCAACCATGTCATCAGCGTGCTGCGCGGCGCGAACACAAAAACGATCAGGCAATGGGACCACAAGAAACTTAGCGTGTACGGCATTGCAAAAGAGTACTCCGTCAACGAACTCAAGGAGATTGCCGGCCTCCTTGTCGCCGAAGGACTTCTGTACAAGAGCAGTCAGGAGTTCCCTACATTCGGTGTATCCAGGGCGGGAATGAGATTCCTCACGAGCCGGGAATCTTTGGTCCTGACCAGGCTCAAACGCGAGGAAGAAAAGGCGTCAAGCGCCAGCCGCGCGGTGTTGGACTATGACCAGGCGCTTTTCGACGCGCTGCGCGACCTGAGAAGCCAATTGGCTGAAGAAAGAAACGTCCCGCCTTACATGATTTTCGGCGATATCACGCTGCAGCAGATGGCGTACTACGTGCCCAAAAGCCTCGAAAGCCTATCCCGAATATCCGGTGTTGGCTCTATGAAACTGGAACAATTGGGCGATGCTTTTTTGTCCGCCATTGTCTCTCATGCTCGCATCCACAAGCTGGAGGAACGGGACGTTCCTGTCCGGCAAACAAAGAAGAAAATCCGAGAGGTGCAAGCTGGCTCTACCTACGACCAGACCAAGCAACTGCTACAACAAGGCTTGTCCATCGAGGAGATTGCGCGAGAGCGCGGCCTCGCGACGAGTACGATCGCCGGTCACTTGGACCGACTGGTCCGGGCCGGCGAAAAGTTGGACCTCGGCCCACTGCTGCCTCCCCAGGAACGGTTCGAAAAGATCAAGGATGCATTGGTCAAAACAGGCGGGGAACTTCTTTCCCCTGCAAAAGAGGTCCTGGGAGACGAATACTCCTACGAGGAGATCAGAATCGTGTGGCTCTACCTGGGCCAAAATAAAGACTTGGAGCAAACGTCCTGAAGGAATGAAGATGATTCCTTTTCAATTAGGGGGTACGAAAACTTGACCTACAAATGCGGCATCATCGGCGTAAGCGGCGGCCGCGCCAACGGCCACGCCGACGCCTACGCCCATATCCCCCGCGGCACACTGGCCTGCATCGCCACCCGTAACCGCGACAACCTCGACGCCTTCGGCCAGCGCTGGAACGTCGACGCCCGCTACATCGACTACCGCGAGATGTTCGAACGCGAAAAACCGGACCTCGTCCACGTCAACACGCCGCCCGACGTCCGCCTCGAAGTCATGCAGGCCGCCGAAGCCGCCGGCGTCGGCGCGCTGATCATCGAAAAGCCCCTCGCCATTCAGGCCGAAGACTATCTGGCGATCCGCAAATTTGCGGACACTGCCAAAGTGAAAGTCGCAATCAACCATCAACTCCATTTCCACCCGCGTCGCAGCCAGCTGCAAGCCCTGGTCGCAGACGGAACCATAGGCACCGTCCGCCTGATCGACGCCAGCGCCCGCATGAACATGGCCTACCAGGGCACCCACGTGCTGCAGTCGGTCGCCGCCTTCCATCCCCAGGGAGAACCGACCGGCATCTTTGCCCAAATCTCTGGCGGAGACGGCCTTGCAGTAGGCCGCAAGCAGCACTACGCGCCCGACGCAACCCTGGCGGCAGTTCGCTACGGCGACGCGGCGAGCACATTGCTGCGCTGCGGCACAAACGGCCCCTACGTCCTGGCCGGTGATGAACGCGTAAACGTGCACAAACAGGTGACCGTCTACGGCACAGACGGCTACGTCCACTGGAGCATGTGGGGCTGGGAGACCTCAATCAGCGGCAAGCGCGAACGCGGCAGCCACAACTACCCCGACGAGGACATCCTCGGCCAGGCCGCCATGACCGAAGCCGCCTTCGACTGGCTCGAAGACGACCGCCGGCTTCATCCTCTCAACCTCGACGCTGCCCTGCTCGACTTTCACATTCTGCTGAAGGCCTACATGAGCGGGCTCAACCGCCGCGAGGAAACCCTGGCCAGCGAACTTCAGCCGGGGCTGATCGAAGCATTGAGACAGACACTGGTGGGTTAGTCAACGAGCGGCGTACCGCAAAACGTTGCAGCAACCAGGCCAATTCGACCTGTATCCCTTTACACGCGTGCTTGCATAGCGGGGAGAAAGTTCTGGCTCGGCCCTCTGCCGCCGCAACATTGTGATCACAAGCCAGGTCCCAAGGGAGTTGCGGGCAAAGGTTACAGGGAATCTCCGGTTGGGCGTCCGGAGAGCTGCAGAACTGCATTTGACAGAAGGAGCGATTTGGCTAAAATTGTTCCAAATATCCGTGATATACCTCCCGACTCAGGCAATGTCACTCCAGGACAGCAGCGCGCAGACTGAGCAACCGCCCGGTTATGACCACCTGGTAAAGCCCGAAGAGTCGACACTTCCCAACCGGCGCCCTGTACACGAACTGGCAGCAAACAGCTTGCGGCTGACCATCATGGCTGGCCATCATCTTTCAGTGTAAGCTGATTCTACATACTGAACCACCCGTTACAGTTTGCAGGTCGTATAGCTGCAAAAGCGACCACTGTAATTCATACCATCTTCATACCATCCGAGTCGTACCAGGGCGTCAAATGACGCCCCGAAAGGAACTGAGGTGACTGGAATGAAGGGCACCGATCTCGTTGGCCTGTTTACCGAGCATCTTCGCCTGTGTAACGTAAAGAAAGGCGAAGTAGTTCTTGCCTTCACCGACGCGCAGTTTGCATTCCCGGAATACCCCGGTGCAATGATGGCCGCGGCCACTTCCCTGGGCGCGGAAGTATTTACAATCACCGCCCCCTCCGACGCCGAAATCTCGGCCCAGCTTGTTCTTGACGCCTGGAAATCCGCCGACATGGTCGTCGCAATGACCTCAATTCCCTGGCTCTATACCGACGCCCACAACGAAGCGCTCGCCTCCGGCACCCGTACCCTCATGGTGCACGAACCGGTTGCAAACCTGAAGCGAATGTTCCCCAACGAGGACGTAATCCGGCGTACTTACGCCGGCGCCAAGCGTATGGCTGAAGCCAGTGAGATCCGCGTCACCGACTCCGCCGGCTCCGACTTCACCCTCCGCAAAGACGGGCGCAAGGGACACGCACAGGTGGGGCTCGCCGACCAGCCCGGCCGCTGGGACCACTGGCCGGCCGGGCTCGTGGCGACAGGTCCTCTCGAAGACACAGCCCAGGGCACCTACATCGTGCGCGCCGGAGACGTGATCCTGCAGCAGCGCAGGCATACCGTCTCAGAGATCCGCATGACTCTGGAGAAAGGCCTCATCACCAGCATCGAAGGCGGCCTCGACGCGCAGCTCCTGCGCGACTACCTCAGCTCCTTCGACGACCCGGATGCCTTCCGCTTCGCCCATGCCGGTTGGGGTACCGAGCACCGTGCCCTCTGGAACGTCGTCGGCATGGATTCCGAAAGCCTGTACGGCACAGTCATGGTCTCTCCGGGCCGTAACATCTTCAACGCCGCTCACGAACACTCCGGTCTCGGCGGCACGAACTACACAAGGGCTCACATCGACCTCTGCTGTCGCCACAAAAACCTTTACCTGGACGGCGAGCTGATCGTCAATGAAGACGAAGAGATCGTACCCGAGTACCTGCGGTAGAGCTCAACAGATTTCACACCACCTGTAGTACGGCCAGCGCTCGAACGGAGGAGCCAGAGCATGACGACTTCAGAAAAAACCAATAGCTTTGCCCAACTGCTCGCTGAGGCGTTGGCGCTGAGCAAGATTGGAGACGGCACACGCGCCGCCCTCTTGAGTTCACACGTCTACGATGAACGCGCCATGCGCGCCTATGGCGATGCCCTCGACATCCTTGGCGCCGATTGGGTTCGCGTCATCATGTCAGGGCGCACCCAGGGGACCAGCTTTGCCAACCCCGTGCAGGACGGCTCCTTTGTCGCCGACATCCTCAAGTCGGCCGACGTCGTCGTTCGTCCGACCACGGCCAAAGGCGCCGTAGCCGACATCGGCATGTACACGCCCGTCTTCGAAGAGATCATCATGAGCGGCACCCGCTGGTGGGACTGCTCCGTCGGCGGCTCCGAAACGCACCTGCGCAAGCTGTTCCCGACCCAGCCCATGATCGACCGCACGCGCGCCGGCGCCGTCCGCATGCAGGAGGCCAAATCCCTGCGCATCACCTCCGAGGCCGGCACCGATCTGACGCTCAGCGTCGAAGGGCGTATCGGCCACTGCCAGGTCGGTATCGTCGACGAACCCGGCCGCTGGGACAACTTCGGCTTCGGCCTGGTCGCCACCGCGCCCGTCGAAGATTCCGCCAACGGCAAGGTGGTCTGGGACGCCGAAGATTCGCTCGGCGAACTGCTCGGCTCCTACAGCGCGCTCCTCCCGGAACAGGTCGTTACCCACTTCGAGAACGGCAAAATCGTCCGCATCGAAGGTGGCTGGGTCGCCCGCCGCTTCGAGGACTACCTGGCCGGACTGAAACGCCCCGAATTCTATCGAATCGCACATATCGGCTGGGGCACCCATCAGAGCGCCGCCTGGGGCGGTCCCGGCTGGAACACCGCCGAGTGGGAGAGCTATTACGGCTGTATCATGCTGCACCTTGGCATGAACATCTTCTCCACGCTCGCCCCCTACAATGGCCTCCATGGCCAGAACCGCCCATCGATCGCCTGGCCGATGCCTTCGCATGCCGGCGGCTGCCTCCTGCGGCATGACCTCTATCTCGATGACGAGCTCATAGTGAAAGCGGGCAAGATCGTTGCCGACGGACTGAAGTAGAAGAGTTTGCCGGATTCCTGCCGCCATGCGCGGCCCGTTTGCCAAGAAAATAGCCAGAGAGGAGTCAATCCATGCGTATGCAGGATTTCGCCGTATCCTACCATGCTGCTACAGAGATCGTCGGACTGTTCCGCGAAGTGCTGGAAGGGTGCAAACTCACCTCCGATGAGACGCTGCTGCTCTTCACCGACACCCGCTTCAACCCGACGTACCCTGCAGCCTTCATGGCGGCCGGGCAGGAGATCGGCGCCGAAGTCATCCAGATGACCGTCCCGTCTACTCTGCCCGAAATCTCGTCAGCCTACATTCGCGATGCCTGGAAAGCCGCCGACCTGGTGATCGGCATGTCACAAGTGCAGTGGCTCTATTCGCGCGCCCACGACGAAGCGCGTCAGTCAGGAACGCGCGCGCTGATGGTGGTCGAACCGATCGACGTTCTGCGCAGACTCTCCCCAAACGCCGACGTACGCAATCGCGGCCGCGCCGGCGTTCCCGTACTGTCGGCCGCAAAGGAGATGCGCATCACATCCAGGAACGGTACCGATTTTGTAGTCAACAAGGAGGGCCGCGAGGCCTACACCCTCTACAGCCTGGCAGATGAACCGGGCAAGTGGGATCACTGGCCTCAGGGACTGGTAACCTTCTTCGCCGCCCCCGGCCAGGGCGACGGCACAATCGTGGTGGACCCCGGAACAGTCTTCCTCAAGTTCCGCCGGCACTCCACAGAACCGGTAAAGCTCACCGTTCGCGAAGGCCGCATCGTAAAGTTTGAAGGAGGCACGGAGGCCCGACTCGTCGAAGAGTGGTTCGCCCAGTGGAACGATCCCCGCTCCTACGAGCTCGCCCACGTAGGCTGGGGCACCGAACACCGCGCCGACTGGAATGTCATCGGCATGGACTCCGAGGCCTATTACGCCAACTTCCTCATCGCCTTTGGCCGCAACATCTTCTGGCCGGTCGGCGGCGATAACGACGTCGAGTCGCACTGGGACTTCTGCTGCCTCGACCACGAAATCTACATTGACGGCCAGGTTGTCGTGGAAAACGGTGTGATAGTTCCGGAGAACCTCAAGTAATGCGACTGCTGCAATACGTCGGCAAGCGTCTGCTCCAACTGATCCCTGTTCTCTTAGGGGTCTCTATCATCATCTTCACCATCTCCCATGTCCTTCCCGGCAATCCGGTCTACCTGTTTGTCGGGATCGACACAACGCCGGAAGAGATCGAGGCGATCACCAAACGCCTGGGGCTTGACAAACCCTTGCACGAACAGTACTTCATCTGGCTGGGAAACGTGTTGCGCGGGGATCTGGGTGACTCCTGGTTTACTTCGGAATCCGTCGCCCAGGACCTGATTCGGAGGTTTCCCGCCACCTTCGAAATGACGACCGCTGCCCTGCTGCTTGCCCTCGCGCTCGGCGTTCCACTCGGGGTCCTGTCGGCGGTCTATAGAAACAGCTGGATCGACAACATCAGCCGCGGCATCACCCTTCTGGGCGTCTCCGTGCCTTCCTTCTGGCTGGGGCTCCTGCTGATCTACGTCCTGTTCTTCCTGTTGCGCATCTTCCCGCCGCCAAGCGGTCGCATCGGTCTGCTCGTTTCGCCGCCGGATCGAATCACCGGCCTCTACCTGGTGGATAGTCTGGTCACGGGCAACTGGAAGGCATTTACCTCGAGCGCAGAACACCTTGCCCTGCCTGTCATAACACAGGCCCTGGTTACGCTCGCGCCCATCACCCGCCTGATGCGCTCGTCGATGCTGGAAGTCCTTGGGTCGGAGTATATCCAGGCAGCCCGCGCCAACGGCGTGCCCGATCGCCAGATCTATTTTCGTGACGCACTGCGCAATGCGCTCCTCGCTCCCTTGACATTCGTCGCACTCGTCTATGGTAACCTGCTGGGCGGCAGTGTTGTGCTCGAGAGAATCTTCTCCTGGCCGGGAATAGGACGCTATGCGCTCGAATCGATCGTCGTCAAGGACTACAACGCCGTGCAGGGCTTTGTCCTGCTCGCCGCGGTACTTTACGTCCTTGTGTTCCTGATCGTCGATATTCTCTACTTTGTCATCGATCCAAGAATTACCGCGTAGCCTCTCTGCCGTCCCTGCAGATTGCTGGCTGCTTTCCGAAAGTCCGCAGTTGTTCGCGTTTGCGAGTTTGAATAGGTACACCGGGGATTGAGAAATGAGTGCACAGGGAACACCCTTGCAACTGGGGTTGGATACGGAACTGCCTCCGGGCCTGCAGCGATTCCTCTACCAGCTGCGCCGCAACTGGTCGACGATGGTGGGCATCGCCATAATCCTCTTCTTCGTCCTGATCGCCATATTCGCGCCGCTTCTGGCGACACACGACCCGGTCATCACCAACCTGGACGAACAGTTCGAGCCGCCCAGCGCCAGGCACTTCTTCGGTACGGACGAGGTGGGATGGGATATCTACTCCCGCGTCATCTATGCAACGCGCGTCGACTTCTTCATCGCCATCGCCTCAGTGCTCATGGCCATCGCGATAGGCGTCCCTCTCGGCGGGCTGACCGGCTACTTCAGCGGCCGTTTCGATGATATCCTGATGCGCATCCTCGACGCTTTCCAGGCCTTTCCGCCCCTCATACTGGCCATGGCAGTCGTCGCCGCGCTGGGCAGAAGCATCTGGCTCGTCATCGCCGTCATCGCGTTCATCAACTTCCCCTCCTACCTCCGCGTCGTCCGCGCCGAAATGAAGAGCAAGAAGGAAAGCTTCTATGCCGAGGCCGCGCGGTCGGTCGGCAACCCATCCCACCGGCTCATATTTCGACATCTCATTCCCAACTGTCTCGACCCCGTTCTTGCCCAGGCCCCCCTCAATGCCGGCTGGGCAATCCTGGTCGCCGCCAGCCTCAGTTTCATCGGCCTGGGCGTGCCCATTCCGACGCCTGAGTGGGGCTCGATGATCAATGACGGCGTCGGCGGTATCGTCAGCGGCGAGTGGTGGATCTCCTTCTTCCCGGGTCTGACCGCCATGCTCGCCGTTCTCGGCTTCAACCTGTTATCTGAAGGACTGAGGGACATCTTCGATCCCAAGCGCATGGAAATGTAAGCGATGATTGAAGTTCGGAATTCGGACACCCTTCTCGAAGTCAGAGGGCTGCACACCTACTTCTACACCTATGAAGGCGTGGTCAAGGCGGTCAACAGCGTGTCCTATAAGCTCAATCGCGGCGAAATAACCGGGCTGGTCGGCGAGAGCGGCTCCGGAAAATCCGTGACCGCACAGTCCATCATCCGCCTCGTAAAGGCGCCCGGCAGAATCGTCGAAGGCGAAGTCTGGCTGGATGGGCAGGACCTGATGTCCTGCAGCGAAGCAGAAATGCAGACCGTACGCGGCCGCAAAATCTCCATGATCTTCCAGGAACCGCGCGCCGCCCTGAACCCCCTCTTCACTGTCGGCGACCAGATCAGCCGCGTCATCCAGCTGCGCGAAGGCTGCTCCCGCAGCGTTGCCGAAAACCAGGCGGTTGAAATGATGAGGGCCGTCGAAATCGCTGACCCCGACCGCCGCGCCAGCGCCTACCCCCATGAGCTTTCCGGCGGCATGTGCCAACGTGTCATGGTTGCCATGGCGCTCAGCGCCAACCCGCTCCTCCTGATCGCAGACGAACCGACCACCGGCCTGGACGTGACCGTGCAGGCCCAGGTCCTCGATCTCATCCGCCTGCGCGTGAAATCGGCCGGATCCGCCTGCCTGTTCATCACCCACGACCTCGGCGTCGTCGCCGAACTGTGCGAACGTGTGATCGTCATGTACGCCGGGCGCGTCGTCGAACAGGGACCCGTAGCTGAGATTTTCTCGAATCCGCGCCATCCCTACACCCAGGGGCTTATCGCTTCCACCCTGCGCGTCGACATCGATAAGCCGATTTCCACGATTCCGGGCACCGTGCCGGATGCCGTTCATCTGCCCAGTGGATGCACATTCCATCCGCGCTGCCCCTTTGCCGAAGAGCTCTGTCAGCAGGAAGAGCCGCAGATGGTCGAAGCCGGGCGAGACCATACAACGCGCTGCCACATCGTTTCAGGACGAATTGAACGCGAAATGCTCGAAGAAGCTTGGACGTTGGAGACGGCTTGATCCGGCATCACTGGTTTGATGCCGTAGCTCGCTTGAATAGAAGTCCCTGACCCAAAGACCCGTTATGACGAAAGCAAACGGCGAAGCCTTCGTACAGATCCGAAACCTGCGCAAAGATTTTCCGATTCGCATCGGCATGTTTTCCCATGTCCGCCTGCGCGCCGTTGACGATATTTCGTTCGACATCCCCAAAGGCGCCACCATGGGATTGGTAGGCGAAAGCGGCTGCGGCAAGACGACCGCCGGACGCTGCCTCCTGCGCTTGATCGAACCGACCTCCGGCGAAATCCGAATGGGAGAACACAATCTCACCGACCTCAAATCCGAGCAGGTCGCTCAGATGCGCGGCCGCATGCAGATGGTCTTTCAGGACCCCGGCGGATCGCTGACGCCCCGCATGACCATCGGCGCCATCCTGCGCGAGCCGCTCGATCTGCATACCAATCTGAACGCGCACGAGAAGGACCAGCGCGTCCGCCAGCTGCTTTCCCAGGTCGGCCTGCAGCCCGACCACCTCACCCGCTATCCACACCAGTTCAGCGGGGGCCAGCAGCAGCGGATCGGCGTCGCCCGCGCCATAGCCACCCATCCCGACTTCATCGTTCTCGACGAACCGACCTCCGCGCTCGATGTATCTGTTCGCGGCCAGATTCTGCGCCTGCTCACACAGTTGCAGGAAGAGATGGGCCTGACCTATCTCTTCATCTCCCACGACCTTAGTGTCATCAAACATACCTGCAACCAGGTCGCCGTCATGTACCTGGGACGCATCGTCGAAATTGGGAGTACAGAGGACATATTTGGCTCACCAGCCCATCCCTACACCCAGGCCCTGCTATCGGCAGTTCCGATTCCCGACCCGGCGCAGCGCGGCAAGGAGCGGCTCAAACTGCCTGGGGAGGTGCCCAGCCCAATCGACCTGCCCCCCGGCTGCCGGCTCTATTCCCGCTGCCCATACCGGCGAGACGCCTGCCTGGAACCGGGGCCTCCGCTTCTGCAGGTCGGCGAGTCGCACAAAGCCGCCTGTATCCTCGTCGATGAGAATGTCCGTCTTGGCGGAGGCAACACCCCCGCCGCCCTGTCACAGCTTGCCTAGGCGCATGATCGTGTATGGCCGGGAAAGCCATCCTGTTTCACCTGGCGGAAAAGACCGACCGCCGCCCGATAACAGCGTCCTGATCCAGCTGTCAGGACTTTACCAAACAATCCGACAGACAAAGTGGATAGCGAGCTGGCGCTTCCTGAAGCACTCTTGCCGAAAGGAGTTTGCAGACATGCTGAGCAAAACGATGTCGCACCGTGTCTTGATGGTGACTGTTGTCAGCCTTCTTGTCGTGGCGCTGCTGGCTGCCTGTGCCCCCGCTGTTGGCCCCGAAGCCCCGGCCGACACCGGCGAGGCCGTCGCGGATACATCCGGGATGACAGGCCGCGAGGCCGCCCTCGCTTCCGCTTCCGAAGAAGATCGAACGCTCATCGTCGCCGTCAGCCAGGATCTCTCTACGCTCGACTGGGACGCCTCCGGCGCCTTCCCGCGCATGACCGAGACGCAGGTCAATGTCCTCGGCAGCTGGGCGCAACCGGCCATCATCGAGCTTGAGGACGGTAGCATGGTCGGCGACGCCCTCAATTTCGAGCCGATGCTGGCCGATTCGATGGTGATCTCGATGGATGGCACACAATGGACCTTCAAACTGCCGCAGGGCATGAAACACTATCCTTCCGGCAACGAGATCACCGCCAATGACTACCTCTACTATAAGGACCGGCGCGGCAACATGCGCGTCCCGCCTTCCCTCGACCGCCTGGTGCGTCTGGCTACAAAAGAGGAGCCGCTCAAAGGCTTTGAGGTGATCGACGACTACACCTTCCGCTTCAACGCATCAGACTGGACGCCCATTCTGCGGCCCTTCATGAGTTGCTGCCAGTTCGGCTACCTCATCGACAGCCAGGCCTACATGGATGCCGGCGCAGCCGACGGCGACAAGTGGGGCCAGGAGTTCGCCAAGACCAACATGCCGAGCAGCGGCCCCTACTACATCCACGAACGCATCCCCAACGAGTCGATGGAGTTCCGCACCAACCCCAACTGGCAAGGTAAGGAGCCGTTCTTTAACCGCATTATCTTTACCGTCGTGCCCGAATCGGCCGACCGCGTGCTCTTGCTGAAGGCCGGCGAAGTGGACATGGCCCAGGACCTGTCGGCCAAGGAGATTAACGATCTTCGCAGCGATGCCAATGTCAGCACAAAGCAGGTGCGTATCGGCGACATGATCGTTATGCCGATCAACCACAACACGGAACCCTTCAACGACAAGCGTGTGCGTCAGGCCGTGTCCTACCTGATTCCCTATGACGACATCATCGATAACGTCTGGTATGGCAGCGCTGAGCGAAGTTTCGGACCGGTTCCCTCCATGGTGCACGGCTATGACCACAGCTACTGGCCCTACGATCTTCCCAAAGAAGAGGCCATTGCCAAGGCCAAGGAACTTCTGGCCGAGGCCGGCTATGCCGACGGCCTGGAATTCGACCTGAATATCGACCTTGGTACGCCCGAACAGGCGAGCATGGCCAAGATCATTCAGAGCGCCCTGTCAGAAGCTGGCATCACCGTCAATATCAATCCCATGCCGCGCGCGGCCTATCAGGAAGGCAAGAATCAGGGAACGCACACCTCGGCTCTCGACACTCTCTTCCCCTGGACGGCCGAGCCCGGTTACTTCATGGACATCCTGTTGGGTTGCGCCTCCTACGGCAATCGCTACAGCGGCGTCTGCCTGGAAGAGGCTGACGAGCTGATCAGGGAAGCCGGCACGACTGTAGATGAAGATGCGCGTTTCGAACTGTACAGTGAAGCGCAGCGCCTGCACATCGACAATGCTTCCTGGATCTGGATTGGCGCCCGTTACTTCACTCTGGCCATTGGCTCTGATATCGCCGGCTATGTCGCCTTCCCCGATACCCGCACGCGCTACTGGCACCTCTATCGCGACAGTTCCCAGTAGCCTTCGGACCAGGCAGGCAGCCGTCGTGCGCCGCCTGGTTTGACCTGCATCCTGTCGGGAAGACAGATAAGTTGTGGTCTCGAACGACCGCCATGAACTGAGGATGCAGGACGAAACGAATATATCGACAGTGCCGGGGACCTTTTGTACAAGACTCGCCGTCCTGCGACGAAGTTGCCGACGTCCCCGGCACTGTCCTGTTCAGAGTTCAACGTGATGAACGTCACAAGGCCGCCGTGCCCGTGGTTCCCACAAAACTGAGCCAGCGGTATATCTTCGACTTCTGGTATCCGCTGGCGCTCAGCTGGCTGATGATGAGCATCGCAGACCCAGTTGTAAGTGCCGGAATCACCCGTCTGCCGCAGCCGGAGCTGGAACTGGCCGCTTTCGGAGTGGCACAACCGATCGCCATCCTTATGGAAAGCCCCATCATCTACATGTTGGGCACCGGGGTGGCCCTTGTTTCCAACCGCGCCATGTACCAGCTGGTCTGGCGCTTCATGCTGCATCTGTCGATCCTGATGACCGTAGCCAGCGCCCTGCTTTTCTTTACACCGGCCTACCACGTTATGACCCGCACGCTCCTTGGCCTGACCGAGGATGTGGCGGCTGCCGCCCGTCCCGCCATGCAGCTTCTCCTCCTCTGGCCCGCCGCCATCGGTCTGCGCCGCTTCCTGCAGGGCGTCCTGATCAGACATGGCTACACCCGCCATATCACCTGGGGAACGCTGTTCCGGCTCGCCACATTGACCGCTACCATGGCCGCCGGCGTCTGGTTGGGCGGCCTGCCCGGCGCCGCGCTCGGCGGCTTGGCAATGGTCCTGAGCGTGATCATCGAGGCCATCGTAATCGCCTGGTGGGCCCGGCCAATCGTGCGTACCCACATCTTTGGAAGAGCAGAAACTCCCGATCAAAGTCAGCCCGACATGACATACGCCGGTATGTGGCGCTTTTACCTGCCCCTGGCAGCAACCGACGTCATGCGCGTCATCTCCCGTCCCCTTGTCGTCGCCGGCATAGCCCGCTCTGCCATGCCCGCCGCATCTCTTGCCGCCTTTCCTGTCGCCTTTGGCCTGGGAATGTTCTTCTCCAGCCCCATGCGCGCCTCTCACGAGGTCGTAATCGCTCTCCTCAAGGACGAGGGCTCTTATAAGGCCTTGCGGCGCTTCGTCGTGATCTCGGGAGCAATTTTGAGCCTCGTGATGGCAGTACTCGTTTTCACGCCTTTGGACCGCTTCTACTTTACCGTTCTCTTGGGCGTGCCGGCGGAAATTAGGCCGCTGGCCGTGCTCGGCGCCCAGTTCATGGTACCGATTACCTTCCTGATGGCATGGCAAAACCTGTATCGGGGCCGGCTCATCAAGCGGCACAACACGCGCAGTATTCAGTTTGGTATGGCTGTCAACCTGGTCAGTATGCTCCTGGCGCTGACTATCGGCGTGTCGGTCGGTCTCGCTTCCGGGGTCGTTGTCGGGACCGCCTCGGTTATTCTCGCTTATGCTGTGGAGGTCGTCGTCTTGAACGCGGCCAGCCGGCCGCCTGACACCTTGTCCGACCTGCAGCCAACCAGAGCACACTAGCGACCCGAATCGGCACGGCTCGTCGCACGCATATACGCCCGGCAATACAGGCATGCGGGCCGAACCGGTTACTTTCAACGATTCTCCACTCGCGAATGAACACAAAGGAGCTTCTGAAATGGCAAACTTTGAACTCGCCGGCCTGAGCGCCGCGCCGGGTGAAGTCGTGAAGGGCCACCTCGGCCACGTCACACTCGCCGACGGCAACAAAGTTGGTGTGCCGGTTGTCATCGTCAACGGCGTCGAAGACGGCCCCACGCTGGTCGTTACCGCCTCCATTCACGGCACCGAAATCAACGGCACCGGCGCCCTCCTCAAAACAGTGCGGGCGACCGACCCCCAACAGCTGAAAGGACGGCTCGTTGCCATCACCGTCGGCAACCCCTTCGCCTTCCAGGTCGGCTCCTACTTCTCTCCCGTTATCGCGCCCACGGGCGACGGCATCAACATGTCCTCCGCTCCCATGTGGCCGGCCGATTCCGGCGGTACAGTCACCCTGCGCTTGGCCGGCGTGATCGGCGAAGCCCTCAAAGTAGCCACCCACTCCATCGACGTTCACTCCAATCCGCCCGATGCCATCCCCTTCACCCTGATTCGCCGCGACGCCTGTCCCGACGAAAAGGTACTGGCCGAGATGGAAAAGATGGCAGAGGCCTGGGGTTTCACAGTCATCGATTCGCCCGGCCGCTCCGCAACCGGAGTCGTCGGCAGTTCGCTGGCCCATGGCATCCCTTCCATGACGCCCGAGCTGATCGCCGACTTCTTCCTCTGGGAGGACAACACGAACTCTGGCCAGATCGGGATCACCAACACCATGAAGGCCATCGGCATGCTTGAGGGCGACATCGTTCCCCAGGCGACGACGCCAATGCAGGGCGACTTCTACATGGCCGACCGCCTCACCTCGCACAAAGGCGGCCTGATGTGGATCAAACACCCGCCAGGCACCTTCCTGCGCGAGGGCGACACAGCCGTAGACATGATGGACGTCTGGGGCGATCTCATCGAGGAAGTCAAAATGCCCTACGACGGCTACTGCTGGTCCTTCACCGGCGGAGTCGGTTACACGCAGGTCGTGCCCGAAGGCACACAGATCGCTTTCACCTTCCGAGAACGTTGACGCTGCCTGGATAGAACTGTGCCGGAATCTGGTCTGTTGGCTGCTATCTTAGGGCCGACCTGCGCAATTGGGGATAGCGAAAATTGAGTTCAGACGTCAATGTAGGTGCGCTGCCGCCGGCGTCAGCCGCGCCGGCGGTCAAACTTGATAAATTCAAACTCGGCGTTCTCTCCTTCGGCCACCTTGTGGGGGATATGTACTACGCCACGCTCATTCCCCTCTGGCCCCTGCTGATCGACAGAATGTCGCTGTCCCTCACCGATGTGGGATTCTTCACCTCCCTCACCAGTTTCATGCTCATGCCCGTACAGCCCTTCATCGGCTGGCTGGTGGACCGCTTCCCCCGCGCCTGGTTCATGGTTTTGGGACTGATCGGCGCGGCGCTTGGCATGAGCTTCATCGGCCTCGCGCCGACCTACACCCTGCTCATGGTCTGCGTCGTCTTTGGACGATTCAGCAACGCCATCTTCCATCCGCATGCGGCGATGATGGTCCGCGCAACGTCGGGCGGGCGGCACGGCACCGCCATGTCCATCTTCGCCTTCGCCGGCAACATCGGCATTGCCGTCGGCCCCCTCCTGAGCGTCGGCGTCGTCACTCTGTTCGGTCTGGATTCCACCTACCTGATGATACCGTTCGGGCTGATAGCCGCCGCTGCCATCTACTACTTCATCGGCGTGGACGTTCCCAAAGAGTCACCCGCGTCCGTATCGAAGGACGAAAACGGCAGTCGGCTGGCTTCCGCAGCCCAGACCTTCGTCGGACCGCTGCTCCTGCTGGCGGTGTTGATGACTTTCCGGGCCGCGATCTGGGGCGGCTTCAGGACCTTTCTGCCCATCTTTCTCGTTGACAGTCGAGCCGTGACCCTTCTCATCGGAGGACTTGGCCTTTCGGCGCTCTCGCTGTTTGGCGCTCTGGGGGGACTGCTGGGCGGCCATCTCTCCGACCGTTACTCCGGCTCGTGGGTCATCGCAATATCTCTTCTGATTTCCGCCTTGACAATCTTTGCCTTTGTCCGAACGGACGGCCTCCTGAGCCTCCTGATGTTGATCGTGGCCGGTATGTCCTTGTTCGCAAGCCAGCCTGTCGCCACCGTATTGGCCCAGGAACTCGCCCCGGACCGGATGGCGATGGCCTCAGGCGTAATGATGGGCATGGTATGGGGCATCGGCGCCCTCTTCGTAACGCCTATCGGCATGCTGGGCGATGTCTTCGGACTGAACGCCAGCATGTATGCCCTTGCCGCTCTGGCCGCGCTGACGGGCTTGGGTTCGTTCTTGCTTCCGGAGTTCAGGCAACGCTATGGAAGCAGGCTCCGCAAGCTCTTTCCGCCCCCTTCCACTTGATTGAATACGACGATATGAACTAAACTTCAGTCTGACCGGTTAACGCGGCGGTTCCGCCGAATGTGCAGACCCAATTTCAGCAAGGAGCAGTCTCATGACAACCCGAATCCTGTACATCAATCCGCTCGGGACGGACATGTACGACGAGTACACCTATAACATCCTGCAGCCCGCCGCCTGCCCGGACACCGAGCTGGTTGTCAGGAGTCTGAAGGATGTTCCCAAGACCCCCTACCTTCCCCCTGCAGCCTACTTCACCAATCAGCTCCTCCATGCTGTCACTGAAGGCGAAAAAGAAGGGTTCGACGGCATTTCGATTGGCTGCTGTGCCGACCCGGGCGTTGAAGATGCCAAGAGACTCGTCAATATCCCCGTCTCTGGCCCCTTCGAAGCTCTGGCACACACCGCGCCCGCACTGGGCCGGGTGACAATTATCGCCGGGAGAAAGAACGGCAGCTCCTGGAACCACCTGGTCCACAGATACAATATGGCCCCCTGGCTGGCCGGCGTGCGGGAGGCACATTTCGCCCATCCCGATGCCGATATGGCCATGCGGCTGTTTGAGGAGGATGAGTCGGAGCTGCGCCGCATCGTTGTGGCGGAAATGGACCGGGCGGCACGTGAAGACGGCGTCGATCAGGCCAGACTCGCGCTCGAAGAGGATGGCGCTTCTGCCGTCTTTTTCGCCTGCACACTCTGGTCAGGGCTTCTTGAACCTGTCGCCCGCGCCGTACCTGTTACTGTGCTCGATCCGATGATCACCGCGCTCAAGTATATCGAAATGGTCGCAGCCACACGCAGGTACTACAACGAGTATCAGCTTCAGCTCTCGTTTGCCCGACACGCCCGTTTCCCTGTTGCGGCCGAAGCCGTCCCCTCGTTGAATTGACAACCGTTCAATAGTCGGTTGTCGAAAAAAAACGGACCGCTTTCGCAAGAACTGAAGACCATCTTTCGGATAAGGAAAATATCCATAGAGACAATTGCAGGGGCAGCGCAACAATCTGCCCCTGGCAACCCCTGCAATCGAACCACAGGAGATCCCCATGGACCGCTTTGAAGCCAACGTCCAGGACAATCAGGAGCGCTTTCTCGCTGAACTCCAGGAGTTCTGCCGCAAACCAAGCATAATCGCGCAGGATATAGGCATAGATGAGACCGCCGAATGGGTCAGCGACCGGCTGCGCAACGTTGGATTCGAGTCCAGAGTTATCTCCGTAGACGGTGGGGCGCCCGTCGTCTACGGTGAAATGGGGTCCGGCGACAAGACGTTAATGATCTACAACCACTACGACGTCCAGCCGCCTGAACCCCTGGACCTGTGGGATTCCGGCCCCTTCGACGCCGAGATCCGCGACGGCCGCGTCTGGGCCCGCGGCGTCTCCGACAACAAGGGCCCCTGGATGGCGCGCGTCCAGGCCATCGAGGCCTACCAGCAGGAGATCGGCGATCTGCCCTTCCGCATCAAGTGGATCGTCGAGGGAGAGGAGGAGATCGGCAGCCCCAACCTGGGCCGCTTCGTCGAGGAAAATCGCGATCTCCTGGATGGCGCCGACGCCTGCCTGTGGGAAGGGGGAAGGCGGGACGGCGCCGGCAGGCCGGTCATCTCTCTCGGCATGAAAGGAATCGCCTACCTCGGCCTTTCCGTCAGCGGCGCAAGCAGCGATCTCCACTCCATGAATGCCCCCATCGTCGGCAATCCGGCATGGCGGCTCATCTGGGCACTCGCCAGCCTCAAAGACGAGAACGAGAACATCACCGTTGACGGCCTCATGGACCACGTTGTAAAGCCCACCGCAGACGAGTTGGAATACATCCGGGGGATCCCCTTCGATGAGGAGCAGAACAAGCAGGACTTCGGCATCAGTTCGTTTCTGAAGGGAGCAACCGGTCCGGACATTGTCAAGCAGCTCCTGTTCGACCCGACCTGTACCATCTGCGGCTTCCTGACCGGCTACACCGGCCCCGGTCTCAAGACCGTCCTTCCCAACCAGGCCTCGGCCAAGGTCGATTTCCGTCTTGTCCCCGACCTGAACCCCGAACTGGTGCTCCGCCTTGTCAGAGAGCACCTCGACCGCCGCGGATTCACCGACGTCAACGTCGAGCTCCTGGCGCAGCTCTGGCCCTACCGGTCGCAGGTCGACCATCCCTGGGTCCAGGCCAGCATCTCCGTGGCCCGCGACATCTTCGGCGCCGAGCCGGTCGTATATCCCTCTTCAGCCGGCGGCGGACCGATGTACCAGCTGTGCGGGACCTTCGGAATCCCCGGCATCTCGGGCGGCGGCGTCGGGAACCCCAATTCAAATCTCCACGCGCCCAACGAAAACATTTTCGTCGAAGATTACATGCGGTCAATTCTCTACACCGGCCACCTGATCCAGGCGATCGGCAACCTGTAGCTCCTGCCTGTCGCGTCTTGATGTGGACGGACATTTCCGCTTTGCCTGACAGCAGGTAACGCCGGCATGCCTTCTTCCTGCCGGGTCTGGGCCCTACATGAACAGAAATGTCCCGACTGTAGAAGCCGCCCGTACCCGCAAGTGGGTGGCCCTGCTTGCAGTAATCGCCGGGATCCTCGTCCAGGCCCTTAACCAGAGCACTATTCAGGCTGCTCTGCCAACCCTGTCCCAGGAACTGGGCGCCAACTTTACCACCATTCAGTGGGTGCTGCTCAGCTTCCAGATTACTCTGTCAGTTGTCATGCTGAGCGTCGGCCGGCTGGCCGACATGTTCGGCAAGAGACGCATCTTCATTTTCGGGCATCTCTCTTTTGGTCTGGCCTCTCTGCTGTGCGCCCTTTCCCCCAACGTCTACTTCCTTATCGGTTTCCGCGTTCTTCAGTCCGCCGGCGCCGCCGTCGTCACCGTCCTCTCAATGGCCATCGTCGCCGAAATCTTTCCCGATACCGAAAAGGGGCGTGTGCTGGGCATCGCTGCCGGCGCCAACTCCTTCGGACACTTCGTGGGCCCGATTCTTGGCGGCTTTCTGATTGGCGCCTATGGCTGGCGCATCGCCTTTTTCATTCTGGTCCCTTTCGCTCTCTTGGCCGCGCTGTTGGCCGCCCGCTACATCCCCGCCCTTGCGCCGTCCGGCACGGCCCAACGCTTTGACTTCCTCGGCGCGGCGCTGATCGGCGTGACCATGTGTACGCTTTCGCTCGGTCTCTCCTACGGCCAGCTCATCGGCTTTGCCCACATATACGTCCTTCTTCTCTTCGCTGTCAGCGCAGTCGGGCTTGCGTCCTTTCTCTTCGCCGAACGCCGGGTCGCCCATCCCGTGCTGGACTTTGAGCTCTTTCGCAGTCGGCCGTTCAGTCTCCACATCGCGCTTGCCGGACTCGCCGGCATCGCAACCTCCGGCGTCACTTTCCTGCTGCCTTTCTTTATGCAACTTGCGCTTGGCCTCACCATCCTGCAGGTCGGCTTCGTGATGGCAATCGTATCTATCGAAATCGCGCTGATAGCCCCTGCCGCCGGCTATCTCGCCGACCGCCTCGGCGCCCATCGCGTAACCCTGATCGGACTGGCAGTTCTCCTGGCTGGTTTCCTCGTCGCCAGCACTGTCCACCTGAACAACAGCCAGCTTGGCTTCCTCCTGCGCATATTGCCCATGGGCATCGGCATCGGCCTCTTCATGAGCCCCAACAGCACAGTCATCATGGCCGCGGCGCCTCCGGCCCGGCTTGGCGTCGCCTCCGGCTTGATTGGACTGACTCGAATGGTTGGTCAGACAACCGGAATCGCTCTGCTCGGTGCTGTTTTTGCCAGCAACGTAGCCCGCTCTGCCGGCATGCCCGTCGACGTGATCGACGCCTCCCCTCTCGCCATCAGTCAGGCCTACCGACTACAATTCTTTATCGTAGCTGTTGTGATCGGGGCAACCCTGCTCTGGTCGCTGAAGTCCAGGCCTGAAAAGCCGGCCTAGACCCGCCAGGCTTCGGTCATGTTGTGCTGGGGTAACGCCGCGCCCAGGGTACCATTCCTGTCTGCCCTTGCGTAACGGCGAAAGTGCCTTTCCATCAGACGCAGTAGCTCAGATGAAACGGCCCGGTGCGAGGCGCTGTCGAAGAGGCTGCGGCTCTCGCGCGGATCGGTCTCCAGGTCGAAGAGTTCGTGGGGTCCGCTCGGGTGCCTGCGAACGAGCTTGTACCGGCGCGTTCGCGCCATGCGCACCGTTCCGTACTCGCCAAACTGAACGTCTCGCCAGTACCCGCCCTCTTCCGGCTCGAGCAAAAGAGGCCGCATGCTTCTGCCGGCGTAGTCGGCGCCGGAGGGTAACTTCGCCTTCCCCGCTTCCGCCAGCGTCTGGAACAGGTCCAGGTGATCAACCGGTTCCTCGCGCCGCACGCCTGCCGGCAAAACGCCCGGCCGGCTCAGAATCAAGGGCACGCGAATCGACTCCTCCACCATGTTCAGCGGCCGCGTCCCGTTTCCCTTGCCCCATATGCCGTGATGCCCGCAGTTCAGCCCATGATCCGACGTGTATACCACCAGCGTGTTGTTCTGCTTGCCGGTTTCGTCAACTGCCTTCAATAGTCGCCCGACTATTTCGTCTACATGGCTGACCGCGGCATAATACTGGACCTGCGCTTCGCGCTCGCGGCCGCGGTCCACGCGCAAAGACTCCAGCGCCTGTTCTCCAAACGCATAGGATTCGTTCTGCGGAATGTCCACAAAAGTGGCGCCGCGATACAGTTCGGTCAACCTCTTCGGGTGCCCGCTCCAGGGGCCATGTGTTGCAGTCAGTCCGACAAGCAGGAAGAACGGGCGCTCATCTTCCGCCGTTACAAACTTGACAGCCTCGTCGGCGATAATGTCGTCGGTATAGCCGCTGAATGTCTCCATCCGGCCCTTGTTGCAGAAATCACGCGTCCCTTCGTGGAGAAGTGGGTAGGCGCTTCCCACACTGAACCAGGAGCTGAAACCGGGCGCGGGCGCGTCCTCATTGCCGGCATGCCACTTGCCTGCAAGCCCCGTCCGGTAACCAGCCTCCTGCAGCAGCTGCGGCAGAGTCCTTTCCCCTGCCAGCCGCGGCCCCCGGTCAAACGCCATAGCAATGTAATCGTGGATACCGTGCTGCGAGGGCGTCAGTCCTGTCAGCAGCGATGCGCGCGCCGGCGAACAGACCGGTGTCGGCGTAAAGGCATTCTCCATCACGACACCCGAAGCCGCCAGCCGGTCCAGGTTCGGTGTGATCACCTCCTGGTTGCCGTAAGCCCCGCTCGCCCACTGCCCATGATCGTCGGTGACAAACAGGAGAATATTCGGCTGATAGTTCATGCGACCTTGGATAACCCGGCGAAGTTCGAAAGTAGTGGGAGACTTGGATTCCAGGTACAGTTGATCAAGTGTACAACTCTACCGCTGCGATTCTGAACGACCTCCCCAAAACGTCAACGGAACCTAAGCGCCTTCAACCGGGAACTGTCCCAGTCCGTAGAGGTATATGTCCGGATCCTCGGGCGGCGTCACGCCGCTCTCGATCAGCGCCTGCATGGCGTTGGCCATAACCGGCCCCAAATAGTGAGGACAGCTGAAGTAGAAATCGGCCATCGCATCCGCATTGTCACCAACCCACTCGTCTCTACCCTCAGCATGGTTGGAGATGATCCCCACCGAGGCAAGGCGTACGCCCGCCTTGCGGAAGACCGGCAGTTCATGCGCCAGCGTATGACCCACAACGTGCGCCCCCATCTCAGCGTAGACCTGGATCTCCTTGGCAGTTTCAAAGCGCCCCCAGGCCGTACAGACGTAGACGCTGTCCTTGTAAACGCCTGCAAACTTCGGCTCCTCCTTCGCAGCCTGGTAGAGGTGTTCACTCATGATAGGACAGAAAGGGTCCTTGAACCGCGCCGACCGCTTGCGCCCGCCGAAGAAGGGCTGGTCGTCTTCAGGACGGAAAAACATCATGTAGTCAGTGTTGATCGTGATGCTCCAGGGCGGCAGCGGCTCGCCCGGCCTGTCCGGTCTCTGAATGCCGCCCACCGATGCCTCGACCATGGCCCACTGGACCCCGGCCTGTTCCAGCACCCAGCCCACCTGTTTCGCCGCCAGCCACGGCGTTCGCGGCCTCGAACCCTGTCCCCCTGCGTGGTCCCACATGCCGTGCATGGCTGTGCGCAAGATGTTCTGACCGCCGATGCGCAGCAGCTTGAACGGCGCAGTCCGGCCAAACGGCGTGTCGAACGACTCAAAGTAGCCGGTCAGTTCAACATTGGGCATCTCCAGGTCCTCGGGAAATCGAGCCCCCCAGGTGCCGGAGCCGCCTATCAAAGCATAGCTGGCTGATGGAATCGTCGTCACTGTATCCTTCCTGTTCTTTTCCTGGTTGTTTTTTGCGAACGCGGCTCTTTTTTACCGGGCTCATCTTAACTGTGACGGAGCCAAGGACGTCATACCGGTTGGGTAAGGGATTGACTGAAAACCGGCGGCGCAACGCCCAGGCTGGTTGTGCATTGGCAGCCGCTGCCGTCCGGAACCGGCATCGAAGCCAGCAGCTCCAGTTCCAGGGACAGTGCGATTTCAGGAAATACCTCGGTGTACAGGTGGTTGATGGTACTGTGAATGTCGTGCTCCGGCTCCAACCCGTGAGCGTAGTTGCTTACCATGTGGTAGTAGAGAACATGGATGCCAAGGTAACGGGAGAGAAGCGGGTTGAGGCAGTCGCCGTGCAGGGTAACGATGGGTGGCCGGTCCGGCTGGAATTCGGAAGCGCTCTTGGTGACGGCCATCCAGTGCAGAATGTCGAAATCGGTCTCGAAAGTTATCGATTCCGGCACGATCATCGCGACGCGGGTGTCGTCGGGCGTTCGCACCTTTCTGATCTGGCCGCTTCGAGCATAGGGCGCCAGTTTCGACGCCATTAGCGTCTGCAGCTCAGGGCAAAAGGGATCGCCCAGCAGGAAGCGGCACTTGGACCACATGCTCTCAAACTGCGTGCCTGGCAGTCCGCGATGCACCGGCCGCGTGTAGAAACTCCACGGCAGCACGACGTCGCCGGGACGGACGGCGATGTCGCCCTGGCGCCAGTCGGCAATCCCGGACGTGCCGCCCACCATCATCACCTTCACCCCTGCCTGCCAGATCACCCAGAAACATTTTTCGAAATTGAGATGGTAGAGCGAATCCTCTCCCAGGACCTCGCCGTAGGAGGGAATCCAGATCACGTCGCGCCCGTTTGGCGCGACCAGGTGGACGACCAGCGGGGAAAGCCCGTAAGGCGTGTTCAGCCGTTCCCTGCTCGAAACGGTCCATCCCTGTTCTACAGCCCGTTCGAGCACGCCGTCGATCCCGAATCCCCAGAGGGGACTTCCGGTGAACGAGGCGAAATCGGCGCCAGGCCCGTCGTACTTTACGGCAGGATCTATTGTCGGGTACATGTTGCTTTCCAGTGTGCGGAAAAAGAGCTGCCGGCAGTCAGCTCAGGTCCTCGACCTGCCAGCGGAACAGATACTTCTCGATCATCTTGACCAGCAGATAGGCGCCGACCGCGAGCGCACTGGCCACCATCGTAACGGCCCACACCCGATCCGCCCGGTACTGCGACATCGACTGAACGATCAGATAGCCGAGTCCCTTGCGGGCAAACAGCCATTCGGCTACGACGGCGCCTATGATGCTGCCGGTGAATGCGATCTCATGAGCGGCAATATAGTAGGGGAGCGCGCTCGGCCAGCGCACCTTCGTGAATACCTCCCACTGGCTGGAGTCCAAAGTCTGCATCCTGTCCAGGAGCACCGGGTCGGCCGATTTCAGCCCTTTTGTCACGTTCGCCAGAATCGGGAAAAACGTAATCAGAACCACGATTATTATCTTCGGCAGCGGCGTATCACCCAGAATGATGATCAAGATGCTGGCAATCGTCACAAAGGGGACGTTCTTGATGATGACAGTCCACGGTAGGGCCAGGGACTCCATCCATGGCAGATAGAGGAACGAGATGGACAGGGCAATCGCGATCGCATTGGCCACCGCGTAGCCGGTCAACGCCTCGACGATCGTCGTCCACGTGTGAGAAGCGAGCAGCTCCCGTTCGGTCCACAACACGTCCGCCACCATATCTGGCGGCGGTAGCAGGAAGGACGGAAAGCCCGTGATCTGTATCGCCAGGACCCACAGGATGGGTACTGAGACAATCATTATGAGGTAGGCAAGACGATCGCTCATGAGTTTTACCGGCTCTTATTAGCGCCAACAGTAACCTATGCTGGGATCGATTCTTATACTAGGGCTCGTTGACGTTTGGCTGAACAGCGATTTGCGGGAGCAAAGTGCGACTGACCCGCGCATTCACGCAAGGGACTTCCCCGTGGCCTTTGGTGTTCTTCGCGGCCCTTTGTGGCCCTTCGTGGACAAAAAGGGTTTTCACCGTGGCCCTTCGCATGACTTCGCGGCTAGATTTATTTCCATTTGGACGACCTCCTCAAAATGTCAACGGAACCAATCAAAGTACCTTTCAGGACTTCCTCACAGGTGCGTCAGTTGCTTAATTCGACGGCACGGTAAAGCGAAGAACGTACCCGTGCCACCTCGCGCAGGAAATTCTCGTCAGTGCGGAAAGCCCTGGACCGCGGTCGCGGCAACCCGATTTCGATGACTTCTGCAATGCGTCCGGGCCGGGCCGACAGAACGACTACCCTGTCCGAAAGAATAGTCGCTTCCTCCACGCTGTGCGTGACAAAGATCACGGTCTTGGCTGAACGGTTCAGTACGCCGCCCAGCCACTCGCCCATCGATTCGCGCGTCAGTTCGTCCAGCGCGCCGAACGGTTCATCCAGCAGCAATATGGCCGGATCGTGGACAAGCGCGGCGGCAATGTTGACCCGCTGCTTCATCCCCCCCGACAACTGGTGCGGATAGTGATGGTGAAACTCGCCCAGGCCAAAATCGGTCAGCAGATCATCCGGTGACAGTGCGCCGTTCCGCCCTGTAATCTCCAATGTCATGCGCACATTGCTCAACGCGGAACGGGATGCCAGCAGAGCCGGGCGTTGAAAGGCAACCCCTATCTGGTGCTGGCGGCAGGCATTCCTGGGCGTGTCGCCGTTGACCCGCACCTCGCCTCCGTTTGGTTCCTCCAGTCCGGCCGCGATCCGCAGCATCGTCGTCTTGCCGCAGCCCGACGGGCCAATCAGGGAGACAAACTCACCGTCCTGAACGGTAAGGCTGACCTCGCGTAAAGCCTCAATGTCGCCAAAGCTCTTGTTGACTCGCGAAAACTCGATAGTCAATGCGGTGTGCTTCCTTTATGTGCGCCTACTGGCACATTGGCAGTTCCATCTGGTCATACTGGATCAACGAGGCCACCTGCCTGTTCCAACGCCCGGCCGACATGTGGCCAAGGGGCAGCTCGTCAGCCCCGACAACAAGAGCCTCCTGTAGCTGGTATCGGCGTAGAGCCTGATCCTCGGTCAACTCCACATCTACCGCATACCTGACCGCGATCTCGGCGGAGCGCTCAGGATTCTCCAGAACCTGCTTGAGCCCCTGAAAGACAGCCGCAAGATAGCGCCGCACCAGGTCGGGATTTTCTTCCAGGGTCGACCGCCGCACGACCAGGACTTCCGAATAGTCGTCCCAGCCCCATTCGCTGAACCGGAACGCCACCCAGTTCTTGTATCCCTGCGCTTCCAATAGTCGGGGTTCATTTATCAGCCAGGCCCCAGTGTAGTCCATCTCGCCTTCAATAACAGGCTCCGGCGAATAGCCGGTCACGACAAGCTCAACCTGGTCTGGCGAGATTCCGTGCTTTGCCGAGATGAGTTCAAAGAAGTGGCCTTCGCCCTCGTGCAGTCCGATCGTCTTGCCGATGAAGTCCTGCGGCGTCAGTTCATTTTGGGAGCGCTGATCCCGCGGCGTGTCGTGGTCCAACCCCAGCCAGATGTAGGGGCTGTGTTTGATCAGGGCGCCGACGGCAACAATGTCTGCCCCGTCGTGACCCGTGAGCAGGCCGGGTATCAAACTGCCCCCGGCACTGACGGCGAAGTCAACGCCGCCGTCAATCAGAGTCTGCAAATGGCCGATACCAGACCCCCCGCGCACCAGTTCGGCCTCCAGACAAACGTCGCTGAAAAAACCCAGTTCCACCGCGTTGTACCAGGGCGCGCCGCCGTCATTCAGAATCCAGGGCATCCCAACCTTCACCTGCTCCATGCTTTCGCAGTCCATCGTTTCCCAGGCGGCATTGAGGTCGGGCAGGAGTTCATTCGTAATGTAATTTTCAGCCGGAAAGCTTTCCTCGACACAGGCCAGCAGCCGCTGGAACTCGGCGTCACCGTCGGCTGGACCCCCCGCGACCGCGCCGGCTCCTCCCTCGTTTTCGGGGATAACGACCGGAATAGTGCAAGCGCTCAGAATCAGTAAAGGCAGCATATACAATAAGAAAAAGAGAGAGGTTTTGCGCATTCTTTGTTTCCTCTTGAACAGCTTTTCGGTCGGAGGACCTGGAAAGGAATTTAGCTGGATAGTGGATTGAAGCGGCGGTTCGCTTGGAAAGCGTCCCTCAGAGTAGTACCTGAGAAATCGAGAAGAGCCAAGGACAAGAGCACGGCCCCTGCCCTCAGCTTCCCTCTCGAATGTTAACCCTCATATGCGAAATCTGTCGGCTGGCATGCGCTACCCTGGGGGCCTGCGGAAAGCACCCGTCGGAGCAGCATTGTAGCCCTTCGCACGGACTATTCGCAGGCCTCCAACTGAAGCTGGTCGTACTGGATCATCGAGGCCACCTGCATATTCCAGCGTTCAGCCGACATGTGGGACACCGGCAGATCATCGCTGCCGAGCACAAGCGCTTCCTGTAGTTCGAAGCGGCGCAGGGCCTGTTCCTTGGTGAGCTGCGCGTCAACGCCGTACACCACTGCGATCTCGGCGGATTCATCGGGGTTGTCAAGCAGATAGTTCAGACCCTGCGTCTGGGCGGCCAGGAAACGGCGCACCAGGTCGGGATTCTCCTCAAATGTTTCCCGACGCACGACCGTCACGTCGCCGTATCCGTCCCAGCCCCAATCGCTGAACCGGAAAGCCACCCAATTCATGAATCCCTTCTCCTCCAGGAGCCGCGGCTGGTTCACAATCCAGGCGCCGATGTAGTCCATCGCCCCCATTAGAACCGGGTCCGGCGTGAATCCCGCCTCCATCAGCTCGACCTCATCAGCGGGAATGCCATACTTGTTCGCCATGAAGGAGAACAGGTAGTCGTCATTGCCCTGGATACCGACTCTCGTGCCGATGAAGTCCTGCGGCGTCAATACCTTGTCGGAGCGCTGGTCCTGGGGCGTGTCCGGGTCCAGGCCCAGCCAGATATAAGGACTGTGCTTGAGGAATGTGCCGACGGCAACTACGTCTGCCGGCGTGGGGCTCGAAACGATCGAGGGCACCCGGCTGCCTCCCGCCACCACGGCGATATCCACCGCGCCGCCCGCCAGCGTCTGCAGATGGTCCACGCCCGGCCCCCCTGCCACCAGCTCAACCTCCAGGCAGACGTCCGCAAAGTAGCCCAGCTCGATCGCGTTGTACCAGGGCGCCTCCTCGTCGTTCAGGACCCAGGGCATCCCGACCTTGATGCTGTCGACGCTGTCGCACTCCATCGGCTCCCAGGCCGCACCGGCTGCCGGCAGCAGCTCGTTGGTGAAGTAGCTCTCAGCCGGGAAATTTTCCTGAACGCAGGCCAGAATGCGCTCGAACTCGGCCTCGCTGTCGCTCTCGGCCATCTCCCCGGCTTCTTCTTCCGCCATCGGGGCGGCCTCGGACTCCATCGGTTCCTCTTGGGCGGCGGGGGCCGGCGCCACACAAGCGCCCAGAATGAGTGCCAGGGTGGCAAATATAAGTAGAGATACAGTCGTGCGGTTCATTGATGCAGTCTCCTTTGAGTGGGTCAACTCGGGCAGTTAATGCGTCATGCGGCAGATTGAACTCAGGCTGTAGCAGTAGCCGGCGCTCCCCTGGCTTTCCAGGTCAGGCTGGATAGTCTTCGCGACGGAAGTAGGCCTTGTCGAGAGTGCCGTTGCTGGACGTAACGTCGGCTGTAACCCAGTGCGTGGCATAGCCGCGCCGCCAGCTGTCCGACCCGTTTCGATGGGACGTATGCAGCGCCTGGCTGTGGTGGAAGACGACGCCTCCCTTCTTCACGAGGGCCAGCGACTCCTTTTGCAGATCGATCAGGTCCGGAGGGGGCACCAGGTTGTACGGCTCGCCGGGCACCGCTTCGTGCGGCAGGATCGGCCCCTTGTGCGAACCGTCGATATAGCGCAGACAGCCATTCTCCTTGCCGACGTCGTCAAGCGCAATCCAGGCGGTGATCACATGGTCGCCGGGGTCGCACTGGAAATAGAAATTGTCCTGGTGGTACGGTTTGGCCGAGCCGAAATGAGGCGGCTTCATGAAGATCTGGTCGCCCGACAACAAGGGTGGTGCCCCCAGCAGTTCAGCCAGCAGTTTGGTCAGACGCTGGTCCAAAACAAACCTCTGAAATTCTCCCTTCTTCAGAAAAGGCGTGTCGATCTTGCGCGGCGCAATTTCACCTTCGTCCGACTTGTCCACAACATAGCCGTCGCCGTCGCTGCTCAGCTCCTGCTGGCTCAATTCCAGGGCAATTTCGGCGATCCGGTCGGCCTCCTCCCGGCTGAAGACCCCCTCCTCGACCGCCCAGCCCTTTTCCCAATAATGACGGAATGTTTCTGAACGCATGCCGGCCTCCCTTGGAAAACGGTCGCTTCTGAGTATTCGGATTTTGCTCTCGTGGAAACAATTATGCCACATATAACCTGACATTCCCTGATCCGATTTTAGCTCATTGACAAGCAAGAACTGTTAGAGTATCATGCGCCTCGAGCGGCGAAAGGATTCAAGTTCGCAATCCAGCGGTGACTCCCTTTTTGACTTCAAATGCGGAGCCGCTTCGTTTGCCTGCCATGCTATTCCCGGCGTTTTGCTTCTCGCCTATAGAAGACCAATTCCCAACTTGCTGACCACACGTAGACTCGAATCTTTCCATCAGTTGAATCCATTCTGAAGACGCTGCCATGCGTGACGAAAGGAACGGCATTCGTATCTTGGCCAGACAGTGTCCAGCCCGAGTGTCGAACTGCCGGCCTTCCTTCAGCTATGGCGGCATGTCCAGGTCTTGCAGCGCCTGTCTTCGTCCAGTGCCGGTCCCGTAGACCCGATGTTTCCGGCCTGATTTTCGCAAGCGAAAGTCTTCTTGTGAAAGGAGGTGATTGGAAAGAAAAGACGGTATTGTTCTTGTTGCGGCGGCATCGCATTGACGCCGCCACTTCATCAGATCCAGGCAGGATTTCACTGCGCGCCCCTCTCGGGCGCACCCATCAAGCAAGGAGTGAAAAGCATGTCGAGATTTCGATGGCAGTTTCTGATAGGCCTCGTCCTGGTCCTTGGCATCTCCCTGACCGCCTGTGTCGCGCCGGCAGCCCCGGCGGGTGACGGCGGCGACATGGCGGACAGCGGCGACATGATGCCGGAAGTCATGCTGCCCGACGACGCGGCCGAAGACCAGATCCTCAACGTCGTGCACGAAGGCGGCTGCGGTTCCGGTCCCTTCCCCGGGATCGACTACGGCAGCCCCTGTAACTTCGGTCACATGTTCATGCCCCCCTTCCTGGTGGACATCGACGGCAACGTAATGCCAGGACTCTTCACCACCGACTGGGAAGTGAACGAAGACCTCACCGAGTACATCTTCCACATTCAGGAAGAGGCGGTATGGTCCGACGGCAAATCAATTACCGCCCAGGACGCGATCGACTGGTGGAACTACATCTTCCACTCCGACCGCAACTCATGGCCGCGCAACTTCGTGATGGGCGCTGTCAAGGGCATTGACGAGTTTGCCGATGGCACGACCGAGACGATTGCCGGTCTTACCGCTCTGGACGACAAAACGCTCAAGGTCGAGCTATGGCGCTCCGAAGGCTCGCTGCCGCAGCTGTGGGGCTTCCGCGAGGCCGCGCCCGCCCGCTTTGACCAGTATGCCGACCTTCTCGAGCGCGCCGATGAGTTCGCCGACGCCCGCGAATGGCGCGGCGCGATGGCCGAGCGCTTCTTCCAGGGCGAGAATGCCGCAGACCTGATCGTCAGCGGCCCCTTCAAGCCCGTGCACCTGTCGCCGGAGCCGGATGCAATCTACCGCTTCGTGCGCAATCCGAACTGGTGGGGCGAGCCGACCTATCTCGACGGCATCGAAGCCACCACCATCCGCGATTTCCAGACCATTCTCCTGATGTTCGAAAACGACGAGATTGACCTGGCTCTCCAGCTCGCAGGTCCTTCGTCTGTCCTGCTCCGCCAGAACCAGCCTGAAGCCTTCCGTGAAATTCCGGTTTCCGCCTTCTGGGCCATGTATTTCCTCACCGAACAGGAGCCGGTGGACGACGTTAATCTGCGCCGCGCGCTTATGTCGGCGATAGAGTGGGAGAAGGTAGCTGAGATTGCCTGGGAAGGCGAGCAGGCCCCCAGCAACGCCGGCAGCCCGATGTCGTCGGCTTACCAGTGCTTTGACGCCAACTTCCAGCCCTATCCCTTCAATCCGGAAAGGGCCAAGGAGTTCCTGGCCGAGTCCAAGTACGGACCGACCGGGGAGACCGTGCCGAAAATTCGCATCCTGACCGGCGGCAGCGATCCGCCGCGCATCCGCGCCGCCCAGATCGTTCAGGAGATGTGGCGGGTGAACCTGGGCATCGAGAATGTCGAGATCAAGAATGCCGAGTCCGAGTTCGTCGACGGCGAAGGGCTGGTTGCCATGCAGGTAACGAGCGGCGGCTCCTTCCTCCCGCGCCCGGGCTACCTGCTGGAAGCGGTCGCCCACACCCGCGGCGGCGCCCACCAGTCCTGGACGAAGTACACCGAAGAGGGCTGGGACGAGGAGATCGATGCACTTCTCTCAATGGATCCCGGCAGCGCGGACTACTGTGATCGTTCGCTGGCCATGCTGGAGAAGTTCACCGACGCCGCCCTCGTGATCCCGACCGGCTACATCCGCGGCTGGTATCAGGTTCAGCCCTGGGTCGGCGGCTACGGTCAGAGCCGCATCAGCTTCTGGCACACGATGACGGAAACTTACCTCAAGGAGCGGTAAGACTGCCTCCTCGTCGTCGCCAACGTCTCTCAATAGCATGAACACCGGGCAGGAAGAGGCTCGCATGACCGCTTCCTGCCCGGTCGCTAAAGTTGAACGGGGAGCGGCGCGCCGGCTTCTTCGATAGTCGAGCGTGCCGCGGCCCTTTATTTCAGATAGTTGGGCCTACCGACCTCAAGGCCCCCCCAAAATCTACTCTGGTTCTGTCGACCAACCGCTAGGCCTTTCTGAGCTGCCAAGGACTGAGACGTGACCCGCTACATCTCGATGCGCGTGCTGATCATCATCCCAACGCTCTTCTTGACGTTGATGATCGTCTTTCTGCTGGGTTATCTCGGCCCCATCGATCCGGTCGACATCAAGCGCGCCCAGTGGGCGCAACAGGGCGTATTCATGAGCGAAGAGCAGTTGGCGGAAGAGCGCCGCAGTCTCGGCCTCGACAAACCGTTCTTCGTGCAGTTCGGCGCCTACCTCGGCAATCTCCTGCAGGGAAAATTCGGTTATTCCTATATCGACTCCGCACCAATATGGCCGCGTATCAAGAAGGCGTTGCCGGTGTCCGGCGCCCTCGCTCTGGGCGCCATGCTAATCATGGTGTTCATCGGCATCCCTCTGGGAATCATTGCCGCCCGCTTTCATAACACGCGCTTGGACTACGCCATCGTCGGCGGCAGCCTCTTCGTCTGGTCGATCCCTACCTACGTTCTCGTGCCTGTCACCCTTATGACATTCGTGCTGTGGCTGGATCTGATGAACGTGCCGCGCGGTTGGAAAGGAGTTTGGCATGCCTCCTTTGTTTTGGGCGCAGCCATAATCTCCCTCCGCACCCTGGCAAACGTCATTCGCCAGACTCGCGGGGGTATTCTGGAAGTCTTACAGAACGACTACGTCCGCACCGCGCGCGCCAAGGGTCTCACTGAATTCCTCGTCATGGCGCGCCACGTAGCCCGTAACGCACTCATTCCGGTTGTTACCAGTTTAGGCCTCATGGTAGACGACTTTATGTGGCAATCTGTCTTTCTCGAAGTGGCTTTCAATTTTCCCGGGTTGGGTCGCCTCTTCCAACAAGGGCTTACAAGCCGGGACTTCGACATGATTTACGGCGTTGCCCTCTTCACGGCCGGTATGACCATGCTTCTGAACCTTATCGTGGACCTGGTCTATCCCTTGCTCGACCCGCGGGTCGCCTACGATTAGGACCGCCTCGCTCATGTCAATGACAGCAAACATCATTGCCTTCCCTGCGCCTCTCCCGAGATGCACCGCAGTCAAATTGCTCAACAGGACTGGAGAATGGCCCAAAACGAATCTACCGCTGAATTAGCGCGGGATCTGAGCCAAGAGACGAATACTCTCAAAACAAGGGGCCTTTGGAGCGATGCCTTCCGGCGCTTGGTGCGCAACCGACTGTCCATTATCGGCCTTGTAATTTTTGTTCTCCTTTTTGTTACCGCCATCTTCGGCCCTTTTATGGCCCCTTACCCTTATATGCTCCAGGACCTTGAAAGGGTCGCCGAAGGACCGAGCCGCGACTATCTGTTAGGTACGGACGCAATCGGGCGAGACATGCTGAGCCGTCTCTTGTGGGGGGCGCGCACTGCCGGCATCGTTGCCATTATCTCCACCGTGTTCAGCCTCCTTCTGGGCATGATTCTCGGCGGAATCGCTGCCTACATAGGCAGTTGGGCTGACTGGCTGATCAGCCGCGCTATCGACGTTACCATGTCCATCCCTCAACTCCTCTTTGCCTCACTGATCGCCGCCACCTTTCGCAAGCCTGTCGCCGACTTTGTGGATATGATGTATGCGCAAACCGGGATGGAGTTCTTCTCCACGCCCACCTATGTCGATCTTGTCGTTGTGTTCGGCGCGCTTGCCCTCATTCAATGGCCCGGCTACGCGCGCATGATTCGAGGTCAGATCCTCTCACTGCGCGAAAAAGAGTTTGTAGAAGCCGCCCGCGCGGTCGGCGTCAGCCAGTTCATTGTCCTGCTTCGTCATCTGATTCCTAACGCGCTCGGCCCACTCATCGTAATGGTTACCTTCGGATTCGGCGGCGCGATTGTCGCCGAATCCGGATTGAGCTACCTCGGTGTCGGCGTGCAGCCGCCACAGGCTAGTTGGGGCAATATGATCTTCGAAAACCAGGACAGTTGGCGCTACCGCCCTTGGCTCGTCGCTATGCCCGGCTTCACCATCGCCATCGTTTCCGTCGGGATCAACTTCCTGGGCGACGGCCTGAATGACGCTCTCAACCCGCGCCAGGCCGAATCATAGGCACCCCATTTACAGGCATTCCAGTCAAGACATCCTTAGTCCATCGTTGCGCGTTGAGTAAGAATATCTGGAGTATCTCATGTACGATTGGACTGTGTTGAACCAGACCGTGAGCGAAACGCTCGCCGGCGATGCTGTCGGTGCGCCCCTCTTCGTCCGCTGGACAGCGGCCGCGGCGCTGAGCACGCCCGAACTTAAACCGCTGCTGGCGGAGATGAGCGCTTATGCCGAATCCTGGCTGTCGGCCCGGCCGCGCCGGATCTACGCCACCGGCTCATCCGACGCAGGCCATCTCTCGCTCGCGCTGGAATACGCGAACGGCCAGTCGGCCCTTCTGGCCATTTCCCTGGCCCACGATCATCCCTCAATGAACCTGGTCATCCTTGGGGCGCGCGGCGCTATCTATCAAACCGGTTCCCAAGTAACTGCGCGTGCGGGGAGTCTGGCCGGTGGCGCGGACGAAAAACGGCAACACGCTGCGGTTTCGTCAACTTCGCAAATGGTGGCCGTTATCGATAAGTCACTCTTCTCCAAACAGCCCGTGTCGCTGTCACCCTCAGGAGACCAGCCATGAGCAGCCAACAGTTCGGCGTCCTGCTGATCTCCGGCAGGCTGACGCACCAGGAAAACTATGCTCTGAACCTGCGAGACGACCCCCGCTGTACCCTGGTCGGGCTCAGCGACGAAAAAGACGTACCCCCAGAGCGCGCCCAGCTGAACAAGCAGTTCGCCGAGGACCTGGACATTCCCTACTGGCCCGACCTCGACGAAGCCCTGGCCCGCGAAGACGTGCATGTCGTCTCCATCTGCGCCGACCCGGAGCGTCGCGGCCGCATCGCCGCCCGCTGCGCCGACGCCGGCAAGCACATCTATGTCGACAAGCCGATGACGCCCTACCTGTCGCATGCCGACGACGCCGTCGCCGCCGTCGAACGCGCCGGCGTCCGCAGCCAGATGTTCAGCTCCAACCACCAGCCCTGGGTGAACCAGGCGCTCCAGGTCGTCGAGTCCGGCGAACTGGGCGAGCTGACCGCCATTCACGTCGACAATCTGTTTGCAAAGGGGCCAAATGGAACGGCGGTTCTGGGCGCGCCGCGAAGGGCGGTCTACCCCCCTGTCATCTCCAACTTTGTCGACGCGAAGGCCGAGCTCTACGCCATCGGCGTCTATGCCCTGGGTTTCGTCTGCATGATCTCCGGGCGCGCCGTCGAAACCGTCTTCGGCAGTACCGCCAACTACTTCTTCGAGGCGCACCAGCGCCGCAACATGGAAGACTTCGGTTTCCTCTCATTGACCCTGGAAGGCGGCCTGACCGCCACCATAACCGGCGGCCGCATTGGCTGGGCCAGCCACCCCGCCGGCGGCTCTAACCAGATCCACCTCATCGGCGCCAAAGGATCGCTCTTCCTGAGCGCCAATCGTCCGACGCTGGAAATCTACAACGCCGACCCGCCCTGGACCCCGCCTGAGATCCATCCCCGCGACCCAATGGGCTTCTGGCGCACAACCCAGGAAGAGGTCAGAGGCCAACCCAAGCGAACCTTGGCCCCGCTTTCGAATGCCCTGGAAGGCCGCAGCGATGCCAGCTACTTCATCGACTGCATTGTCGAAGAACGCGAGAGCGGGATGAACGCACGCCAGGCCGCCTCCCTGACCGAAATCCTGCTGGCAGGGTATAAGTCCGCCGCCCAAGGGCAGGTAGTCAAAATGCCTTTGGCTCGTGATGGCGACCATGCCCAGGGCACCCAAGCATAGCCATCTTTTCACCGAAAAGTTCGACAGCGTTTCACTTGTAGACCGCAGTAATTCAGCTTCAAAACTAGAGGAGCCCGATGACACAGTCCACTCGCCACTCAGCACAATACCTGCAAAAGATCAGCCGCAACCTCTTCGCCGCCACCGGGTCCCCCGATGACATCGCCGCCACCGTCGCCGAGATCCTCGTCAACGCCAACCTCGCCGGCCACGACTCACACGGCGTCCAGTTCGTGCCCATGTACCTGGACCGGATCGAAGACGGCCACCTCGACAGCAAAGCCTACCCTGAAATCGTCCGCGAGAGCGCCAACACGATGCACGTCGACGGCAAAATGGGCTTCGGCCACACGATGAGCCGCCAGGCCATGGAGTGGGCCATCGAAAGAGCGAGAAAGTCCGCCGTCTGCTGCGTCACCTTCGAGAATACAACCCACATCGGCCGCGTAGGCGAATACGCCGAACAGGCCGCAAGGGCCGGCTGCATCACGATGATAACACTGGGAGGCGCGTCCGCAGCAGGTTCGCAGGTCGTCCCCTTCGGCGGCGCCCGCGGCGCCCTCGGCACCAACCCCATCGCTGTCGGCATCCCCACCGGCGATGACGCCCCCTTCGTGATTGACTTCGCCACCAGCGTCGTCGCCGGGGGAAAGATCCTGGTCGCACTCAGCAAGGGGCTTGACGTTCCTGAAGGCGTAATGGTCGACAGCCAGGGCAATCCCTCAACAAATCCCGAGGACTTCAGAAAAGGCGGCTACATGCTGCCATTTGGAGGCCACAAAGGGTACGCGCTCTCACTCTTCTTCAGCCTCATGGGCGGGCTTGCCGGCGCATTCAACGCAGAACTGACCTCAATGGCCGGGCTCTTCATGCAGGTCTACGACGTAAACGCCTTCACGCCTCTTGACGACTACCAAAGCAACGTCCGCGCGGTCCTGGATGCCATGAAGGCGACGCCCCCAGCCCCAGGATTCGACGAAGTGCTGGTTCCGGGCGACTTCGAGCACCGCTCGCGCCAGCAGCGTCTCGCCCAAGGGATCGACGTTCCCGCAGAGACATTCGGCAAGATCGAAGCATGGGCCGACAAACTGAACGTATCCTTAACCCAAGCAGAATAGGAGGAACAGGCAGATGTCGCAGCAATATCGAGTAGGCGTGGTCGGCCTGTCAGGAATCGCGGCCAACCGTCCGGCTCCCGATGCGGACAGCATTTTGAATACGCCCAGCCCCTCTTCGCATCTGGGCGCCTACCACCTCATTCCCCAGACCGACGTCGTCGCCGTCTGCGACCTCAAAACCGAGCTGTTCGAAAAGGTGGCGGACACCTGGGGCCAGGCGTTCGGTGAGCTGGAAACCTACACCGACTACCGCGCCATGATCGAAAGCGAGAATCTCGATATCGTCAGCGTCGTCACCTCAGACCACCGACACACCGACATCGTGGTGGAAGCCGCAAACGCCGGCGTCAAGGGAATCATCTGCGAAAAGCCGTTCGCGACAACGGTGGACGAGTGCACGCGCATGATCGAAGCCTGCGAGGCGAACGGAACCCTCCTGTCCGTCGATCACACCAATCGCTGGGGACCCCACTACGATGTCGCCAGAGAGGCGATCCGCAGCGGCTCCATAGGCGAGGTACAGCGCATCGTCGCCACCCTGGGGGGCCCGCGCGCAATGATGTTCCGCAACGGCACTCACCTTGTCGACGGCGTCTGCTTCTTTGCCGATTCGGAGCCGGCGTGGGTCTTCGCCGAACTGGAACCCGGCTACGACCACTATGACAGGTATCTCGGCGACGGCGGCCGAGATCCGGCGACCGACCCTGCCGTCTCTGGCTACGTCCATTTCCGCAACGGCGTGCGCGCCTTCGTCAACGCCAACAAGTCGCAGTTCGCAGCCAGCTTTACCTTCCAGGTCTACGGCGAAACCGCCATGCTCGACGTCCACAACAGCCGCGTCATCCGCCGCGACAGAAACAATAGCGAATTCCTTCCCTTCGAAGCCCACCTGTACACCAGGATCCCGGCCTGCGTTGCCGATCTGATCGACGCCATCGAGAACGGCAGCGACCTGCTCAGCCCGGCCAGAGAGGCCAGGAAGACTGTCGAGATACTGGTCGGCTTTCTCCAATCCCACGCACGCGGCAACGTGCGCGTCGACCTGCCGCTGCCCCCGGGGCACTGAGGTCGATGCGAGCGGTCCCCGACGACAGAAAATTCGTAATCGCCGACCAGAACAGCTACCCGGCCGACCTGGTCTGCCCCAACCCCCGCGGCTGGTACCACTCTGTCGCCAATGTCGTCGCGACGCCCTCTGGCCTGGTCACCGTCTACCGTCTCTCCGACTCCCACTCTGCCGTTTCCACCCACATCATGGTCGCCTACTCCAGCGACGGCGGCCGCATCTGGCACGGTCACCGCGCCATCTCCTCTCGCAACGTCTGGGAGCACCACAGCGTCTGGGTCGCCCCCCAGCTGAGCCGCCTGCGCGATGGACGCCTCGTCATCATCTGCGACCTCGGCCATCGTACCTCAGGCGACGACTGGCCCCGCCTCGCCTTCTGGCAGCAACCTCCGAGAGGGATGGCCAACTATCTCCTGTGGAGCGAAGACGACGGCCGCACCTGGAGCCGGCCCGTCCAATGCGACGGCGTCGGCGGCGAACCGGGTTACGTCGTTGACCTTTCGGACGGAACGCTCGTCTACACCCGTACCGAGCCGGTCGAAACCGGCGTCTTCGAATGCCCGCCTCCTCCCGGTTACAATCGTTACCACCGAAACACCGCCGTCTTCTCCGATGATCGCGGCAAAACCTGGAACCGCACCTCAACGATCTCCGACGACCCCTTCCACAGCGATTCCGAAGTTGGCGTCGTCGAACTGGAACCGGGCCATCTCCTGGCGGTCACCCGCGTCGGCTTCGCCAACGGCGCCTTCGGCCAGCCCAGCCGCCTGATCCACAGCTACGACTACGGCAGAACCTGGCAACAGCCCCAACTCGCGCCCTTCTACGGCCAGCGCACCGCCGTACATCGACTTCGCTCCGGCAAGCTGCTGGTCACCTACCGCAACCGCTGGGGAACCTTCGCCAGCTACGCCCTCGTCTGGGACCCCGCCGAGGAGCTGGGCTTCGAGCCGGCATCCTTCATCTGGGACGAGTCCCGCTGCCGGCTTGACAAGGGCTGTCTCACCTTGACGACAGACCGCGAGCCAGAGAATCAGGTATTCTTCTCACTCTATCCAGCGCTTACCAGCCGCGCAACCGTGGCGCTGGAGGCCGAGCTCCGCCTTGCCGATAGTTCCAGCGAAGGCTGCGACCTCTTCGCCGGCTGCCGCGTCCGCATCACGCCCCACGAAATCTGCCTGACCGAAAGCAGCCAGGAGGAAGCCGCCTTCCACAGCACCACCGGCGTTCCGCAAGAGGGCGGCAAGCCGCGCCCCCTGCCGGCTCACCGCTTTCCGCTGGATACGACGCAATGGCACACGTACAAAATCGTGCGCACTGAAGGCGAAATCGCCGTCTACGTCGACGGACGCCCCTGTCTGAAAGCTGCGGCAAGCATTTCCGGCGCCCGCCTCGTCCGCTTCGGCAGCAACCTGCGCGGCGTCTCCCACTGGCGCGCGGTAAGCGCCTCGGTCGAGAACCCGGACGGCCACAGCGTCAGCTGGGCCTGGCGCGCCGACTCGGGCAGCTATCCCGACCAGTTCCGGCGCGACCGCATGGTCCGCCTCGACGCCACCGCCGACTCCGGCTACAGCAACTGGGACCAGCGCGAAGACGGCGCCGTCATCATCGCAGACTACACAAACGACGAATTCAGAGACGCCAACTGGACTTCGAGCGCACAACCGATTATCAAAGCCTATATCGCCAGCGAAGAGGAGTTGACATGACAAAATACCGAGCCGGCGTCATCGGCCATACCGGACGCGGCAACTACGGCCACAACCTCGACACCGTCTACCTGGGCATGGAAGAGATCGACCTGGCCGCCGTCGCCGACGCCGACCCCGAAGGACTGGCCGCCGCGGGTGAGCGCCTCAACGTGGACTCCAAACACTGCTATCAGGACTACCGCCAGATGCTGGAACAGGAGCGGCTCGACGTCGTCAGCGTCGCGCCCCGCTGGCTGGACCAGAAGCATGACATGGTCATCGCCGCGGCCGGATCCGGCGTGCGCGGCATCTTCTGCGAGAAGCCTTTCGCGCCAACCCTGACGCAGGCCGACGCCATGATCGCGGCCTGCGAACGCGCCGGCGCGAAGATAGCCGTCTCGCACCAGGGCCGCGTCGGCCAGATTGCCCACAAGACCAGGGAAATGCTGGCTGACGGCGCCGTGGGCGAAGTCAGAGAAGTATACAGCGGCGGCAAACAGGACCATCGCGGCGGCGGCCAGGACCTGATGGTGCTGGGCACGCACTCGCTCGACATGCTCTGCTTCCTCTTCGGCCATCCCCGCTGGGTTCAGGCCTACGTCCTGCAGGACGGCAGGGACGCCGGGCCCGACGACGCCCGCCAGGGTGACGAAGAGATCGGCCCCATTCTGGGCAACCACCTCGAAGCCACCTACGCCTTCGACAACGGCATCATGGCTAACTTCCACTCGCACCGTCGCGCCGTGCGCCCGGGCCCCCGGCCCGGCGGACTGGAGATCCACGGCACGGAGGGAATCCTGCTCCAACGTGACGGCTACCTCCTGCACTGCCCCCACCCCAACTGGAATCCGGCCATGGTCGAACCGGCCTGGAAGGTCGTGTTGAAGCCGAATAACCCCGGCTTTGATACGCTCAATGCCTACATGGTGCGCGACCTGATCGCCGCCTTCGAAGAAGGACGCGAGCCGATCTCGAGCGGACGCGACGCGCGCTGGGCCTTGGAGATGATCCTGGGCGTTTACACTGCCCACCGCCGCGGCCGCACGCCGCTCCCGCTGGCGGACCGGGAACACCCGCTGCGCGACTGGGTCTGAATCCAGCAATCTTCACATCCCAAAAACTGTCTTTCGTGTAGTCCAGAAAAGATTCACTGAGACGAAATCCGACATTGCCCAACACAACGGAAAACTCACAATGAAACGAATCAACCAGATTATCGAACTCCGGGAAGCCGGACAGCCCGTCTACTGGGACGGCGGCCGCACCCTCACCTATGAAGGCGGCGTCAAGTCTGCCCAGACGCACGCCGACTGGCTCGTCATCGGCATCGAGCACCAGCCCTTCGACGTCGCCGGCCTCAACGCCTTCATGCGCGGCCTGGTCGACGGCGGCCCAACCCGGACCGGCCACCGCACGCCCCCAGTGCTCGTCACCCTGCCCTTCGACGGCGTCGACGAATACGTCGTGCGCAACAACGCCTGGATGATCAAGCAGGTCCTCGCGACAGGCATTCACGGCATCCTGCTCTGCCACGTCGAAACGCCCGGCGCCGTCAAAGAGTTCGTCGAGTGGGTGCGCTTCCCCTTCCACACCCACGGCGTCGGCGAAGGCCTCGACATGGGCCGTCGCGGCTCCGGCGGCCAGGACAACGCCGCCCGCGTCTGGGGTGTCTCGACGCAGGAATACCTGCGCAAGGCCGACGTCTGGCCGCTCAACCCGGACGGCGAACTGATTCTCGGCATCAAGATCGAGAACATCCGCGCCCTCGCCAACGCCGAGGCCAGCACCGCAGTCCCGGGCATCGCCTTCGCCGAATGGGGCCCGTCCGACATGCGCATGACCTTTGGCTACGACACCGTGCGCACGCCCGAAAACACCGAAGAGGGCGACCTCAAAGCGGCCCGCAACCGTGTCTTCGCCGCCTGCAGAGCCGCCAACATCGGCTTCCTTGACGGCGTCGACGCCAGCAATGTCGCAGCCAAAATAGACGAGGGCATCACCTTCCCCGCCGGCGACGAAGCTGCCGCAATCGCCGGGCGCCGTCATACCGGCCGCACTTTCGACTGAGTGAGCATTGCCTCAGGAAAACATAAGAGTTAGCTCACGTCAGCAGTTACAAAGCTGGCGCAACCACACTGCTCTTTTTTTGATCCTCTTCACGTCCGACACCTTCTGTGCCGGTCTGAGAAGAGCGGGCCGTCCCCCGCGCTCACAAGCCCATAGACCCCAAGACTCTTCTCTAGCTCCCGGCCGTCAATCGCCCGAAACTCGCCCACACCAGGTTGTTTCAGCTTGCTTGACAAGCCAACTTCATAAGTGATATACCATATCATGTATGTCGCTCCACGGTGTACGCTTTGCAGCCAAACGAGTTTCAGCAACGACAATCAAAGGTACAATGAAAAGGAGGTAGAGAATGTCTTCCCTAAGGAACGTAGCACTTCTTCTCGTCCTGGCTCTCATTGTAGTCGCCTGTGCCCCGGCGCCGGCTGCCCCGGCCGCCGACCAACCCGCCGAAACGGTGGCTGAAGCGCCGGCAGAGACCACCGGCGACGACGTCTGCCCCGCCCGCGGCGGCACCCTCACCCTTGACTTCAGTTCAAGGGCCTTAGTGGTACCGATTTGGGGCTGGGGCTACGAGCAGCAGAAGCTCGTCTTCGGCAAGCTGGTCCGCACCGGCACCGATAACGTACCCCATCCCGACCTGGCCGAAAGCTGGGAAATCAGCGACGACGCCACCGAATTCACCTTCCACCTGCGTCAGGGCGTCAAGTGGCATGACGGTGAAGACTTCACCGCCGATGACGTGGCTTTCACCTGGACGTGGCACAACGACCTTGACAGCCCCTGGGTGAACTCTGCCCAGCCCGGCAACTGGATTGCGCTCAAGGGTTCCCTAGACTACCTGGATGGCAAGACCGATTCGATCGAGGGAATCGAAGTCATCGACGATCACACGATTCGCCTCACCCTCGCAGAGCCGGACGTAAGCTACTTCGCCCGCTTCATCGGCAGCATCAACATCCTGCCCGAGCACATCTACAACCAGTGGCGCGTGCCCGACCTCAAGGACGCCGGCAATCCACTCTGGTTCACCACCGAAACCCAGATCGGCACTGGCCCGTTCAAATTTGTGGACGGAAAGAAAGATGAGTACTTCCGACTGGCGCGCAACGATGACTACTGGGAAGGCGCGCCCTGCCTCGACGGCATCCTGTTCCAGAACATGGGCCCGCCCGACACGCAGTTCATCGCCCTCCAAAAGGGTGAGTTGGATCTCATGAAGGTCGAAGGCAACTTCTATCAGCAGGCCCAAGAGTTGCCCAACATCGACGTCCAGACCCAGCGTCTGAACTACATCAGCGTCTTTGTTGGCAACCTCGCCCAGCCCGCCTTCTGGGACAAGCGCGTGCGCATGGCTATCAGTCACGCCATCAACCGCCAGGAGATCGGCGACGCGGTCTACTTCGGCCTGCGCGAACCGTGGCACACCTTCTCCTTCGTCGACGGCTGGACCAACGATGAAGTGCCTACCTATTCCTACGACCCCGAGAAAGCCATGGCCCTTCTGGCCGAAGCTGCCGCAGACGGCGTCTGGGACCCCGAACAAGAGCACGAGCTGATCTACTATCACAGTGGGACCGAGGCCAAGAACTTCATGCTGCTGATGCAGAAGTACCTCAGTGAGGTGGGGATCAACGTCACAGTCATTCACGTGCCAAACGAAGCCTGGAACGATCGTGTGGCCGAGAACAAGCACTCCTTCTCCCATGCCGGCTGGGGCAATCCCGTCGACCTGCACGGCTACTATCGCACCTACCGCTGTGATAATCCTCCCGGCCGCAGAGACGTGGTCTGGCCGACTGACGGCTCACTCGATGCCGTATGCGATCAAGTAGATGCGCTGTTCATCCAGGCCAAAGAGACCGGCGGTACCGAGGCCCGCAAGGCCCTCTACAACGAGATCCAGCAGATCATCGCCGAAAACGTGATCGGATACATTCCGCTCCACCGCTACCACATGGGTTATGCGATCGGCAAGAATGTCGGCGGAATGGATGAATACGCGTTGGGGGGCATGCACGACTACCAGTGGTCGAAACTCAATGCCCATCTGTGGTACAAGATGGAAGAGTAGATCTCTTGCCCCGTCGTCCCACTCTGCTTGTCACTGCAAGCAGAGTGGGATGCACTTTGGCGCTCGCCTCAGGTCCTCCTGACATCCAACCATGACCCGATACATCATTCGCCGCCTGCTGATTGCCGTCCCTGTCTTGTGGGGCATCATCACCCTCACATTCATAATTAGCGAGATCATGCCCGGCGACTACGTCGATGCGCTCGTTCCACCCGGCCTCAGACTGGAGCTGGGCGTAGATGAGGCGCAGCTCCAGCGGCTGCGCGAGTCATACGGGCTGGACAAACCGGTCGTCGTACGCTATGCGATCTGGCTGCGTGAACTGCTGCTGCACGGCAACCTCGGCTATTCCTTTGTCACCGGACAACCGGCTCTCCAGGAGATGGCCCAGGTGTTGCCTGCAACATTGCAACTCTCCATCGTAACGATTCTCTTTTCCCTCGTCGTCGGTACCTCCCTGGGCATCATTTCAGCCATCAAGCAGTATTCCGTTCTTGATCATCTTCTCACCTTGCAGGCCTTTGTCTGGATATCCACGCCCGGTTTTGTATTCGCCATCATTGCCCTCTATCTGTTCTCACTCAAGTTACCCCTGTTCCCAACCGGCGGCAGGGCGCCGCTCGACGGTCCCGACAATCTTCTCATCCGTCTCCACTATCTGGCGCTGCCGGCGCTTGTTCTCGGCTTCGAGGGGCTGGCCGGCCATATGCGCTATGCGCGCGCCAGCCTGCTGGAGGCTCTCGGCGCCGACTACGTCCGCACCGCCCGTGCAAAAGGCCTGCCTGAACGCTCCGTCTATCTGGGCCACGCCTTTCGCAACTCGCTGCTGCCGGTCATCACCATCGTCGGCCTCTCCCTTCCGGGCATTATCGGCGGCTCATTCATAATCGAGACAATCTTCGTCTGGCCCGGCATGGGCAAGCTGGGCATGGAGTCGGTCTTCATGCGCAACCAGCCCATGATTATGGCGATGAACCTGATCGGTTCTTCGATGGTGCTGTGCGCCAATCTCCTGGCCGACATCACCTATGCCTGGGCCGATCCCAGGATCCGCTACGAGTAAGGCGCGTAGCATGGTCGATTCCACAGCCACGCCGGCAGACGGCGCACACGAGGCGCGGCAGCCGGTTTCATCGCAGATTTCGCCGGACACGTGGCAAGCCTTGCCCAAGGCTGAGAACCGCTTCCTGCGCCGCTTTCGCCGCCACCGTCTGGCTGTCTTAGGCTTGGCGGCGCTGTCCCTCTTTGCGTTCGTCGCCATACTTGCGCCACTTGTAACGTTCTACGATCCCAACGGCATCGACCTGACCGTGATGCGGCAGGCGCCCTCTCCGGCTCATGTACTGGGAACCGACCCGCTGGGTCGAGATGTCTGGACGCGCTTGGCGTATGGCACCAGGGTCTCGCTCGCGGTCGGCCTCGTCGCCGTCAGTATCTATATCACCATCGGCGTCGTCCTGGGTGGCCTCGCCGGCTATTTCGGCGGCCGTGTCGACATGGTTCTGAGTCGCTTTACCGATGTCATGATGTGCTTCCCCTCCTTCATGCTCATCGTCACCGTCGCCGTGATCCTGCCTCCCAACATCTTCAACGTAATGGTTATCATAGGGATTTTTGGCTGGACCGGAATAATGCGCCATGTGCGCGCCCAGTTTCTTTCGCTGCGCGAGCGGGAATTCGTGCTGGCCGCGCGCTGTGTCGGCGTGAGCAATGGCCGGATCGTCTTCCGTCACATCCTTCCCAATGCGATCGCTCCGGTGGTTGTGGCGGCCACCATGGGGCTGGCCGGGGCCATCATGACCGAGTCCGCTTTGAGCTTCCTGGGCCTGGGGGTCCAGCCGCCTATGTCCAGCTGGGGAAGCATGCTGCAGGACGCCATGTCGCTTCCCATCCTGCAGACGATGCCGTGGCTATGGCTTCCCTCCGCGATTGCGATCGCTGTCACCACCCTGTCCGTCAACTTCATCGGCGATGCACTGCGCGACGCCCTCGATCCCCACACGAGCAGCGATTGACGTATCAGAGGGTGACACAGCGTCCCAATACGTTGAAGGCGTTCCCTGTTTCGCCGATTCCAGGCCGGAGTGTGACTTCCTTTACTGCCAGGAGAATCTCCTTTGAGTTCCCCTCCATGTGCCCCGTTTGAACCTGATGACCATACCGTCGTGCTGTTCCACTTCGACGAAGGCAAAGGCAACCAGACCCTGGACGCCTGCGGCGACACCCAACTCACCCTCCGCGCCTATCGCCAGGCGCAGTGGGCCTCGCATCCGGGCTTCGGCGCCTGCGCCCGCTTCGGTCGCCGCGCCGACGACGCCAACCTTCTTGTCGGCCCCGCCAACAACGACAAACTCCACCTCCGGCCCTGTACCTCGGAGTGGACGGTCGAAGCCTGGGTGCGCTACACCGGAACCGGCGGCCTCGAAGAAGGCCACACCTATGTCAACATTTGCGGGACCGAAGACGAAGGGCTGGGCCTCCCCATCGGTATGCGCGGCGGCTGGAACTTCTCCCTTCACAGCTTTACGCGCCCCGGCGCCCTGCAGGATGGGCTTTACCCCGCCGCCCGCTTCATGGGTTCCCCCCGCGGTCGCGATCCCAATCACGACACCAGCGCTCTCCTCCTCCAAAACGCCAAAGCCGGCGGTTGGACAAGCGCCGACCCACCCAGGATCAGAGACAACAACTGGCACCACGTTGCCTGGCAGTTTCGCTATCTAGACCAGACGCACTTCTTCTTTCTGGACGGCCTGCTCATCCGCCGCGTCCAGCTGCCGCTTCCCGACGACCTGCAGGGACGCGTTGTCAACGACGCCGAAAACGTCGGCGTTCCTTTTGTAGTCGGCGGCTTCATCCACTCGCATGACCCGCCAAAGCACCTGGCCTACGGCAATTTCGAAGGCGAAATCGACGAGATCCGAATCTCCAGCATCATGCGCTACCCGGTGGCGGAGCAGCTGTCAATCGTTCGCCGCGAACTGCCCCCGGCTACCTTCAAAGCCCCTTACTCAGTTCAATTCTCGACCGACGCAGCCAGTGGCCCCGTCCATTGGGAGCTGGCAGAAGAACTGCTGCCCGCAGGGCTGACGCTGGACAGCAAAACTGGGGCAGTCAGCGGCAAGCCAACTCTGGCCGTAGAACACCAGCCCCTCGGTCTGACTGCCTCTGACACCAGCGGCAGTACCGACCGCCACCTGTTCCACCTAAGCGTTCACCGCGGGCGGATCGCCACCGGTTCACTGCCTCCGGCTTTCGCTGGAAACGAATATCGCGCCATGATACGAACCAGTCACATGGTCGCTCCGATCGAATGGTCCATTGCAAATGGCTCCCTGCCCGACGGACTCCATCTCGACCCGGAAACGGGTGAACTGACAGGCACGCCTTCCAGCCCCTGCGTCCGTCGCTTCCTCGTCAATGCAGTCGACGCCATCGGCCAGAGCCAGCAGGCCGAGAGCGCCCTCAAAGTGCTGCCCGCGGCGCTCCTCGTCATCGGAGCGGACCAGCACACGGTTGCCCTCTATGACTGGCAGGGGCCGAACGGCCGCCTCATCCCCGACGTGATGGGAGACGAGGAACTGACCTTGACCTGGACCAACATCGGCGGCGACAGGCGCGTCTCCTGGCCCGGCCGCGCTGGACGCTTTCCCCAGGATACCGGCCACGGCGAGCACGGCTTCGTCGGACCCCAGCACAATGACAAACTCGACCTACGAACCTGCCAACAGGCCTGGACCGTCGAAGCCTGGATCAGACGGGGCGGGCCCCTGCAGGCATATGGCGTAAATGCCGACGAGCACCACCAGCCCTTCACCTTCGGCCACATCTGCGGCACCTACGACAAGACCGAACGCGGCGTCTGGGAACTTTATCTCTCCGCCCACAATTCACCCGATGGGAGCATGGCCCCCGGCGCCCACTTTCTGGGAGCCGAGCCCGAACAGGAGCTGATGGATCTGCACCCCTGGACGCGTCCGGGCGGCCTTGTTGCGGGCACGGCCGATGCGGGCATCAACGATACTGAATGGCACCACGTAGCCTGGCAGTATGAGGCCGGCGAGGATCTTCACCAGCTGTTTCTGGACGGCCTCCTCATCTGGCAGATGCGCAGCCCTGACGGCCGCAGACTGGTCAACAACCGCCGGCACGACGCCCAGTTCAGCGTCTCCACGCGCCTCAAGGGATATGCTCGCTACGGCGGCGCATTCGACTTTCTGGGCGAGGGCCACTTCTTCGGTCAGATCGGCGAGATTCGAATCTCGTCTGTCAAGAGGTATTGAGCCATTCGATGAGCAATTTCGGTCCAAAAAGGAGATAAATCGTGAGAAACTGGGGAATTGGCCGCGGAAAATGGGTGTTTGTCGATTGGATGGGCGTAGAACCAGGCTATGGGACCCAGTGGGGTGGCGCCATCACCGAGGGCTGGAGCGTCCCGCATGGGATCACGCTCAAAGTCCACGAGCCCAAAGTAGACCATGGGTTGGCGATCGCTGCCGACCGCCCTTGGGAGCAGGGCTACATATCACCGTATTCGACGTTCCTCGAGGATGGAGGCACGCTCCGCTGCTGGTACGAAAACGGCGGCGGAATCGGCTACGCCGAGTCGAACGACGGCGCCACCTGGCACAAACCCAATCTGGGCCTCCAGGAGTGGAACGGTTCAACCGACAACAACCTGATCGACATCAACCGACATGGCCACGGTATATTCATCGACCCTGTGGCCGAAGAGTCCGAACGCTACAAAATGGTTAGCTGCCACTGGACCGAGACCGAACGTAAAGTTCTCGGCGCCGTCTCCGCCGACGGCCTCCACTGGACGCCCCTGCCCCAGCCTCTGATGGAGTACCAGCATGCAGACACCCAGAACATCGCCCTCCATGATGCGGAACTAGGCAAGTACGTACTCTACACTCGCCAGATGGATGCGCAGTCGAACCGCCGCGGGGTCAACCGGACGGTATCCGACAACTTTCGGCACTTTCCCGAATCCGAACCGGTCCTGGAGAACAATCCTGTCGATGCGCCCGACCTGGATATTTACTGCAGCGGCTATTCTCCCTGGCCCGGCGCCACCGACGCCCACCTGATGCGGCTCTCCATGTACGAGCGCACGCCCGACACCATGAACGTACATCTTGCCACCAGCCGCGACGGAATCTTCTGGCACAGACCGCAAGGGCAAACGCCCTGGATCGAGACAGTGCCCTCCGCAGAGGGACCATACAATACGGTCTATGCCTGCGCCGGGGTAGTTCCCACGGGCAATGGAGAGTGGTCCACCTATGTCGGCGTCAACCGTGTGATGCACAACGAACCGCTCGAACGGAAAACGGGCGCGCTGGGCGAGTCGGGGTTGGTGCGCGCTTCCGTACGCGAGGACGGGTTTGTCTCACTCTCCAGCCGCGGACGCGGCGGCTTCTGGACAGTTCCCTTCGAGCTGAACTCGGACTCGATTCGCGTCAATGCGCATACCCTTTACTCGGGCTTCCTACGCTGCCAGATCCTCTCCTCCAGCCCCGGTGACGTCGGCAGCGACACACGCTTCATCCGCACTATCGAAGGCTACACCCTGGAAGACTGCCAGCCGGTTGTCGGGAACTGCACTGACGCTCCTCTCACCTGGAACGGCAGCGCCGACTTGAGCCATCTGCGGGGCCAGACGGTCCGCCTCAGATTTGACCTGTACAAGGCAGACCTGTACGCAATAAAGTTCTGATTCACCAGGGAGTCAAGAAGCAGTTCGAGTGTCGGCCCCGGTTGGATTGCCGCTGGCGCACTTGCAGTCTGGTCAAATCCAGAAGAAGCGACGGACGAGAGGAAGCGCTCTTCCACGTGCGCTTCAGGGCAATCGCATCTAATTGGGTTTGCCGAAATTGTCGGAGTTAGCCAGAGGGTCCACAAAGGGCCTTCTCAAGGAACAAACTTCGAGCCTACACGAGGGCAGGCCTTGTGCCTGCCCTCTGCCGGCCATACCCTCCTCACTCCTCTCCACTCTCTCCTCTTCAAAGGGGTTGCGCTGGCGGAAAATATGTGCTAGACTATAAACGAATTCAATACTCATCCACCGGCCTGCCCCCAAACGCACACCGCTGGATAGCAGCACGAGGTCTGGTCTCGTGATAGTTGCGTCTATCACAAGTCCAGGCCTTTTCGCGTTACGAGCAAACGAATCGAAATGCTTGTTCCCTGTCCCCCATTCTGCCGCGCCCGGCCACCGGTTTCTCGCCGGCCGCGCGTCAGCAACCATTTTCCCAGCCATCCGGACACACAACCGGTGGCGTCCACGATCCAGGGAGGATCATACCTATGTCCAGGAAGCTCTGTAAAGCACTCAGAAAAGACGGCAGCCCCTGCAAGGGACACGCCCTCGACCAGTACG
>VXMH01000077.1 GCA_009841235.1 Caldilineaceae bacterium SB0661_bin_32 | reverse complement strand
ACAAGCATTTCGATTCGTTTGCTCGTAACGCGAAAAGGTCTGGCCTTGTGATAGAACGCAACTATCACGAGACCAGACCTCGTGCTGCTGTCCAGCGGCGCGCGTTTGGGGGCACGCCGGTGGATGAGTATTGAATTCGTTTATAGTCTAGCATATATTTTCCGCCAGCGCAACCCCTGAAGAGGAGAGAGTGGAGAGGAGTGAGGAGAGAGAGGAGGGTATGGCCGGCAGAGGGCAGGCACGAGGCCTGCCCCTACAGGAGGTTGAGGTGTGTTTTCCTGCATGAAGGAGGAGCGAAACGGAGGGCAGGCACATGGCGGAACTGCAGTGATCAGTGGTTAGGTCTCGTTGACGTTTGATTTATTCTGACACATTGGCGACAACAGGAGGATGTTCAGAAAGCGAATTGCCGACCATCAGTGGCAGAAACTGTACACATTTCTGCAAGGACACCCTCGTGCCTACGCAGGGCAAGAGGAAAAGTGTCGCCGTTTCGTTGAAGCAGTCCACTGGATACTGCACACCGGCGCCCAGTGGCGTGAACTGCCAGAGATCTATGGCAAGTGGAACAGCGTCTTCAAGCGCTTCGCACGCTGGGACGAGAACGGTGTTTGGGCCGACATGTTCAAACAGTTCGCCCAGGACCCGGAGATGGCAGCGGTCATGCCCGACAGCACAGTTGTACGCGCCCATATGAGCGCAGCGGGCGGGTCAAAAAAGGGGGCCCTCAGCCAGAACAGTGCCCAGGTCGGAGCCGGGACGGATTCAGCAGCAAGATCCATCTCCTCGTCGATGCCGTTGGTCTGCCTCTAAAGTTCATATTGACTGGTGGTGAACGCCATGATATGACCCAAGCTAATTCTTGTCGCCGAAATAGCGTTGAAGAAGCTTGTAGACTTCTAGTTTTTGCGATTCAGACGCGGATTGCACGATTGCTACTACATTCAGCCAACCGGTTTCGTCATCCCAGTAGTTCTTTTTCATAACTTGATGTCTGCCGCATAAGGGCTGCCACTTCGTCGCGTCCTGTGGATCGATTTCTGCGTGAATGGCGTGAGGAGTCTTATGGTCCGGGGTCAACTTGATTGTACCTCCCCCTACCGGGTCAACGTCTCCGTCTCGAAGACCACATACTGTGCCGCCTTCCGACCAGGCGCACTTATGCTTATGCTGCTCAAGAACTTTTTTCCATGTCGCGGAAGTGGGTCGAGTTCGTTTCGATGCAGTACTGCGTCGTTCCGCATTAGGCATCATATACTCGCTAACTCTCAAGTCCCCTCGGTTCCTCCATGAAAGAATTGTATATCCTTCATCAGTTCTGAGTTCCGACAACCGTTGATGCCAGTTTTCTGGAACGCGACCAGTCACAGGATCGGTTGCAACTTTTATCAACTGTTCTCGCGTGGCAACTTTTCCCAGATTGTCCAAGAAGAACGCTCTTATTCTTGCGCGAATTGAAGTCTGTGTGTAGGGACCCTTTATCTTCGCGTTTCTATCGTCCATAAGACCGCCGTGCCCTCTGACAAAAAAAGGCAATACACTCAATGTATTGCCAATAAGATATATTTGACTTAAGTTCTATCTGCTGCGGAGCAGTATGGTTGGAACCAGTTTGTTGACCACGAAACGGGAAAAATATGGTGCATCCAGACGGCTGCTGAATGTTCTGCTCAGACTCCCCACTAAACGCAGAAGATGACCTGATCGACCAGTTTTCTATTTCTCCAAGAGACGCGACTGCATTGCAGTTTCCTTTTTCTGGAATCCGCAACATTGATCCATGCGTTTCTTTGTGATGGAAAGATATTCCGCCGAAATATCACACAGTATGGCTCTTCTGTTAAGGCGGGAGCAGGCTTCTCCCGTTGTTCCCGAACCGCACATAGGATCCAGTACGGTATCGTGCTCTCTTGTAGACATAAGGATTAGCGGCTCTATCACTGCCAAAGGTTTCTGCGCCGGGTGCTTAGTTTGTTCCTTTTTCCCGACAAATCCGATATTCAGGGGGGCCTCTAAGACAGAAGGTGGTCCAGGAACAAATCTCATCTTGCCCGCTCTCCATCTCTCCAGTTGTTCATCGTTCAGAAAATGTTCGGGATACACGGGCGCATCTCTTGATGCTAAGTGTAAGCACGTGTTTTGAGCGGAACGCCATCCCCGAATTACAGACGGGCAATTCTTATAATACCAAGTAAGCCATGAAATAAGAGTGAAACTCTCGGGAATTGTTTGAACCTGAAATGCCAATATCTCCGGAAATCCCCAAACAAAAACGTGCTTTGAGATATTGCAGGCGGCCTTAATTACACTTGAGAGCCACTCGTGGTAGTCTTTTCGTTCACCTCCTATTCCCTTGTTGTACCATGGATCCAGGATAACTGACGTTACTTCCTGTGTCGTTCTGAGCGTTTGCAAAACATCCGCTGGCTTCAGTATGTCAATGGTCGAATTTCTTAGCGTTTCACCATACAGCACATTTTCCTCGGAATCAGTCACTCTCATCCCTTTTCTCCCGGCATATGTTGTCAAGTCACCGCAGAGTCAGCCTCCGTCTGAAAACACCTGACGAGCTGTCTGCACAACTCTCAACTGCAGATTCTAAAGTATTTGTATGGTTGGTCCCAATCCTGGAACCACAAAAAGGGGGAAAGGCCGCCTCGCAAGTTTCACCCGCGCAGTACCACACCTGCTTGAAATCGTATGTCGCCGCGGTCACTTGACGATTGAACTGGTCTTCCTCCTGCTTGGCGTTCGGTTCCATTGATACACCTTAGCTCGTGGTCCAGTTTTTGGGGCCAAGCTCAAACAGAGCTGTCTGAAAGTTCCCTCGAGGCCTGTATCCCTCTATGCGGGGAAGACCGAGAGCTTCCATGACCGCACTGATATTACAGTGTTTGAACTCGATTGATCCGTGAGTCCGTCCGGTGGTTTCCACTAGAGCGCGTCTGTGCGCGGCCTTATTGTAGGGCTGTCCCATTTGCTCATGCTCAAGCATGACAAAGTAGTCTTTCACGATTGCATGATTTTCGCTGTCGGACCAAGCTTTTGCCATGACAGATCAAGTGCTAAGAGTCCCGATACTCCCCCTGGAAAACCTCTTTGACATGCCAGCGAGTGAAGTCTTCGCTGGGATAGTAAGTCTGCCGCTGCGGGAAGTTGAGCTTCTCGCCATGGAAGCGCATCAGCCATTCATGGAATCCCGCGGTACCGTGAGCGTCGTCGGATACGAGGATGTCAAGGTTGTTGGACAAAGTGAAGGCGCCCCGGTCGAATAGCTTGTGGTGCAGCGAACAGAGAGCCAGCCCATTTATCTCTAAATCGGGTCCCCCTGCCTGATGCCATTTGATGTGGGCGGCCTCCAAAGCGACGGGCTGAAGTCCCAGATTCACGTCATAACCGCAAACGACACAGTAGTAATGTTCGGAATCACCGCAGCCATGTCAGGGTCTAGGGCAATCCGTCTAAACATGCCGGCCCAGAATCAGTCCTCTTTCCAGCGTGCGTAGCGCTTGAATACTCCGTTCCACTTGCCACAACAGTCTGCCAGTTCACGCCACTGGGTGCCGGTGCGTAGATTCCAGTGAACTGCTTCAACGAAACGGCGACATATCTCCTCTTGCCCTGCATAGGCTTGAGGATGCCCTTGCAGAAATTCGTAAAGTTTCTGCCACTATTGGTCGGCAATTCTCTTTGTAGACATTCAAATAATGTCGCCAATGTGACAGAACAAAACAAATGTCAACAAGACCTAATGTAGATCCCAAAAGAGACCAAGAGTATTGGCATTTCGAAACAGGGGCGGAGATTCGTGTGTTCTAGTCACGAAGCCATCGCGAAAAGTCGCAGTCTCAAATGGGATCCACATTAGAAACTGAATAAGCTCATGATCAGATTAGAGACTGCCTCAGAATCTATGCTGCCGTCAGGGGAATCCTCTGTAACGATTAGTGCTCCCTTTGGGCCACCTCCAACTTCCTGAGGGGAAATTCCGTGGCCCTTATACCACTCCACCTTCTCTTCCCATCTGCGACGATATGCATTGTCGGTGAGCATTCCCAGATGCTCCCAATAATACTTCTCTCCGGTGTCATCATCTTCAATAGTGAAGTCCGGAAATTTGGTGACCCCCTCAATTTCAAGCGGCTCTTCGTATCGGTAGTCAATACCATTGGCGTGGAGAAGGTTTGCAATGATCACCTCAGACTTGGAGCGCACAAGTTCCCCTCTGGTGGTTCGATGAATCAGTCGGTTTTCAAGAAACTTTTCGTCGATCTCAATCGGATCAGGTGGTACAAAGAGATTCGTAAGCCGACCGGCTACCTCAGAGTACAGCTCCGAACTAAGCCGTTGGAGTTGGATTGACGACCCTTGCATCAGAATTACAATCTTCTGCTTTTGCCTGGTCAGGGCGGTGTATATCAACTCGCGTGTGACCAAATGGCCCGACTCGGGCAGGACCAATATCACAGTGTTGAACTCGCTGCCCTGAGCTTTGTGGACAGTAAGTGCATAGGCTAGTTCAAGGTTGGCTTCACCTTCTTCCTCGAAGTCGCTCTCCCAGAATTTGACAACCGCATTGGGCTGAGTCGAGAATTCTACTTCGAGAGCGCGCGGCCGTCGCTTGCCCCTCCACTGCACCTCCCCTACTACAATGCCGATTTCGCCGTTAGCGACAAAGGTCTGTTCTTTCCTCCACTCTTCGTCAGGGAAATACTTAGGCCGTTGCGTGTTTCTATTGTTGATGATTTTGTCACCGTATACAATCAGTTGATTTCCTACGGGCTTCAAGAATCGGAATCTTTCGCTATTCGACGTCTCAACTTGCTTTGACTTATATCTCCGATGAATGAGACGGTTGAGAGCTTCCACGCCCCATGACTTCTGTCTGGAAGGGCTCAGTATCTGCCAGGCGTACGCCCCTGCACCAGCCTGTCCCCGGTTAAAGTAAGCATTGCCCCTTGATATAATCCCACCGAGGCTTTGGGCGAATTGGAGTACCTCCTCCGGCCCATTCTCCTTGCCAAACCCTAGATGATCCGCGAGTACCTGCGGCAATTGGTTCTGCAGTTCATCTGGCGTATCCCAGTGGACAACCTTTACCGACTTACTGAGCCGGTGTCCTGACAGGATTTCGAAGACGCTGTCATGGTTAGGTCCTGGCTCCCCCCCGAACCACTCCGCGAGTTCAAGAGCATCGAGGTCTTGCGCCCCTCGTTGTCTTGGATCTTGTCGCCTGGGTACAGTCAGTTCCGCGTAGGAGGGCCCAACCCTGGGAGAACCTGACGTGAACTTTTCGGGCCTTAGCCTTACAATGATATCGACAAATGGTTTGCCTGCACCGATTGGCGGAAGTTGACGTGGGTCACCCACCAGAATCAACCGATCTAGTCCTGCCAGTGCTTCAATGAGTGCCGCTAGCATCTCTTCTGTGAGCATGGAGCATTCGTCTACGATAACTGTGCGACCTACCTTCTCTCCTGGCTTGCCAGTCAGGATGTACTTCTGGGTGTCGCTGTCATATCGACCCGATCGAATCAGGAACTGGGCTAGAGTGTAAGCTCTGACGGTGTCTCGCCATTCTCTGCCGATGACCTCCTCCATTCGCACTCGGGCCTTGCCTGTCGGCGCAAGCAACACAACGCCACTTTTGTTGACTTCCGAGTTCTTTAACAGAACTGCTAGAAGCGTTGTCTTTCCCGTTCCCGCCGGCCCGATCAGGACGCTGATTCGAGCATTTGCGACTTCGTTAAGTGCTGCGGCCTTCTCTCGCCGAGCTCGCTCTTCGTTATCTGGCTCAGCGTCATCAATGGGGCCGAGGAAAGTGTCCAATTCGGCTCTCCAGTCGACTACCAAATTATGCCTTCGGGCTTTGCGACGTTTATCGACTGTCTTACGAATTAGTTCCCCGGCCGTGCCCAGACGCTCAAGCTGATAGGCAGGCTCCCCGTCGGCCATTTCCACGACACGTATTTCATCGTCAAAAAGCGTGTCTTCTGCAACTCTCAGCAAGTCAGCGGTCGCCAGCGTCTGCCGTTCATCATTCGTTTGATCCTGCTGACGGACATTGGCCACTATCACTTCTCTAGGAATCAGCGTGTCTCCTTGCACCGCCGCCTTCTCGAGTTCACGAATCGACAGTGCGCGCAGGCGTCGAGCGTCCACGGCAGTATCAATCCTTGATCGTCCGGGAATCGGAAATCTCTCACGGACCGAGGAGGCCGGGAATAGTCCGCGGTCGACCGTCCCTATTGACACCGGAGTGGAGGTCAAGCGAGTAGCCTCATAAAGCAAGTAAGGGTTGTCGACGAATTCTGCGTCTTCGACTTTGATTCCAATTTGACCTCTCTCCTCAGGAGTCGCCAGGGCCTTGGCCTGTTCTTGAGAAAGGTCTACACGGCTCAGAAGTTCAAGAAACTCCCGACGCTCCTTCGGCATACTTTTCCAAGCCATCGCAATGGTGCGATCTATGAGTCTCGCGAGCTGGGGTTGAAGGGTTTTCCCGGGCGAGTCGAGCAAAGAGTACCATACCGACCACGGTGACTTATCACCCTCCGCGTGCTCGTTCAGCGCCCTTGCAATGAAATTACCCATGGGGACACCACACGCATAAAGTACGGCTCCCATTCCAGGAAACGGACCACGATTGCGCCAAAGCTTGCCGAGCTCCGTGTCGATCCATGATTCCTGCTTCTGAACGTCTGCGCCAAAAAGTTCTGCGGACTTCAATAGGGCGGCGCGCATTGACAGCAACGATCCGATGGCAGCGTCATCTCCTACATGTTCAGTTGCGAAAGAGAACTCAGTGAACCGATCCTCCGGCGTAAAGGCTACGACCTCGGCGGGGTCAAAGGCATCGCCCTCTCGGGACTCTACCAAGGCTTCGCGATAAGGCATTAGAAAGCCGTCCGCGAAATTAGGACGAATCGAGTGGCTAATCATCCGCTCCCACAGCAAGCTTCGTAGCTTTCCTTCAGCCGGCCTGTCATACAGATATTCAGTGAGAGGACCGACAGATTTCACGCGGCCAACGCCAACGAGAATGCGCCGCCCGGGCATCTCCTCTAAGAGTGGCACTTGCTTTGCATAGAAAAAAACCAGAGACTCGTCCTTTTTGACATGTGACCAAAACGTCTCAAGGAGGGCCGAATGGTTTCGGTAGTCCTGCCACCAAGCTGTGTGAAAGCCGAGTTTGGGCTCGCGCTCTTCGCTCACCTCATCGAGAGGATAATGCTCTTGGAGCCCTGGACCTCTGCTTCCTTTGAGTGATTCCTTGAGCATCCACCTGAATGGCACGCCGGGAGCCGAATAAGCCGGATAGTTTAGTGGAGTTGGCCTGAAATGTGCATGAGTTGGGGTCTTCTTGGAGTGAGTACGGGTACCTGAGTCATTCCTTCGATATGGATGGCTATGCTCTCTCACGAAACTGTGCGGACTCATAAACGCCGCACGTTCCTGCAAGCAAGGTGGGATCTCTTCCTTTCGGAGGTCTTTGAAATGGTGGCCTGAGAGGTTAGCCTCTAAGGATTCATTCTTCCTCTCGGCAATCCGAGCGAGCTTTAGGCATGACACATTATTCTTTGGGTCACCACACACTGTGCCATTCCACCCGGCGTCATGCCAAGGCACACGTATCGACAGATGTCGAATCGGAAACAATAGTTCTCTGCTCATCTCTTCCTCCAGGGCGCGTAGCCTTTGAAGACACTGCTCCACCCGCCATAGTTGTTTGGCAGTTCACGTAACTGAATACAGGGGCGCAGAATCCAGTGTACAAACTCTACGAAACGTCAATACTATTCCTCTTGCCCTGCATCGACTCGTTGGTAACTTTCCAAAATGGAGTAAAGTTTCTGCAACTTTTGGTCGGCCATCCTGGAGGCAGAAGTCCAACTGTTGTAGCCAATCCGGCAGAACCAAACAAAGGCTGACAGGCCTCAGACACTTAATGTGGATCCCATTTGAGACTGCAACTTTTCGCGATGGCTTCGTGACTAGAACACACGAATCTCCGCCCCTGTTTCGAAATGCCAATACTCTTGGTCTCTTTTGGGATCTACATTAATCTTCCCGTATTTGCTTCTGACTGTAACGAGAAGAGGATCAGTTCACACTGACACCAGGCAGGTCCAGCCCGAACAACGAAAACAGTTCCTCTCCGCTCAACCTCGCCGAAAGGTTGAGTGATACGTCGTCAATAAGCTGATCGAACAACCTCTGTTTACGTTCCAAGATCCGATCAATGCGTTCTTCGATAGTACCCGCGCACGAGTACTTGATCACGTTGACCTTGACTGTCTGCCCCATACGGTGGGCGCGATCTTCTGCCTGCCTCTCAACGGCCGGGTTCCACCAGCGATCAAGATGAAACACGTAGGACGCCTCCTGCAGATTCAGCCCTAAACCCCCCGCCCGCAGGGAGATGACCATCGCCTTGTGCTCGTCACGATTCCTGAACTGTTCGATCGCAACGGAGCGCTCCTCCAACGGCATGTCTCCCGTCAACATGACTGGACTGAACTCTCGCAGGAACGCAGCCGCCGCCTTCACCCCGAAAGTCTCGCTTGCGTACTGGGAGAACACAAGCGCCTTATGTCCCTGCCCGGTCAGCTGGTCCAGTCGCTCCCTGATGTCGTCGAGCTTGCTGGATTCGCCGGTCTCGGGGTCGAAATTGCAGATCTGCTTCAACCGCGTGATCAGCTCCAGCACATGCCGCACCCTGACTTCCGCGCCCAGGGACTTCAGGTAGACGATGCCCTCCTCTTCGGCCTTGGTATAGCTCGCCCTCTGTCTGGGACCCAGCTCAACTGAAAGTTTGGTTTCCAGTTTCGGCGGCAGGTCATTCAGAACTTCATTCTTTTTTCGCCGCAGCTGGACTTCCTTGTGGCGGTACAAGAGTTCTGAACCCGGAAAATAGCGCTTGAGCGGACTCGTCCCGTCGTGATCGACAAACTCCATGATCGAAGCCAGCTCCTCTTCCCTGTTCTCGATCGGCGTGCCCGTCAACGCCCAGGACCGCACTCTCCGCAGACTCTTCACCGCTTCGCTCGTATCGTTAAGATTCTTGATCCGCTGAGCTTCGTCAGCCACGACGACGTCCCATATTCGCCGCGCAGGCCGCATCGTAACGAGCCTGTCTGCGTCTTGGCGTAGCACCCCGTAGCTGACCAGCTTGACGTCCGTCTGAGCCTGCCACTGCCAGCTGCGGTCGTCTGCCGACCCGCGCACAATGATTGCGCTGAGCTCAGGTGCCCACCTCGTAAGCTCCTGCCGCCACTGGTTCAATACGCTCGCCGGCGCGATCACAAGACACGACTCTATCTCTCCCCGCGCCCGCAGAATCCGCACCGCCGCAACCGTCTGCACCGTCTTTCCAAGCCCCATGTCGTCCGCCAGCAGCAACCGGTCCATCTCCAGTAGGGCCTGCACGCCGCTGATCTGAAAAGGCATCAGCTCCCCCGGCCACGCCATCTGTGAGACCCAGGCTGAGGGAAGAGGCTCTTGAGCGTGCCGTTCATCAACGGGCCGTACCTCCAGCAACTCCCATAGGCTCTTCGCTGGGCCGGAAGTTCTCTCCCCGTTCTCGACCTCGGGTCGATCAAGGTTCAAGACCGCGTTCAATCCTGCAAAACTGGAAATGCCCCGAATGCGTCTGTACTCGAACGCCTTGCTCAGGCAATTCGCGGCGCGGTCAAACGCCTCGAAGGGATCCTCCCTCTGCATGATCCTCTCAAGAGCCTGGTGCGCTTCCGTGCCTTCGCGGGGCGGTTCATTCGCCCACAGCAGTTCTGGCGAACTCCTGCTTTCCACACTGACGCGACAGAAGGGCAGTCGCACCCGCAAGGCCTCGGTAACGACCCACAGCGGAATCTCGTCTGCCAGGCCGAGAAGCAGCGCCGGCGAGCCCGCTGCCGATCTCAAGAGCGATCGGGTGAGGGAAAGCGCCGCGTCCTCGCGCCAGTGTACCCTGTCTGTATGCAAATGGGGCTGGGTATTCATGTCAGCGCGGGCAAAGGAGAAATGCAGCGGTTCGCCCAGGCTGGACGTTTCAAACAGTGCCGCCCGGACCCCGTGGCCTTCCTCTTCGACGACAAATCGCAGCCAGGCTACCGAACTGCCGCTGTCGGGTTCGCCCAGGTCGTCGAAGGAGATAGGCATCGCCGGCCCTATTCAGCGTCGCCTTCATGGGCTGGGGACTCCAGGTCTCTGTTCTCCTCGTACGAAGTCGTAAACTCGTGGACCTCCGTCTCCGGCCTGGAGTCTGGCCTCAGCCGCAACAGGTCCCATTCGTTAATCGCGCGCCGGACCTGGTAACGCATCCGTCCGTAAATCCCGGCCCCGCCTGCCTTCGCCTCGATCGGTGGCGCCTCCCAACCGTACGCGTCGCTGTACAGGCTCCGCAGCTTTTCTACGGTAGCGGCCACATCGTCGCTTTCCGGTGCTCTGAGCGGCACGCATTGCCGTTCCAACATATGCATACCGGTCTCGGCGCGGCCGGCGATAACGTTGTACTTGGCATTGACCTCCATCTTTGGTCTGATGTAATCGTGGTCCTTTCTCGATCCGTCAGGGCTAATGATCGCCGAAGCGAAGTCTTCGGTCACCGAGCCGACCATGACCAGGCCCGGATAGCTTTCCCCGGCCGCCTCCCCCATCCAACGGGCCACCTCCGCATACGATCGTCCCCTCTGCAACAGTGAGTAGGAACCGACTAGCTCGATCTCATCCAGCAATACGACCCACCCCCTGTACCGAGCCCCCTTGATCAACTCCAAAGCGAACCGCAGACGCTGAGGCGGCAGCTCAGCTACCTTGGGCATGTTGAACTTGTAGTTCTGCATCTGATCGATCTGTCGCAGCCCAGCCGTTATTCTGCCCTTGAGAATCTTGTCCCCTGCCCAGAAAGTCTCGATTTCGCCGTTGAGTTCGAGATCCCCCGCTCTTTCATATATGAGCAGACTTGCCGGAAAAATAGGACTGATGTCTCCACTGGCCGCCGCCTGGTCCGCCCATCTGAAGAACGATGCGAACTCTCTCGAGTCCGGCTTGAGGGATAGACCCAACTCTTCAATCAGCCGGCCGCTGCGGTCGGGTAAGCGCCCGTTCTCCATGGCCGAGATAAACACCTTTCCGAGATCATAGAGAGGTGTCTCTTTGCTGATCGCCACCTTGCTGCACACAAACCCCTGTTCAAGCGCAAGGTGCTCCAGGTGCGCCAGTAGGTGTGACTTGCCCGATCCGAAGTCGCCTGAGATCAGCATCCCCTGGCCGTTGCGGGCTGGACTGTCGATGTCCGTGGCGCTGTCCAGCATGGATGTAAAGCGCTCTTCCACGTGCGGTTGATTGCAACCCAGTAGCCGCACGGCAGCCCGGTTGGGAACGCCGCTTCGCAGAGCCTCCAGCGCCAGCCTGTTAGCCACCAGTGAACTGGTCCCGTCACCAAACGACATGTCAGCCCTCCTTACAACAGCCGGACCAGGGCAGCGACCGGATTAACCAGGTTTCTGTCGCGCACGTCGTCCATAATCCTGGTCTGCAGTGCCGAATAGATTCTCCAGCCTCTTGCCGACTGTTCATCGATGAAGTCGTTATTGGTCACGACAACCATCAGCGTCGCCGCCAGCCTGTCCACGTCGTCAATGAACTCGCGTAGCAACTCATAGTGATCGATTGTCATTGCCCGAGTGTAATACCGCGATCCGTCTTTGGGTCTTCTCGCCAGCGTCACGCGTGAGTTTTCTAACAGGAGTGCCGTCCCCGCATGGCCCACGTGCCGCACCCAATAGAGCGCCGACTCGATATAGTGTCGCGCCGTCGTGCGGTTTATACTTGTGCGGATGGAAAAGGGGCGAACGTTGCTGATTCGCGTGTTGACGCCCGTCAGCCAGTCCAATAGCGGTTGTCTGGACTCCCCGCCGTCCAGGTTTGTGCACAGGTGAGTCATGGCGACCTTGAAGTCTCTAGCCATCTTCTGGTTTCTCAAGACTTGGCTGACTACATCCGGTCTGATCTCCTGAAGTACGAACCTCGCTTCAATACCGTTGGCGCGCGCCAGGGAACTGTAGACATTTTTGTTAGCGTCCGCAATGGCTACGCCGTCGACACTGAAACCCTTTTCTTCAGCCAGCCGTCGGACCATCCGCTGGGCCAGAAGCCGCCAGTCTATCTGTTTGGCCAGCGCAAAAAAGAGGTCCTGGGGCATATGAACGCGACTTGTGACTGCGTCCAACTCCACGAAAACGTAATCCATCTCTTCGCATCGCGCCTTAAGCGAACTATAGAGTTCAGGCTTCCTGTCCTCGGGCGTGACCGCGAATTTGACGGAAGCCCCGCCGTCCTTTACGAACGTGGACAGATACTCACTGTCGATAAACTCAAGCCACTCCTGAATTGGGATCGAGTTCGACATTAGACGTCCTCGCTAAACCTTAGACCGTAGTACTCAACGCTTTGGCCCTCCGGTCCTACAAAGGTAAACAGATCGCTGGACTTTCGGCGTGTCCCTGTTGAGGAAGGGAAGGAAACTGTGGCGCCTCGGCGGGTCCGGCGTGGCCCGTTGGCGTCAAGCATGTAAATGTCCCTCGCAAAGTCGCTGCGGTCATACTCGCGGTTAGCGCCTGGCAAGGCAGTGATGAGCCCGTATATCTTAATCAGAGGTACAACGATCCCGGTGCTCTTCATCAGACGGCCGGAATCCTCTCTGCTCAAAATACCGGAGTAAACTGTATAGAGAGACTCCAGGAACCTGTCTGACGAAAAGCCGCTGGTCTTTGTCTGATTCTTGAGAAGCAGTTCAGCCAAATGAGACGGTCGAATGGCAGAATTCTTCTTCCTGTCAACCCTGATCGCGTTCTCACGCGGGAGAACGCGCAAAACCGAAGGGTAGGAAAACAGGTTCCCATCACGTTCGTACACCTTGAGGCCGATGTCGGCAGCTGCGTCTCGGAGCTCATCCTTATATCGCTTGTCGAGGTACTTTTCCACCTCCTCGTCCGAAAAAGGCCAAGACGATGCCGCGTTCTGTACCTCTTGCTGTAGAACGTTAAGGGCCTCGGTAAGCCTCTTCTGTTCTCTCTTTATCGCTGTAATGTTTCCTGTCTTGGCGGCCCGCTCGAGCGCTCTGGCCTGCGTGGTCAGTCCTCTTGCCGCCTTGAGCGCCGACTCCGCGGCTCTTTCAGTATCGCTGAATGCTTGCTCCAAACTGATCACTTATGCTTCTCCTAGAGTTAGTAATGCATATGCCACTAAAGCCTATTATAGATGTCCCAATCGCAAAGTCAATCGAGAGGACCAAAGAGTGTAACCGAAAGTCTCGGGTGTTTCCCGTAGAGCCGACAATGAATTTGGGAGGGGCGCTTTGGGCACAGATGACCAGAATCAAGTGAAGCCGCGCTGCTTTCTTAGGAGCGTACAGATTCCGGCAGGAAAGTTACAGGAGATCTGACGCGAATTACAGTTCACGAAAGTCCCCTTGAAAGACTTCCTTGACGTGCCAGGAAACGTACTCTTCGTCCGGGTAATAGGACTGCTTCTGAGGGAATTTGAGCTGCTGGCCATGAAAGCGCATCAGCCACTCTTGGAAGCCCTCCGAACCGTTTGCTTCATCAGATACCATGACCTGCAGTTGTTTTGACAAGGTAAAGGCGCCGCGGTCAAAGAGCCTCTGGTGGAGCACGCATAGTGCCAGTCCATTCGTCTGTGTGTCAGGACCCCCAGCTTGCTTCCACTTTATATGGGCGGCCTCCAACGCAACGGGTTGGTGGCGCAGACGCACGTCGAAACCGCAAACGGCGCATCTATATTCATAGGCTTTCAGAACGTTCTCCAGGAAATCGGAGTCTCGTTTGACATGGCCGGTTCCTGCCAGAGGCAGCTCTATCCCGACAGCCTGCAAAATGTCTTCATGGATCGAAGGTGGGAAGTGAGCGTCCAATATGCCCTGGGCGATTCGCAGTGCCAGGTCGTGATCGTCTTGCAGTTGCCGAGCGATGTCTTCAGTAAATCCTCCTGAAGCTTTGTATACATCAAGGTCGCTCTTTCTGGCGTCCCCACTTGATGTCTGACTTATCAGATACGCTTCGGGTATCTCCCAGACTCCATCGTTCTGAAGTCTCCAGAACGGAAGTTGTGTGTGATAGTTCTGTCTTTTCGGTCCGAACTCTCGCAAAAGGTTTCCGAGTTTCTCATCTACCTCGGAGTAGGGAAGCAAGCGTTGCGCACCTTGCAGAAGCCTGCCGACCGCATACAGAATCAGCAGAGGCTTATGAGGCGCTCTCTCGTCGCCTCTCTGCCATATTCTCAGGGATTCAAACTTTCGGGTAATCTCTTCCCTATCCATCTGTCAAGGTCAGGAGTGTTGAGGATGTCAGGATTTGGCAAAAACTGAGTGAATGGGAAGTGGGTGAAGTGATTTGGGGAGCGATTATACCCCATTCACTTTTCCAGTCCAATTTTACCTTATAAGCAACCTGAGCTTGGCCCCAAAAACTAGACCACAAGCTAACGTGTATGTGCGGCGGTTCACGCGCGAATCCCCTGCCCACAAGGCGGACACGGGGAGCGGAGCACACCGCAGGTCAACTACCGGACCAGACTCCGAAAGGATGGAGGGAAAATCGCATGGTGGCAACGGCGGAGGATGGGATAGCCGCGTTGAAGATCAGATCGCCAAGACCTGTATCCTAAGACGAAGGCCGGACTGCTTGATTCCCGGTTTCCGGTTGGCGAAAATCAGCTGCCTCTGGGAAGGCGCTGACATTTGTACACTGTCAGGACGACCCGCCGAAGGGGAACGACTTGCAGCGAGCAAGGGTAAGGAGACAAACGGGGCGTCTAAGGGATACTATCCAGGGATTCGTTACGGAATCCGCAGTTGCGGACAGTATTATATGCAATACTGGACAGCTCTGGCGCACGAGGAGTCGGCAACCGTTGCCGGCTCCTCGCCATTCGACGAACAAAGGAGACTGCTCCCTATCGCGGGCTTTGACGAGCGCGCCGGACTTCTGTATCATCACCATGTCACTGACAACACGTCACATTCTGAAAAGTCCGTAATGGTACAATCCCAGTTTCAGGATTGGGCCTTTCATAAGATGGAGGGAGACTGAACCGGGCAATGATAGCGAAGATACCGCTGGTGCTCGAGCCTCAGCCCGAGGGGGGCTACACCGTCACCTCTCCATTGCTGCCGGAGCTGATTACCGAGGGCGACACGATGGTCGAGGCCCTGGCCAACGTGGAAGACGCCTTTTGCGCGGTTGTGGAGATATGCGAGGACAGAGGCCGCCCGCTGCCGTCCAGCCTCTATGTGAAGGATGAGAACGGCCCGCTGTCCGTTGAAACAATCAAGTGGTTATTGAGGGCCGCCTGACGGCCAGATCCTTCCGGGGCGCCTCGGCGGCATCGTCCTGCTTCTCAGGCGACGGCCTCTGAATACTCAGCGTCATCCTCGCCCTGCAACTTCGCCAGCAGCGCCAGGAACTGCTTTATCTCCTCGGTAGTCAGCGCACGGAAATTCAGCGCTTTTTTCGCCTTTTCCGGCTCCCCGTCCGGCCCGCCGTGCTGCGTCCGCTTGGGCGCGTCCTGATCCAACAGCATCGCCTCTCGCTCCATCAGCCGCAGAATTATCCTGGCCGCCCCCGGCGTCTTATCTCCCTCCGTCGCCTGCGGCCACTGGGCGGACATCAGCTTCTGAATCCGCGCCAGCTGCAGCGTTTGATGGCGTTCAACCTCCTCGCTGCCCTTGCGCATCTCCGCCTGCAGCCGCTCCTGCAAGTCGCGCGAAGTCGTGCCGTGGTCCACGCCCAGCTTGGCGGCGATCTCATGCGTCGACTTCCCGGCCAGCGTCAGTTCGAACACCTGATCCTGCCGCTTCTCCTTCTTCGTTTCACTTTGTGATTTGCCGCTCATATCCGTTGCATCTCCATTGTTGCGTTTTGCCGGCGCCGCTTTGGGCCTTTTTTGTGGTGAGAAGCCACATAATAAACGTGTAGCACAATTGTTGCAAATGCGAGGAGGGCAGGCACAAGGCCTGCCCCTACCGGAGGTTAGAGGGGGATGGGGAGAGGCGACGCGTGCCGGGTGTGGGAGGGCAGGGACGAGGCCTGGATCTATGTTTCGGGCAGTCTCCCAGGAAGTTGACGCTATAGGATGCAATTGCCCTGCCACCTGCCCCTGAAATTGTGCATAATCCGCAGCCATCGTGTACACTACCCCCCAACTCCGCAAAGACTGCGTCATACAGTTCACCCGAACTGTGCCATACAAATCAGTCCAACCTTTCAATTGCACAGGAGATCAGAATGTTTCGACGCCGTATCCGCACACTTTCAATTCTCGCCGCGCTCCTCGCCCTGCTCGTCATGTCCGGCTGTGTCGCAGCCGACACCGGCGCCGCGCCGTCCGGCGACATGGCTGCCGACGAGATGGACGAGATGGCCGAAGAAGGCTACCCGGAGGAGATGATCATCGGTATGGGGGCGCTGCCCGTCACGCTCGTGGGCAACACCGTCCCATCGCTGCAGTCCCGTATCTTCTCCAAGCTGCTCTATGATACCCTGGCCGTCCTGAACGAAGAGACCGGCGCCATCGATCCCGTCCTGCTCGAGTCCATGGAGCTGGTCGACGATCTCACCGTCCGCATCGTCATCAAGGAGGGCATTGCGTTCCATAACGGCGAGATGCTCACCGCGCCCGGCCTCGCCAAGAGCTTCGAGCTCCTCAGAGACGCCGACCCGCAGAAGTTCACCTGGTCCTTCCGCCAGCTCAACGACTACGAGTCCTACGAAGTGATCGACGACTACACCATGGAGTTCACGCTGCTTGAACCGATCGATCGCTGGGCCAACCTGTTCGCCAACCACATGCCGCTGGCGCCGGACCATCTCGAAGCGGTCGGCCTTGACGGCTACATCGAAGAACCGGTCGGCACCGGCCCCTACAAGTTCTCATCCTGGCAGCGCGACAGCTACATTACCCTCGAACGCTGGGAAGAGTACCCCGGCGGCGTCCCCGTCATTGAAAAGGTGACATTCCGCCACATGCCGGAGGCGGCCGTGCGCGTCGCCGCGCTCAAGAGCGGTGAGATCCACATCGCCGCCCACGTGCCTCCGGACCAGATCGAAAGCCTGACGGCCGACGGATTCGAGCTATACGCCGGCGACAGCATGCAGAGCATGTACGTCGGCATCAACATCTACGGTCGCAACGAGATCCTGAATGACGTGCGCGTGCGCCAGGCCATGCTCTACGCTGTCGACCTCGACGGCATGTGGAACACGATCGCCGGCGGTTTCGGCACCAAGCTGGACTGCCAGATCGTCGCTCCCGGCGGCTTCGGCTACAACGCCGACGTCCAGACCTATCCGTACGATCCTGAGAAGGCCAAAGCGCTGCTCACGGAGGCCGGCTACCCTGAAGGATTCACGATCACGGGCTCTGCGACCACCGGCCGCTACTTCCGCGACCGCACCTTCATGGACGCGCTGGCGGCCCAGTGGGCCCAGGTCGGCATCACCGTCGAGATGGAGTACCCCGAGTCCTCGGTCTGGCTGCAGGAGTTGATCGACCAGACGCTGCCGCCGATCATGAACATCGGCCTCAACTGGTACCTCGCCGACAACACGACCTCCATGTGGGGCCCGGTCGGCGACTCCTCCCCCGATCCCGAGTTCCTTGAGATGAGGGCTGCCAAGAGCGTCATCGCCGACCCGGTCGCACGCGAAGCCGTCGTCCGTGACATCGCCGCCTACATCTGCGACAACGCACAGGCCCTGCACGCCTACACGATTCCGGCGCTCTACGCGCTCAGCCCGGGGCTGCCGGAACTGTCCTTCAGCAAATCGTTCGAGATCTTCATCCCGACCGAGTAGGGAACAACGAGAAGAGAGTAAGGAGGAGTGAGTAGAGAGAGTCAGGCGTCTACTCACTTCTCGCCCTACCTATGCGCGCCTTCGTTATTCGGCGCCTGCTGCAGGCGCTCCTTGTCATATTCATGGTCGTAACGCTGGTCTTCTTCCTGATCCGCGTGTCCGGCGATCCCGCCAGCCTGGGCGTCAACCTGGACCCGAACCGCACTGCCGAGGAGATCAAGGAGGAGTACGAGGAGATCCGCCGCAAGATGGGGCTGGACAAGCATCCCGTCATCCAGTACGTCGTCTTCTGGCAACGCACGCTGCAGCTCGACTTCGGCCACTCCTTCCGCTACGGTGTGCCCACCACTACAGTCATCTTCGAACGGCTGCCCAACAGTCTGCGCCTCGGGGGCGCGGCGCTCGTGCTTGGCATCGTCCTCGGTCTGCCTCTCGGCATCATCGCCGCGCTGCGCCGCGGCAGCATCGTCGACACCGCCGCCACGATGGGCGCGGTGCTCGGCATTGTCACGCCGCAGTTCTTTCTCGCCATCGTCCTCATCCTCATCTTTTCGGTCCAGCTCAGGCTGTTGCCAACATCGGGCGTCGGCACGTGGAAGCACCTGATCCTGCCGGCGGTCACGCTCTCCACCGGCCTCATCGCCACGGTCGCGCGCATCGCCCGATCCGGCATGCTTGAGGCACTCGGCCAGGACTACGTGCGCACGGCCCGCGCCAAGGGCCTGGCGGAGCGCGCCGTCATTTTCGGCCACGCGCTGCGCAACGGCAGCCTGTCGGTCATCACCGTGACGCTCTCATCGCTGCCGCATCTGATCGGCACGGTGGTGGTCGTTGAAGTGGTCTTCTCGTGGCCCGGGGTGGGCAACCTGATGGCACAGTCGGTGATGGCCCGCGACTATCCCGTCGTCTTTCTCGACGTGATTCTCTTCTCCGTCCTGACGGTCGTCACTTTCCTGATCATGGACCTGGTCTACGTGATGGTCGATCCCAGGGTCCGTCACCGCTAACGCCAGCGGCCCGCCCACCGCCAATGCACCAGCAACAATGTCCACCATCATAGAGCAGAGAGGCATCCTCACCCGTAACCCGCACCGCAGTTTGTGGGGCGAGGCGTGGACCCACCGCCAGGGCATCGTCGGGGGCTTACTCCTCCTTCTCTTCGCCTTCATGGCCATCTTCGGCCCCCTTCTCGCGCCCCACGACCCGATAGCGATCGACCTCGGCAACCCCTTCGCCAAACCGTCCTGGCTCGACCTCGAAAACGGCAAAGGTCTCATGGGCACTGACAATCTCGGCCGCGATGTCTTCAGCCGCGTCCTGGTCGGCTCCCGCATCTCTCTCCTCATCGGCTTTTCCGCGACCATCGTCGGCATCGCCTCCGGCATCGTCATGGGCCTGATCGCCGGCTACCGCGGCGGCCTGGCCGGCGACATCATCATGCGCGTCGCCGACACGCAGACCGCGATCCCCTTTCTCGTGCTCCTGATCGCCGCGGTCGCCTTCATCGGCGGCGGGCTCCTCAACATCATCCTCTTCCTGGGTGTCGGCGCCTGGGTCGGCTATGCCCGCCTGATCCGCGGGGAAGTGCTCAGCATCCGCGAGCGCGACTTCGTCGATGCGGCGCGCGCCATCGGCGCGGGCGACGCCCGCATCATGTTCCGCCACATCCTGCCCAACGCGGTCGCGCCGGTCATCGTCGCCGCCTCCCTCTCTTTCGGCTCGATGATCCTCACCGAGTCCGCCCTCAGTTTTCTGGGCTTCGGCGTCTCCACCCTCATCCCGACCTGGGGCAAGATGGTGGCCGACGCCCGCGACTACATCACCACGGACTGGCATCCCAGCGTCTTCCCCGCCCTTGCCATCATGCTCGTCGTCCTCGGCGCGAACCTGCTCGGCGACTGGCTACGCGACATTTTCGACCCCCGTCTGCGCGGCCGCCAGATCTGAATCGACTGTCCAGCGGACCCACTCCGAGGACCGGCTCCTGGAGAGACGCAGGGCGGGCGTAAGGCCTGGCCCTTATCGGTCGTTCCGTCAGTTGGGGGGCAGAGGGCAGGCACAAGGCCTGCCCCTACCGGAATATGTGGGGGATGTGGAGAGTGCGGTGTGGTTGGGGGGGGCAGAGGGCAGGCACAAGGCCTGCCCCTACCGGAGGGTTGAGGGGGGTAGGGAGTGGCGACGCGTGCCGGAAGAGGGAGGGCAGGGCCAAATGCGCCGAGAGAATGGAGAGGTGAATGGT
>VXMH01000105.1 GCA_009841235.1 Caldilineaceae bacterium SB0661_bin_32 | reverse complement strand
CGTGCTCGTCCTCTTCATGCTCGTCATGGCCGTGCTCGTCCTCATCGTGCTCGTCATGGCCTTCATGGGGTGCGCCGCCCGCGTCGACGAGTCCGACGAACGCCAGGCTCGACGGCGCGCCGCCGACTTCCCACGCCTCCTCGATCTCCATCTCTTCAAGGTGGACGGCCATGACGTGGCCGCTGTTGGGGTCGGCGACGTAGAGCCACTCGCCAACAACGATGAACGCGGGACGACCGGCATCACCAGGCCCGACCAGCTCCATCGTCTCGAGCAGTTCGCCGTCATGCGCGTCCAGCGCGTGCAGCACGCCGTCAGTGCCGAGCACATAGAGCAGCTCGCCGTCGCTGGAGAACTTCGTGGAAACGCTCGGCTCGCTGAACACCTGGCGCATTTCGCTGTGGTCCACGTCAATCAGCCAAATGCCATCGTCGGCGAAGCCCTCACCGTCGAAGTAGAAGGCCTTGCCGAAGAAATGCTCGACGTGGTGGTGACCGTAGACCGAACCGATCCGAGAATCTGCGCGCATCTCCGCCGGATTGGCGATGAACTCGTGCTCGTACTCGCCAGCGTGAGCGTGGAGGTAGAGCACGCCGCCGGTGCATCCAAGGGCGACGCCATGCTCATTGTGGGACTCACCGTGCATGCCCGGGCATGAGCGATTGCTGGCGTCGTAGACGACCTGATCACTGAAGTCGCGAACCTCCACGCCAACAGGCAGGCTGTCGTCGGAATTCTCGGGGTAGTCGGGATTCTTCGTGGTAACGACGACGTGCTCGTCCGAGATGACCAGCGCGGCGCCATGCTGCGGTCCGGCCTCAAGCACGACCGGCTCATAGTCGCCGCGTGCGTTCGCCAGGTCCGCCTCGTTGATCAGGATGGCGTGACCGTTGCTGTCTGCGAAGATCGCGGTCCAGCCGTGGCTGTTGACGTAATGGATCGGCCGCTCGTCAGCGATCTCCAACGCATGACGGGAGACGGGCCGGGTGACGAGGTCGTAGTGATCGCCGTGCTCGACGAGGAAGACGCCGCTGTCGAAGACGTGGATCCGGTCGTCGCCGTCCTCCGGCCCGCGGGCGAGGACGATGGCGTAGCGGTGAGTGGGGCTGGGGTACACGGTCGCGCCGGGCGCGGCGACCTTGAAGATTCCGCTGTCAACGTCATCGGTCGATAGATCGATGACGGAGAGGTGCGCTTCTACCGCATCGGCAACGAGCAAGCGCCCCATGACCATCTCGTCATGGTCACCGTGGTCGTCGTCGCCATGGGCCTCATGGTCGTCATGCATATCGACCATGGTGAACTCGATCGGATCGACTCCTTCACCAAGCGCGACGATCCTGGACTCGTCTGCACTGGCGTTGTGTAACAGATCCTGCAGCCAGTCGGCCTCCAGGCCGAGACCGACAGTCAACACAAGATCGGCGTCAGCTACCCTGGCAACGTCGCGGGCGCCTGGCAGAAAGGTGTGCGGATCGCCGCCTACTGGAAGCAGGCTGAAGACCTCTACCCTGCTTCCACCTACCACCCGGGCCCAATCGGCTACGAAGTTGGTGGTTGCCACCACCTGGACCGGCCCGGAGGGTGAGGCCTCCTGGTCTGACTGGGTATTTGTAGGCGCGACTGGGGTGCAAGCGGCCAGGAGGAACAGAATTGCCAGAACCGAGGGCAGAATTCGAAGAGAGTGAAGCATCTGCGGGTACCCTTTCACCAGGCTGGTGGCGTGTGTGCCCCCACAAAAGGCGTCAGGCGCCGGCAGAACTGCGGCAGCCGGTACAATGCCTTCCGTCGTATTGCGGGAATTGATAATTTGTTCTGTTGTAAATTTTTGCAACAGAACACAGTCTAGCACACGCCAACGGCCGTGTCAACCCCGGTTCCCGTCAGTTTCTTACTCACTTCCAAACTGATCCTGCTGACTGTATCATCTTGCCGGCGCGACAGAAAATCGCCACATGCTCCACAGATCTCCTTCATCGAGGCGCGTCTGCTGCTAACCGGATTTACTCCGTGTCCGGCACGTTGCGGGTGTCGATGTAGTCCGCCACCGAGCCGTCGCCGCCAGGCGCTTCGGCCACGCCGTGTGTGGATGGTCCAGGGAAGAGGCTCTATCCCCGCGTGTGCGGCCCCCCTGCGTACACATCACGCACGTGTGCGGAGTGTCTATCCCCGCGTGTGCGGGGGAACCACCAGGAGACCTTTTCAAACGCTACCGAGCACAGGGCCTCAGTGGTTCGTGATCCGCGGTCACCTGCGTCAGGCGTCTGTGCGTTCGATGCGGGCTCCGAGGGCGCGCAGTTTTTCGTCGACGCGCTGGTATCCACGGTCGATCTGTTCGATATTGCCGATGAGGGTGCGGCCCTCGGCGCTAAGCGCGGCGAGGACGAGCGCCATGCCGGCGCGGATGTCGGGGCTGCTGACCTCCTGGCCGACGAGGTGGGCGGGGCCGACGACGACGACGCGATGCGGGTCGCAGACGATGATCTGCGCGCCCATCGCCACCAGTTTGTCGACGAAATAGAGGCGGCTCTCGAACATCTTCTCGTGAATCAGGACGGTGCCCTGGGCCTGGCTGGCGACGACGACGGCGATGCTCATGACGTCGGGGGGAAAGGCTGGCCAGGGGGCGTCGTCGATCTTGGGGATGGCGCCGCCGAAGTCGGGGCGGACGCGCAGGTCCTGCTCGTCGGGCAGGAGGAGCGAATAGCCGGTGAGGGCGGCGTTGGGGTCCTCCTGCAGGTGCATCTGTACGCCCAGACGCTGGCAGAAGACCATTTCGAGCATACGCAGATGGTCGGGGGCGACGTTGGCGATGCGGAGCTCACCGCGGGTGATGGCGCCAAGGCCGATGAAGCTGCCGACCTCCATGTAGTCGGGGCCGACTGTGGCGCCGGCGCCGTGGAGCCGCTCCTGGCCGTGGACGTGCAGGGTGTTGCTGCCGATGCCGTCGATGGGACAGCCCATGGCGACCAGCAGGCGGCACAGCTCCTGCACGTGCGGTTCGCTGGCGGTATTGCGCAGAATGGTCGTGCCCTGGGCCAGGGAGGCGGCCATAACGGCGTTCTGTGTGGCGGTCACGGATGCCTCGTCTAGCAGGATATCGGCGCCGCGCAGTCTGCCGGAGGAGGTCAGCTCGAAGCGGCCGCTGTTGGGGCGGGCAAAAGAGGCGCCCAGCTGTTCGAAGACCAACAGGTGAGTGTCGATGCGGCGGCGGCCGATATCATCCCCGCCGGCTGCGCCCTGGACCTGGAAGGCGCCCCTCCGGGCCAGGAGCGGCCCCATCAGGTTCAGCCCGCCGCGGATGCGCCCAAACAGCCGCGCGTCCGGCGCGTGGCCGTGCAGCTTGTCGGCCCGCAACGTGAGCCGGTTGCCTTCTTTATCCACGTAGACGCCCAGCCCTTCCAGAATGGTCAGCATTGTGGCAACGTCGTCGATCTGGGGGACATTCTCCAGGGTGACTGTCTCGTCGGTGAGCAGAGACGCGGCGATGAGGGGGAAGGAAGCGTTCTTGTTGCCGCTGACGTCAACCGTCCCCTCGATGCGGTGGCCGCCCTGGATAGCAAATGAGGCCATGCTTTCTCCTTTAATCGTTACACAATGCGGACGATGGGCCTGCAAGATTGTCGTTGGCAAACGCGGAAAAAACGCTGCGTGTCGGCCGCCGTTGTCCTGATCCATCCCCCAGTCACACGGATCACAGGTCAGTCAATTGTAGAACGGTCTACCCTTCCCGTCTAATCCGTTTACAGAACAGTTTTGGAGGCTTCGTGATCGAAGAAGTGGGGCGCTGTCGTTCGCGTATTTCCGGCGTATGTGATAAAATCAGAAGGCTAACCTGTGATGCAAAAACGCCAATTTGAGGACGGAATCGGGATGGGTTTGTCTGGCCGAACCGGGAAGCGTTTGTGGGTATCATAGACAGTATTTCAACCGGCTACCGCTTTGTCAGCCAGCGTCCTGGCCTGCTGCTGTTGCCGCTGCTGCTGGACGCGCTGTTGTGGATTCTGCCCCGCTGGAGCATCAGCCCCCTATTGCGTAGGCTGGCCGATTTCTACACGGAACTGGCAGCGGATCCGCAACTGGTGGAGGGAAGCCCGGTTCCTCTGGACCAGATGAGCGAGATACTTGAACTGTTCGGCGAAACGAGCAACCTGGCCCAGTTTCTGGTCAACGGCCTGCTGTATCGCGTGCCGAGCCTGCTGGCGACGCTGCCCGGCATAAAGGGAACCCATCCCAGCGTCGAAGTCGACTCGATCGGCGCCGCCGGCCTGCTGTCGCTGCTCTTTGGTCTGGCCGGTCTGCTGATCGGCGCGACCTATATGAATCTGCTGGCCCAGAATCTACCGATCGGCGAGGCGCAGAAGGAGCTCTCGATCAACCTGCTGGCGGGCCGCATCGTCCGCCACTGGCTGCGCACGATCGGATTCCTGGTTTTCTTCGGCCTCGGCCTGATGATGATCTACATTCCCGGGGTGATCGGGGTCACAGTGCTGGCGCTGATCAGCCCTGTATTAGGCTCCGGGGCATTGTTCCTGTTCGTCGGCCTGATCATGGTGATCCTGCTCTATCTCTATTTTGTGACGACGGCCCTGGTGCTGGACGATCTGGCGATTGGGAACGCGGTGCGCCGCAGCATCCACCTGGTGCGGAAAAACTTCTGGCCCACCGTTGGATTTGTTCTGCTGACAACGCTGATATCGACCGGTATGGCGTTGCTTTTCCGCCAGATCACCCAGTGGCATACGCTGGGCGTGGCCTTTGCCACGTTGGGGAACACCTTCATCGGCACGGGTCTGACGATGTCACTGCTGGTCTTTTACCGGACGCGCATTTTGGCGATGCAGCAGGAAGAGACGGATAGTTTTGCCTGACATATTGTCAGCGATAGCGGAGAGTTGCGGAGGCGCCCCGATCTCCCACCGGCTGACCCGGGCCGGTCCAGCTTGATGAGTAACTCGGAACGGGGAACCGCAGCCAGCGAGAATGTAATGGGGTTGAGTGCCCGGTTGCGGCCAACGGCCCCGTCTGAAACGAGCGGAGGAATACGTGGCAGAAAAGATGAACAAGCAGAATTTCGTTTACGGCGCCGACCAGATTCAGGTGCTGGAAGGCCTGGAGGCGGTGCGGAAGCGGCCGGGCATGTATATTGGCGGGACCGATACGAAAGCCCTGCACCACATGATATATGAAGTGGTGGACAACGCCATCGACGAGGCGATGCAGGGCCGCTGCGACAAGATCGTGGTGACGATCCACAAGGATGAGAGCGTCACCGTCGAGGACAACGGCGCCGGCATCCCAGTGGGTATCCAGAAGCAGACCGGTATGCCGGCGTTGACGGTTGTGATGACGAAGCTGCACGCCGGCGGCAAGTTCGGCGACGTCGGCTACAAGGTTTCCGGCGGGCTGCATGGCGTGGGCGTGAGCGCGGTCAACGCGTTGAGCACGTGGTTGGAGACGGAGGTCAAGCGGGACGGAAAAATCTGGCGGCAGCGCTTCGAGCGCGGCGTGCCGGTGACCGAGCTGGAGCAAGTGGGCAAGTGTAAGCGCGGCGAGACGGGCACCATTCAGCGTTTTCTGCGCGACGATACGATCTTCGACGTTCTCGAATATGACTGGAATACGCTGGTGACCCGCTTTCGGGAAATGGCCTTCCTGACGCGCGGCATCGATATTCATTTTGTCGATGACCGCGGGGAGGAGCCGCGCGAGATCAGCTTCTATTTCGAGGGCGGCGTGCAGACGTTCGTGCGTTATCTCAACAAGAACCGGACCGTGCTGCACCAGCCGATCTACGTTGACATGCAGGTCGATTCGACCCACGTGGAGGCGGCGATCCAATACACGGACGGCTACAATGAGTCGATCTTCGCCTTTGCCAACACGATCAACACGCCTGACGGCGGCACCCATCTGACCGGTCTGCGCGCCGCTGTCACGCGGCAGATCAACGACTATGCCCGCAAGCAGGGGATTCTGAAGGACAATGACGCCAACTTCAGCGGGGACGATACGCGCCAGGGGATGACCGCGATCATCAGTGTCAAGATAGTGGAGCCGCAGTTTGAGGGCCAGAACAAGCTGAAGCTGCTCAACAACGAGGTGCGCTATCAAGTCGAGACAGCAGTGGCCGAGGGCCTCAACAGCTGGATGGAGGAGAACCCGCGCGAGGCCAAGCGGATCACCGACAAGTGCCAGGTTGCGTTTCGCGCCCGAGAGGCGGCTCGCAAAGCGCGTGAGCTGGTGATCCGCAAGAGCGCGCTGGAGAGCCTGACCCTGCCCGGTAAACTGGCGGACTGCTCCAGCCGCGATCCGAACGAGAGCGAACTTTACATTGTTGAGGGAGACAGTGCAGGCGGCAGCGCTAAGCAGGGCCGCGATCGACGGTTCCAGGCCGTGCTGCCGCTGCGAGGCAAGATCCTGAATGTGGAGCGCACCAGCCTGGACAAGATCCTGGGCAACAAGGAGATCCAGTCGTTGATCACTGCGTTGGGCACAGGCGTGGGCGATGATTTCACCGTCGAAAACCTGCGTTACAACCGGATCATCGTGATGACCGATGCGGACGTGGACGGCGCTCATATCCGCACGCTGCTGCTGACGCTGTTCTTCCGGTATATGGAGCCGCTGGTGGAAAACGGTCATCTGTACATTGCGCAGCCTCCGCTGTACAAGGTGCAGGTCACCGAACGTCAGAACGGCAAAGCAAAGCGGTCGGAGCAGTATGTGTACAACGACAACGCTCTGTTGCAGATCCGGAAGGAGATGGGTAACGAGAATATCAAGCTGGAGCAGCGTTACAAGGGTTTGGGGGAGATGAACCCGGAGCAGTTGTGGGAGACGACGATGAACCCGGAATATCGGACGCTGCTGCAGGTGCAGGTTGAGGATGCGGCGGAGGCCAACCGCACCTTTGATATGCTGATGGGCAGCAGTGTGCCCCCCCGCCGTCGATTCATCCAGACCCACGCCCACGAGGTCCGCAATTTGGACGTATAGCCGCGGAGACGACAAACGCAAGGCCCGACTGCATGGTCGGGCCTTTTTGGTTTTGAGTTTTTGATTTTTAGTGAACACCAGTGGATGGCAGGGCGCCAAAGGTTGAGGAGAGAGTGAAGAGGAGTGAGGAAAGAGAGAGGCATGGCGACGATAGATTTCAAGCGGTATCAGACGGAATCCCGCAAGACATGGAGCCTGGTTCACACCGATCACGCGATTGTGTATCCGACATTGGGGCTTGTAAATGAAGCGGGTGAAGTGGCGGGAAAGATCAAAAAGATTTTTCGCGACAAGGAGGGTGTCATCGCGGAGGACGACCGCGCGGCGCTGAAGGACGAGTTGGGTGATGTACTCTGGTACCTGACGCAGATCTGTACGGAGCTGGACCTGTCGTTGGAGGAGGTGGCGGAGCAGAATATTACAAAGCTGTTCGACCGGTTGGAGCGGGGCGTAATTGGCGGGGAGGGGGATGTAAGGTGAGGGTGAGGAGAGAGGAGTGAGAGAACATCTGCGACGAGTCGCAGAATCTCTCTCCTCTCTCCTGGTGTTCCTCTTTCCTCGCAGTTAGAGGTAGTCGCGCAGGCGGCGGCTGCGGCTGGGATGGCGCAGGCGGCTGAGGGCCTGGGCCTCGATCTGGCGGATGCGTTCGCGGGTGACGCCGAACTTTCTGCCGACCTCTTCGAGCGTATAGTTGTAGCCGTCGACCAGTCCGAAGCGGAGCTGGAGGATGCGTACCTCGCGGGGTGTCAGGCTCTGGAAGATCTCGTCGATCACCTCCCGCAGGATCTGACGGCCGGCGGAGTCTTGCGGACTGTCTGCGTCCTCGTCCTCGATAAAGTCGCCCAAGTAGCTGTCTTCTTCCTCTCCGACCGGCATTTCGAGGCTGAGGGGGCGCTGGCTGACGCGCATGATGTGCTCGACCTTGCGCGGGGTGACGCCCAGCTCCTCGGCGATCTCTTCGGTGGTCGGGTCGCGGCCCAACTCCTGCACGAGCTGGCGGCTGGTGCGGGTCAGGCGATTGATCTGCTCGTACATATGCACCGGCACCCGGATGGTGCGCCCCTGGTCGGCGATGGCGCGAGTGACAGCCTGCCGGATCCACCAGGTGGCATAGGTGCTGAACTTATAGCCCCGGCAGTAATCGAACTTCTTGACGGCGCGAATGAGACCGATATTGCCTTCCTGGATCAGGTCGAGGAAGGGAACGCCGCGGCCGACATATTTTTTGGCGACGCTGACGACCAGACGGCTGTTCGCCTTGATCAGATGCTCCTGTGCGGAGCGGCCGTCGCGAACCAGCCAGAGCAGTTGTTCACGCTCCTCCCATTCGACCTGCTCATGATTGAGACGGTGCCGGGAATCGCGTCCTGCCTCCATGCGTTTGGCAAGATCGACCTCTTCGGCGGCGGTCAGCAAGGGGACGCGGCCGATCTCCTTGAGATAGAGGCTGATAGAGTCGTCGATCTCGATCTGGCTCAGATCGAATTCGTCCTCTTCCGCGCTTTCGGCCGCATCTTTCTTCTCTTCGGTGGGAACTTCCTCTTTGGCCTGTCCGACAGAAATGCCTTGCTCAAGCAGCGATGCAAAGATGTCGTCCAGTTGCTCAACATCGTTTTCGGCTTCGGGCATGACTTGCAGAACTTCATCGTAGCTGACAAAGCCCTTTTCGCGGCCCAGTTTGAGCAAATGAGCGAGAGTCTCCTGTGGACTGGAAAACTGCAACCCAGCCTGCGCCGTGCCATTTTCGGACACGGGTGTATTCGAATCCGCATTGTGCTCTTGCGTCAGTTCCTTTGTCATAAGCATTTCTTCAGCCATCGTCACCTCTTTTCGTAAAATGAATGAGCGCTGTTCGCGGTAAGCCGGACACGAAGCGGCCGGGCGACGTCGTTGACGCGTAGTAGTTTTCAAGTGTTGGTCAACTTACCATAGAGAGATGAACTCTTCCGTAGAGAACATCTCAAATGGCCCAGATACGATCGGGGTAGACCGTGTGGGGGTACTTCTCAAGCGCCCCATGCCAACTGCGTGCGAAAAGGTCACGCTGGAAGTTTGAAATCCCAGATGCGGTCCGTTTGCTCATACTTACGGGCGCAGGACGGACACTGAAGCTGTGACGGGCCGAGGGCAGCCAAGGGGTGGGCTGCGCAGGACGGACAGCGGAACAACTGGGCCGGGTCGACTTCGCCCAGACCGACTTCACTCTGCGGCCTATCCGCGGGGCCTGGCGCAGCCGCGCGCACGAAGACGCTGGGCGCGAGGGGGAATCTGCCACCGAGGTGAAAGAGGCGGCTGTCCAGACGGGCGAGCAGACGGGCCGGCAGGGTTCTTTTGAGCGTCGGCAGGCGGAAATGGGATGCGCCAATTCGTTCGTCTACACGCAGGCCGGCGTTCTTCATTTTTGCGGCCATCCAGCCGGGATGAAAGTCGAAATTCATGGCGACGAACTCCAGCGGCGCCCGGTCAAAAGGCGACCATTGCTGTCGACGAGTGAGCCAGCGCAGGACCGCCTTCAGGTTGCGCTTGTTGGCATATTCGAGCACGGCCGTGCTGCGTTGATGTAGAAGCGGCTGCAACTGGGCCAGTGCGGCCGGCACATCGGCCAGATGGTGCATCACCCGAACCATGACGAGCGCGTCAAGCGTGCCGGCGGCCAGGGGCATCTGGTAGAGATTGCCGGCGACAAAGACAAAGCGCGGGTCGTGCCCCCATCTATGTACGGCGTCGGCCAGCATCGTGCGGCTGTAGTCGAAGAGCACGATCTGATCGTAGCCGAGGTAAAGATCGGCCAAGCGGCCAAAGCCGGCACCGACTTCGGCGATACGTCCGCCCTGCGGGGGCAGAAGACGTTTCAGAGCTATCCGTTCGACGGCATCCTCGTACTCGCGTCCCTGGCCCTCCCAGAAATCCCTGCGGTAGCCGCTGCCCTCATAGTCGATCACCGGGACACCGGCTGGTGCGGCAGAATCCGCCTTGCTATTTGACTCTTCGATGGCTGCGCTGTTCACTGCAGCCAGATCTTGTGCCGACATGCAGGCCGCTCCACGGCGATCAGGAATCCAACACGTAGACAGATGCGCCTGTTCTGACTTTCTCCTGGCGCATCCCAACATAGAGACGGATGCGAAGCTGCGAATGTTTCATGTGAAACAACCACAGGATCCGGGATCGAATGACTGTGAAAAGCATGCGCCCCGCGCGCATTCGTATAGTATAGCACGCAGATTGAGCAATTTCAATACCCTTTCGAGATTTTCCATTACGAATTGTTCGCGATTCATCCCCATGGAATCCGCCTCGAGGACGGCTCACACACCTTTTGACAGTGCAGCCACAGCTTTGAAGAGGCAATTTGCCGTCTGAGGGCGCCCCGCCTACAATTAAGCTCACCGCAACGGTTCCCGATGGTCAGGCTGGCGCGCGCAGGCGTTGATTTGCCAGCCGCGTATGAAAGGCCTGCTTCCGTGGGAAATCTGAAAACGTCAAATCGAGGAGAGAAAACATGGGAGATGTCGCATATCGCTCGAAAGTGCGCATCGAGCGGGTGAAAGGACCGCTGCGCAGAGCGTTTCTGCCGGCCGAAGACGAGCATACGAAGTTCGGCGTCCATTCGGAAGTGGCCGAACATTACGGCGTGGACACCGCCATTCACGAGCCGCATGCCACCACGCTCGACTATGTCAATGCAGCCACAGGCGGCTGACTGACCGGCACCTTCGGGGGCGCGCTGGAGGCGCGTAAGATACCTGCGGGCGACGGCTACCTGACAGCCGACGTGGAAGCTGAGATCGAAAAAGACGGCAACGTACTGATTATCAAACGGATTCACGCCACATACACATTGAAAGTGGCTCCCGATCAGCGGGAAACGGCGGAACGGGTACACGGGTTCCATGCGCAGTTCTGCCCCGTGGCGCGCAGTCTCGAAGGCAGCATCGACATCTCCACCGAACTGCGTATGGTCGATCTCGATTGAAATCGGGATACCTGTTGTTCGTGACCTGCTGCTGAACGCAGATCGGATGCATTTCGGATAAGATGCCGCTTGACAGCGTGGCAGCCGCGTGCTAGACTGTCATTCAGAGCAGATTTTCCACTGAAAAAGTAGGCATGAGCCCAACCAGAACCTGCAGTACCCAGTTGAGGAGGCGTCCCCGGCAATAACCAGACAGCCGTCTGGGCATTTGCGCGTGGGCCAGGTTTCCTCAGCGGGAATCAGCCGATTGCAAAGCTCCCCGGACGGGGGGCTTTTTTTGTACCGCTCTTTAAGGGCACAACGGCAGCGCATTCAACAGACGCGGGCAATCGGTATACATTCCGAAGCAGTTCGAGTTCCGATTGGTGCCCGTCCCGAACGAAAATCCGATTGATATGCGCCTTGCACTATGAGAACGAGAGGGAGAGAGGAGATGAATAAGGCAGGAATCGCCGGCGCAACAGGCTATATCGGGTATGAGCTGATCACCTTGATCCACCGGCATCCGGAGCTTGAGGTGGGCTGGCTGACGAGCGAGCGCAATGCAGGTAAGCGCTTCGACCAGATCTTCAGTACGCCCTGGGACTACCCGTTGATCAACCTTGAGAGCGCCTATCTGCGCACAGATGAGGTGGATGTCGTCTTTCTATGTCTGCCGCATGCGGAGTCGATGGAGGCGGTGAGACGCTTCTATGGCGCCGGCGTGCGGGTTATCGATCTGAGCGCCGATTTTCGCCTGAAAGACGTAGATGTCTATGAACGCTGGTACGGCGTCGAACACAGCGCGCCGGAGCTGTGCGCCGAGGCCCGCTACGGCCTGTGCGAACTGTACCGCGGCCAGCTGGACGGCGCACAGTTGATCGCCAACCCCGGCTGCTATCCCACCAGCGTAAATCTGGGCCTGTACCCGCTGGCCAAGGCGGGTTGGCTGGGGGAACGGGTGATCATCGACAGCATGAGCGGCGTATCGGGAGCGGGCCGCAAAACGAACCTGACCTACCAGTTCGTTGAGGCCAACGAAAACATTACCCCGTACAACGTCGGCCACCGTCACCGGCACATCGCCGAGATGGAACAGGTGCTGGGAGCGGCCAACGGTGGGCAGCGCGGCCACAGGTTTCTCTTCACGCCCCATCTTGTGCCGGTCAACCGGGGCATTCTGAGCACGATGTACGTGGACGTCCCCGCCGGGGTGACAGAGGAGCGTATCCGCGAACTTTATGCGGAGAACTACGCCGGTGAGCCATTTATCCATCTGTTGCCTCAAGGCGAGCAGGCCAGCCTTGCCCACACGGCCGGCACAAATCGCTGCGCCATCGGTATAACACAGGCTGATCCGTTGCTGCCGGATGGGGGTGAGTATGTCATCACCGCCTCGATCGACAATCTGATCAAAGGGGGCAGCGGACAGGCGGTTCAGAACTACAACATCGCCGTAGGGTTGGACGAGACCGCGGGATTGCAGTAACCGCTCTGCTGAGTAGCCAATTGTCAGTATCTGGTGATTGTACCCAACCATTAACCATGGTGTCGCCAAGAGACGGCGTGCTGCCCCCGGCAGACATGTATGTCCCTGGAAAAGCCGGAAACAAGTGGATTCAGGCCAGGCGTTGAGCGAGCAAGAAACAATCACTTTCCTGGAAGGCAAGATCTCGGTGGCCGCGGCCCTGCGTTCTCCCTATCGTACCGTTCACCGCGTGCTGCTGCGGGCAGACCGGGAGGACCGGACAGTACGCTGGCTGCAACACCGGGCGCGGGAGGCCGATGTGCCGGTGGCCCAGGTGGGCGCGGCGGAAATCGACGCCGTCACTCAGGGCAACTCCCACGGCGGCATCGCGGCCGAGGCAGGGCAACGACAATTTGTCAGCCTGGAAGCGTTGCTGCCGCGCGGGAATGGACCGGCATTTGTCGTGATGCTGGACGGCATCGAAGACCCCTTCAACTTCGGTCAGTCGCTGCGGGCGCTGTACGCGATGGGCGCGCACGGCGTGGCGCTGCGGGCCCGCAATTGGATGAGCGCGGCGGCAACGGTGGCGCGTGCTTCGGCGGGCGCGTCAGAGTTGATGCCGATGGCGGTTGCCGAGACCGTTGCGGAAGCGGCGGAATTCTATCGTGAGCGAGGGTTGATGGTGGCCTGCGCCCAGAAGGAGAACGCGCTGCCGATCGATGAGGCCGATCTGACCGCCCCGCTATTTCTGCTGGTAGGCGGGGAAAAGCGGGGTGTTACCCGGTCGTTTGCGAAGCAGGCCGACTTATGCTTGCAGATCCCGTACGACCGTGTCAGTTACGAGCCGTCTCTGGGCACAACGGCAGCGGCGGCGGCGCTGGCATACGAGGTAATGCGACAGAGAAAGCATGCGCGGCGCGCTGTGTGAAGCCTCCGCCCGTCCGCTCTCGCAGCGAGCATCTGTGTTCCAACCACGGCACGAGGCAACTTTATGAACCTGAGTGAAACTGACACGCTTGCCGTTGACCCGGCGCAGGAGAAAGGGCGCCGCGTCGTCATCCTCAAGATCGGTGGAAACGAGTTGGACGACGAGGCCTTTCTGTTTGGCCTGGTGCAGGCGGTAAAAAGTTTGCAGCAGGACGGCAGGAGCCCGATTGTCGTGCACGGGGGCGGCAAGACGATCGCCGACTTTCAGAAGCGGTTGGGGCTGGAGCCCCGTTTTATCGAGGGGCTGCGGGTCACAGATGAGGAGAGCCTGGATGTGGCGGAGATGGTGCTCAGCGGCCTGATGAACAAACGGATCGTCCGCCAGTTTGTGAACGAGGATGTGCGGGCCATCGGCATCAGCGGAGTGGACGACGGCACGGTCTTTGTGGAAAAGATGTGGCATCCGCAGGGCGACTTGGGCCGTGTGGGCGAGGTTCAGGACGTTGACACCGGGCTGCTGACCACCCTGTTGGAGGCAGATGTCGTGCCCGTTATCAGCCCCATCAGCGTGGGCGCATTCGACGGCCTCAGTTATAACGTCAACGCCGACCATGTTGCGGCGGCGATCGCGGCGGCTATGGGCGCGATCAAGTTGATCTTTGTCAGCAATGTGCCCGGTGTTCTGATCGCCGGGCGGGTCGTGCGCGGCATCACCGCGGACCAGTGCGAAGAGTGGATCGCCGAGGGGAGCATCAGCGGCGGCATGGTGCCGAAGGTCAGGAGTGCGGTTGACGCGGTCAGGCGCGGTGTTACACAGGCGGTTATCACGAATTTAGCCGGTGTCCAGGAGGACGGTGGAACCGGAATCATTGGAACTGCAGGGGGCAGTGGCCAGTGATCAGTGGTTGGTAACGCCACTCGCAGGCGTTTTTTGGGATAGTGAGAAAACCCTTGGCTTGCCTCAAATTGGATGGCGGATAGAGAATGGCTGAGTGGTTGGCGAATAAAATGAGACCCTTCAGGAGGAGAAAGTGAACGCAGAGGAAATTATTCAGGCCGAAAAGGATTACGTGCTTGGCGTATTCGGGCGGCCCCCGTTTGTGCTGACAGAGGGCGAAGGCTGTACGGTATATGACAGCACAGGCAAGGCATATCTGGACCTGGTGGCCGGCATTGCGGTGAACGTTCTCGGCTACAACGACGCCGGGGTGGAAGAGGCGATCAAAGAGGCCGCGTCCACCGGCATGTACCACACAAGCAATCTGTATCACACCGAGCCGCACACGCGCCTGGCGAAGAAACTGTGCGAGTCCAGCTTCGCCGACAAGGTGCATTTCTGCCTGTGCGGGGCAAGCGCAAACGAAGGCGCTTTCAAGTTCGCCCGCCGCTACGCCCGCGAGCACGGCCACGAGGACAAGTATGAGATCCTGGCCTTCAGCGACGCCTTCCACGGACGGTTGTTCGGGGCGCTGGCGGCCACGCCGCGTGAGAAGTATCAGCAGCCGTTCGAGCCGCTGATGCCGGGCGTGCGCTTCGCCGAGTTCAACGACCTGGATGACGCGCGCGCGCAGATGAGCGACAAGGTGTGCGCGATTATCGTCGAACCGATCCAGGGCGAAGGCGGCATCAACCCGGCCACGCCCGAGTTTTTGCAGGGGTTGCGGGCGCTGGCGGACGAATACGGCGCGCTCCTGATCTTTGACGAGGTGCAGTGCGGCCTGGGGCGCAGCGGCGACCTGTGGGCCTATCAGGGCTATGGCGTCGAGCCGGACCTGATGAGCGCGGCCAAGCCGCTGGCCGGCGGCCTCCCCATCGGCGCGATTATGATGAAACAGAAGGTGGCGGATACGATCCATGCCGGCGATCATGCCAGCACTTTTGCCGGCAACCCCTTCACCACACACGTAGCTTCCACGGTGGTGGACCGGGTGTCGCAGCCGGAGTTTCTGGCCGACGTGAAGGAAAAGGGCGAGTATCTGATGGAGCTGCTGGCCGAGTTGAACAGCCCCCATATTCTCGAGATCCGAGGTAAAGGCCTGATCGTTGGCATAGAAATGGACATCGAGGCCGGACCGCTCATGGAGAAAGGGTATGAAGCCGGACTTCTGCTGTTGAGTGCGGGCGATAAGATCCTGCGCTTCGTGCCGCCGCTGACAATCAATAAAGAGGAACTGGCCCAGGCCGTGTCGAAGCTGGGCGCAATCCTGCAGGAGATGTGACGCAGACGACCTGTGGCTAGTGGTCAGTGAACTTCGCTCACCGCCACGTTCCTGGCCACTGGCAACCGAGGTTATGGACGAGATCCGCATACAGCCGGCCGCTGAAAAAAACATCGTTGACATTGCCGCGCTGGTCAATGGCTTTGCGGCGGAAAACCTGATGCTGCCGCGCACCGAGGAGAGCATTCTGCATTCGCTGCCGGACTGGCTGGTGGCTGCGGGGGACGGTGCTCAGTTGCTGGGATGCGGCTCCCTGGTGCCCCTGACCGAGCAACTGGTGGAGATACGCTCGCTGGCGGTGGCGCCGCAGGGGCAGGGCAAGGGTATCGGCCGCCGTATCGTGGAGGAGCTGGTCCAGATGGCCACGGCACGCGGGTATGCCCAGATCTGTGCGCTCACCCTGGAGGAAGGGTTCTTCGAAAAGCTCGGCTTTGAAATTGTGGACCGCTGGAGCATCAGCCCCAAGCTGTGGCAGGACTGTATCTACTGCCCCAAATTTCACCACTGTGATGAGGTGGCGGTGGCGCGCAGTCTGACCGACAGCCCTGTCAAACAAGCCCAAGCCGCCCAGACTGCGGCCTCGCCTCTGCTCAAATGGCAGGCCTGGCAGCCCTTGAAGCTGGCATACAGGCACGCAAACAGCAAACCGGGAACGCAAGGAACCGTGAACCGCAAACCGATCCAGTTACAAGGAAAACTACCGTCCGGGGAGGAGGAACAGTGAGGGCCGCGCTTGCCCTGGCCAATGGCCGCATCTTCGAAGGCGAAGGCTTCGGCGCCCGGACGACCGTGGTAGGGGAAGTTGTCTTCAATACCAGTCTGACCGGGTACCAGGAGGTGTTGACCGATCCCTCCTACCGCGGCCAGATGGTCTGCATGACCGTGCCCCACGTGGGCAACACCGGAGTGAACCGCGAGGATGTAGAGAGCGACCGGCCCCAGGTGACCGCGTTCATCGTGCGCGAGGTCAGCCCGGTTGTGTCTAACTGGCGCGCCAATGAGAATCTGGGGAGCTATCTTGAACGGCACAGTATACCCGGCATCAGCCAGGTGGATACGCGCGCGTTGACCCGGCTGCTGCGTGAGGAGGGGGTGCTGCACGGCGCGCTCTGCACTGACGGCAGCCGCACACAGGCCGAGCTGATCGAGCTTGCCCGCGGCTGGGAGGGGCTGGACGGCCGCGATCTGGTGCAGGAGGTGACGTGTGAGGAGCCGTTCTACTGGAGCGACGAAACGGAGGGCGAATGGACGCCGGTCGCATCCGGCGATGCTGCGTCCGGCCCATGGCTGGATGGCACCGGACACGCCTCTCCGTTGGTGGTCGCCTATGATTTCGGTATGAAGCACAACATTTTACGCCGCCTGGCCAGCCACAATCTGCGGGTGGCGGTAGTACCCGCCAATACGCCCGCCCAGGAGGTTCTGGACCTGGATCCCGACGGGATATTTCTCAGCAACGGGCCGGGCGACCCGGCCGGCGTGCCGTATGCGGCCAGGTCGGTTGCGAGGTTGCTGGAGAGCGGCCGGCCGATGTTCGGCATCTGTCTGGGGCATCAGATCATCGGACTCGCGCTGGGGGCGGAGACCTTCAAGCTGAAGTTCGGCCACCATGGCGGCAACCAGCCGGTCAGCGACGTGGACAGCTCGAACATCCAGATCACGGCGCAGAACCACAACTACGCCGTCGACCAGGTGACGCTGCCCGACAACGTCGAAGTCACGCATCTCAACCTGAATGACGGCACGCTGGAAGGGATGCGTCTCACCGACCGGCCCGTCTTCTGCGTCCAATATCACCCGGAAGCCAGCCCCGGCCCCCACGACGCCGATCTGCTCTTCGCCCGCTTTGCGCAGACGGTGCATCAGTTCCACGCGGACAGAGGGAAAGCCGGCGTTCAGGAGCAGGCGGTTCGCGGTCTTTCGGCCGGTAGTTGAGAACTGCACAAGGGCGGCATTTACTCGTCCCCTGACTCACCGCTTTGGCTCAAGGTGCCCGATTCGGTCAGGTGAGCCAGCAGCTTCTTACGGCTTTCTTCACGTCGCTCCTCGGGCGACATACTTTCCCATCTCTCTCGCTCCTTTAGCCTGCTCTCTTTCTCCTCAGGATCGATGGGGAAGAGTTCGCTCATTTTCGGCCGCTTTCCCTGTGCGGAAACCTCCATATCGGCGGGGATTTCCAGGCCCACGGCCTCCATTACTTCAGCGGCGACAAAGATGGGGCTTTGTGTGCGCATGGCGAGGGCAATTGCGTCGCTGGGCCGCGCATCAACGGCAACTTTGCCGTCGCCATTCAGGGCGTGTACGGTTGCAAAAAAGGTGTCGTTTTCCAGGGCGGAGACCGCCACCGATTCGATCTGCACGCTTGCCTTGCCCAGCATGTCGGCCATGAAGCTGAATGTCATCGGCCGGTGAAGCTTAATCTCTCGCAGACTGAGTGCGATATCATCCGCCTCGAAAGGGCCGATCCAGATCGCCAGCAGGCGGCGCCTGCTTTCATCCGCAAGAATCAGTATTCTGGAATCCTTTTCCGGATCTGGCACCACGATGTCGAGAACGGTAACGGGGATCATCTTTTGGCTCCTGGTCTGTTGGGCAACGGCTGGTTTCGATTGCAATTCAGCGAAATTTGGAAGAAGCTGGTCGCGCAGCTTGCGGCGGGACTTGTGCAGACGCCCTTTGACGGCTGGCACGCTTATCTGCAGGAGAGCGGCGATCTCGCGCAGGTTCAGCTGCTTGAAGTAGTAGAGAAGGACGGCATCCCGGTTGGCCGGTGACAGCTGCTCGACCGCCGCCAGGATCAGGCGGTGCGTCTCTCTGGCCTCCGCGGCTTCGTGCGGTTGCGGGGCGCTGTCGGGAAACGGCAGCGAATCAAAACTGCGCCCGCCGCTGAGCAGTTCGAGCGATAGAGTTTCCACCCGCGGTCTGCGCAGATGGTTTTTGCACAGGTTGACGACGATGCCGCACAGCCAGGCGCGAAAGCTGTCCGGCTTGCGCAAGCGATCCAGCGAGAGATAGGCATGCAGGACGGCTTCCTGGGTCAACTCCAGCCCCCGCTCCCGGTCTCCGACGATGCGAATCGCCAGTGAGAGCGCGATGGGCTGGTGCCGCAGTATCAGTTCATCAAATGCCTGCCGCTCACCCTGTTGGGCGCGGCGCACAAGTTCGCCGTCCGTCATCGATCCCGCCGACGGTTATTCGGATTCGACCAGGCCTCAACTGTCTTTCACCTGTAGTTTAGTGGTATAATTCTAGCAGATGGTTACCACGCGTTCATTTGACGACCCGGTTACGCATTAAACGAGGCCTGTGGGAACGCTCTCCTGCCGACGCTCGTTTCTTCTGAAGATCATACTCTTGTTTTTCTGGTCTGCTGCCCCGCCTCGGCGCTGACATCGCAAATCGGAAGCGCAATTCACAATTCGCGCAGGAGTAAAGCCAGAATGAAGACCGATAATCCCCTCTCAGGCACCACCGGTCGGCTTATCGTCCCACACCTTACCCCAGCTCGGTTCAGCCTTCTGGCTCTGATAGCGCTCGTGGTCAGCGCTTGTACCCCGACAGGGTACAGTCCGCCGGTCGGTGTGCCCACGCAGGCCGTTGTCGAACGAACGAGCGGTGAACCGGCCATTGTCATTGCGCCAACCTCGGGCTCCGCCGGCGTCTATGTACAGGTTACCGGCGAGAACTGGCCGGTGGGCAGCCTGGTTTTGATCGCTCTGCGCGATGAGCGCGGCCGCAGCGGTATCCTTGCTGCCAGCACCGCGGACACGGCCGGCACGATCAGCACAGGCTTTCTCTACCCGATCAGCCCGCGCTGGCTGGACGCGGGCACGCATACCGTGCTTGCATACACGTCCGATGGAAAACACGAGGCGACAGCGCTCTTCCAGACCGGCGATGACGTCGAGGTGACTGAAACCGACGACGCTGCGGCCACGGCCGACACAACGACGGCGCAAGAAGCGGTGACTGCAACGCCAACACTAACGGTTACGCCTACGTCCATACCTACGTCCACTCCAACGGCTACACCGACGAACACGCCTGTGCCCACGCCGACGCCGCTTATCATCACCGATTGGCGCGGTGATTACTGGAACAATCCAAACCAGTCGGGACCGCCGCTGCTCACACGCAACGATCTGGTGATCTTCTTCAATTGGGGGGAAGGAACGGCGGCCAGCAACTTGGGCGTGGATCATTTCAGCGCCCGCTGGCAGCGTACACTCAACTTCGAAGCCGGCATCTATCGCTTTAATGTCGAAGTCGACGACGGCTTCCGGCTCTACATCGACAACGTTCTCGTATTGGATGAATGGGAAGAAGGCGCCGCGCGAACTTACACGGTGGATGTCCCCCTCAGTACAGGCTTTCACACAATCCAGGTGGACTACTTCGAACGCACGGGCGTGGCCCTGATGCGCTTCTGGTGGGAGCGCAACGACTCGTTCAGCGGCTGGAAGGGAGAATACTTCGGTAACCGCGGCTTACAGGGGAACCCGGTGCTGGTGCGGGATGAACCGCAGATCGATTTCAACTGGGGTGAGGGCAGACCGGCGGCGAACCTGCCCGCCGATCATTTTTCCGCCCGCTGGCAGCGGCGCGTCTCCTTTGAACCCGGCACCTATCGCTTCTTCCTGCGGATCGATGACGGCGCTCGCGTCTATCTGGACAGTCAACTGATTCTCGACGCATGGGAGGATGGCGCCGACCGTACGGTCAATGTTGATGTGACCCTGCCGGGCGGTGAACGCGCCCTCCAGGTCGAGTTTTTCGAGAGTTCCGGCGTGGCTCGCATCAGCTTCTGGTGGCAGTTGGCGCCAACGCCGACACCGACGCCAACTGAAGCGCTGGAACCGACGCCAACCGAGACGCCGGAACCGCCTCCTGCTGAAACGCCAACGCCAACCGAGACGCCGGAACCGCCTCCTGCTGAAACGCCGACGCCAACCGAGA
>VXMH01000020.1 GCA_009841235.1 Caldilineaceae bacterium SB0661_bin_32 | reverse complement strand
TCTCTCTCCTCTCTCCTCTCTCCTCGCCCTTCCCCTCTCCCCTCATTTTTGCCTTCCGTTTGCCAATGTCCGGCTGAGTAGGATAGAGTTAAGGATACTTTTCCGTCTGAACTGTGTACAGGACTACGCACGTGAATGACGCCCAAAATGCCGTCCAGGTAATCGAGAAGGGTGGGGTGGTGCCGGTCGTCCGTCTCCCGGATCTGGCGGGGGCGGCCGGTCTGGCCCAGGCCCTGCTGGACGGCGGAGTAACCGCGGTCGAGCTGACGATGACCAGTCCGGGCGCGCTGGAGGCCCTCTCGCTGCTGCGGGCGCGCGTACCTGCTTTCGCTCAAGGCGCCGCGGCTCTGGGGATGGGCTCGGTGCTGAACCGGAAGATGGCGGCGGCGGCTATCGCCAGCGGCGCGCAGTTTGTGGTCGCGCCGACGCTGGACCTGCCCACGGTCGCCTACTGCGCCGGGCTCGGCGTACCGGTCATGCCCGGCGCGTTCACGCCGACGGAGGTCCAGACCGCCTGGCTGGCCGGCGCGGCGGTGGTGAAGGTCTTTCCCGCGGCCAGGCTCGGACCGGGCTACTTCACGGACATACTTGCCCCGCTGCCCCATCTGAAGCTGATGCCCACGGGCGGGGTTGGGCTGGAGAATGCCGGCCAATTTGTGCGAGCGGGCGCGGTGGCGGTGGGGGTCGGCAGTGCGCTGGTACGCAAGGACTGGGTGGCGGACGGCAACTGGCAGGCCATAACGGAGCAGGCTCGCAGGTTTGTGGCAGCCGTGGAGGAGGCGCGCGGGGAAACATGAGCGGGTTCGACGTAGTAACACTTGGCGAAACGCTGCTGCGGATGACGCCGCCAGGCCAGCTGCGCATTGAACAGGCGGCCTACTTTGAGTTGGAGGCGGGCGGAACCGAATCGAATACGGCGGTGGCCCTGGCCCGGCTGGGCGTGCGGACGACGTGGATTTCCCGTATGCCGGAGAATGCCCTGGGGAGGCGGATTGCGCGCACCCTGATGGGGCACGGCGTGGACACCTCCCATATCGTCTGGGCCGAGGGCGAACGACTGGGGACATTTTTTGTTGAATTCGGCGACGGCGCCCGGCCTACTTCGATCATCTACGACCGGGCCGATTCGGCGGCGAGCCGCATGACACCGGATGAACTGCCGGTGGCGCTTTTCAGCGAGGCGGGCGGGCGGCATCTCCACCTGACCGGAATCACGCTTGCGATCAGCGAAAGCTCCGCCGCGACGGCCAAACGCGCTCTGGAACTGGCGCGGGCGGCCGGCTGGAGCGTGAGTTTCGATTTCAACTACCGATCCAAGCTGTGGACGCCTGAAGAGTCACGCAGGGGATGCCATCCCTTTGCCGCGGCGGCAGACATTGTATTTGCGCCGGTCCGGGATGCCCAGACCCACTATGGTCTGCCTGAAGAGATCAACCCCGAAGAGGCGCTGGCCGCGCTGCGGCAGACGTTCCCCCAGGCCACTGTCATTCTCACCTTGGGCGCCGACGGTTCAATTGCGGCAGTGCCGGGGCAGGACCCGATTCGCCAGCCGATCTTCCCGGGGGGCGGAACGATCGGGCGCATCGGCGCGGGGGATGCTTTCACAGCCGGCGTTCTCTATCGTTACCTGCACCATGACAGAGAGGACTGGCTGGCCGACGCCCTGAGGTGGGGGGCGGCGGCGGCGGGAATGAAGTTTACGATTCCCGGCGACATGGGCGTGTTTGAAAAGGAGGAGGTAGCCGCGCTGGTGGAAAGCGGCGGCTATTCGGATGAAGTCAGCCGTTAGAGAGTCCGAGCGCGAGAAGCCGGGAAAGCGGCGGCGGGAAGGGCCTTTGGTCGTTTCTCGCCCGTCCTTCATGGCCGTACCCGGTTTTCGAAAGATGGAGTCTGTGGTTGAAGAATCCTCATCAGGGCTGATACGAGCCGCGGATGGTGGACAACAGATCCCTGGAAAGCTACTATCACATATTGGGGGTTCAGCCCAACGCTTCGCAGGATGTACTTGACGCGGCATACCGGCGCCAGGTCCGTCTGCATACGGGCGAATATCTGGACGACTCTGTCCTGATCGCGGGGTCGGAACAGTCGGACCCGTTTCTGGCGAAGGTAGATGAGGCTTACCGGCTGCTTTCAAATCCTCTGAAACGCTGGACGCACGACGAGGAGTTGAAGGAAGCCCAGCTTGTTCCGCTGACCGAAGAAGCGTTGGAAGTTGCCCGCAAACGAATCGAGCCTCCGGATGCGTGGCTGTCATACCAGCGCCAGGAACACGGCTGGATCTATGTACGCGTAGGCTGGGCGGAGGATTTCACGGCGATTCACGACGCGGTCAACTCGGCCATTCCGGAATCAGGACGCGCCTATAATGCAAGGCTGAATGAGTGGCGCATAGACCCCAGATACGAAGCCGAGCTGGCCGCGATATTCACGAACTTTGAACGGGCCGATGTGCAGAGACCGCCGCGCCTCGTCGGGCCGACCTATCAAGGTCCGGCGGCCATACCGCCCCCGCAGCATATCCCTCAGGCGTGGAGAGGCTGGCCATTTCTCATCATCGGCGGCCTGATTCTCGCGATCATCGGCGCCGTCCTGTTTCCGGCCAACCGGGGTGTGCCCGTTTCTGCGCAGGTGACGGCGACTGCTCTGGCTCTGATCAGTTCCTATGAGTCTCTTGAGAGCAACTTTGACACGGCTGCGTCGGGAACGCTGCCCGGCCTTACAGCCGCCCTTCTGCATCCATCGGTCAATTTGCGTGAACGGCCGGAAGCTGCCGGACCTGTACTGAAGCTACTCAGCAACGACCGGACGTATCGAGTCATCGGCCGGCTGGAAGATAACAGCTGGTATGTTGCGACAACCGGCGATCTGACGGGCTGGATAGCCGCCTGGACCATTGCGGTGGATGGGGAACCGGAAAGTCTGCCTGTTCTTGGTGAGAACGAAGTTCTGCCGGGGGCGTCAGAGGCGGGCGGGACGGACGGCGTCTCTGAATAAACCGCAGTTCCTATTTTTGTCTCTCCGAAACGTGCGCAGAAGCGGAAAAGATGAGTAGCTCAGACAGGAAATCTGGATGGTACGGCCGCATTCGCGGAGCAGGCAGACGCCTCAATCTGTTGTCGCGCAGTGTACTTCTCGGCGCGTTGATTATTGCGGGCTTCACTGTTTACCACCTGTCCCGCGATAGTTCGACGTCAGAGCCGGCGGTGGCTCTGGCACAGCAGGAGGCGGAGGAGAACGCTGCAACTGCAACACCCGGGCCAACACCTGACAGCGCCCGGCAGGCGGTGAAAGGGACAAACCAGGCGAGCGCACAGGGGCGGAGCGACTCCGCCGCACCGGTTGCGGACGCCGGCTTTGTGCGGCCGTATACGGTTGACAGTTCCCTGGCCTACGTTTACACCGCGAGAGAGGGTGAATTCTGGTCCTTGATCGCCGGCAGATTCGCTTTGACGGCAAATCTGTTGAAAGAGGCCAATGCGGAGCTGTGGCAGCTGCGGGGGGAGGAGATCCGGCCGGGCGACCAGTTGGCCATTCCCGGTCTCAGCGCGGATGCCGCAGTGCAGCCGGTTGTACATGAAGTGCAGACGGGAGATTCCTGGGAGAGAGTTGCCGGAAGGTACTCTGTCACCTATCTGGACCTGTTGCTGGATAACTTCAATTTGTGGGCGCTGCGCGGGGTTGACATTCGGGCTGGCGATGAGATCACGATCCGGCAACTGCCGGGCAAAGTGCGCAACGTAGGGGCTTCGCGCGGATGGGCAGGCGGCCCTCCTGCTTTGGCGTCCTCATACGTTGCCGCGGGAAAAGAGAACGCGGGGACAAAATCCGGCCGCGACCTGGCGGGCACATATACGGTTCAGCCGGGAGATACATGGGAAAGCATCGCGGAAGAAACGGGTATCAACGTAGAGGCGCTGAAAGAAGTGAATCGCGAGTACGGCGAGCGGGCGCTGCAAACTGGAGATGTTGTGCGAATTTCCTGGATTTTGCACGTCGCACTGATGATTCGGCAGGTCGAGGGCAATGGCGTCCGCAGCGCGTCGGAATTGGGTAAACTTTCGGAAGAGGAGCTGGCCGCCCTGGCCGCCCGGGGCCTGACCGTGTATAAGGAGCAGTATTGCGGCGTCTGTCACCAGCTTGAAAGCGCGGGTACGAGAGGCATTTTCGGGCCGACACACAGTGAAATGGTCGCAATGGCTGCTGCACGGATCGAAGACCCTGCCTACAGCGGCGAAGCGACCGATGTTTACACCTACCTGTACGAAAGTATCATTGAACCGGACAAATACTTTGTTGAGGGGTTTGCAATGAGTCCCCACAAGATGCCGTCATATCGCCACATACCCGAGGAAGACCTTGAAGCGCTCATCGTCTTCCTGGCCGGCGAGTAACAGATTGGCGGGATCACTGTCGAACTTACGCCGTCCGGCGGATTCCCTGTTCGAAATGCGTCTTCGCGCCCCGAACTCTGTTTGTCTATCAAGGCGCGGCGCGCGGGAGGAGAAGTCAATTGAAAACGATCCGCATTTTCATCAACGGCATTTTGGCGCTTGCAGTTCTGTCGGCGCTGGGAACTGCCTCCCACAGCGCGCGGGCGCAGGAACGGGAAAGCGGCGGCACAGTGATCGTGGAAGGCCTGAACGGGCCCCAGGGTGTGCTGGTTATCGATGACGGGAGTGTCTGGGTCATTGACGTTGGACTGGGCGGAGAGCAGGAAGTTGAAGTGGGAGGCCTTGATCCAAATACGAATGAAATCATCAAGGCGACCTATGGGAATACCGCGCGGGTGATGCGGGTAACGCCGGGCGGCCAGCCTCAGCTCGTGGCGACGTTGACTTCCATCTTTCTGGGCAGCGACATCGTCGGAGGCGCCCGGCTGGCCCTCCTGAACAATGAGATGTACGCAACAGCCGGCGTCTGGCAGGGCGTAGCCAGCGAAGAGGCGCTGCCCGACACGGCCGCGGTATTGCGGGTGTTGCAGGGCTCCGTGCTGGAAGTCGTGCCTCTCTGGAAGTTGGAGAAGGAACTCAACCCGGACGGGTACGTTCTGGAGTCTCATCCTTACGGGCTGACCGCAGGACCGGACGGTCTTCTTTACGTGGCGGAGGCGGGAGCCAACACGCTTGTACAGGTAGACGTAGTCAGCCAGACCGCCAAGGTGATTGCCGTGTTTGAGGGCATCCCCGGTCCGCTGCCGAATCCGTATCGGGAGGGAGCGCTGGAGTCGGACCCGGTGCCGACCGGCGTCACCTTTGGGGCGGACGGCCGCATCTACGTCTCACTGCTTCCTGGATTTCCCTTCCTGCCCGGTTCGGCGAAGGTCGTCGTGGTCGACCCTGTTACGGGCGGCGTTGAGGACTACGCCACAGATCTTACGATGTTGACGGATCTGCGCACCGGCCCGGACGGCGAGTTGTATGCCGTACGCTTCGGCATTTTCACGGACGAAGGCCCGATTCCGAACAGCGGGGCGGTGGTCCGCGTGGGCGGGGGGGAAACATCACAGAATGTCATCACCGGGCTGCCCTTTCCGACGTCGATCGACTTTGACATCAACGGGAACGCGTATGTGACGATCAACGGCGCCAGCGTAGGGGAACCGGGACGCGGCAAGGTGATCCGATTTGAAGGGGTGGCTGTCCCAGGGGCGCCTTCGACCCGCTTTGTGGAGAGCGCGACCGTAAGCCGGCAGGAGCCGGAATTTCTCACCGGTTGCGACAGCCTGCCCGGCCGCGACGAGGTGAAAGGCGCGCTGGAAAGAATTGTGGCAGGCGGCAACAATGGCGGGCTGGGAAATCATATGTGGGCGACTGTGGTTGACCGCGATGGAGTGGTTTGCTCTATTGCCTTCTCGGGCGCCAACAGAGGTTCGCAGTGGCCGGGGGGCCGTTTACTCTCCGTGCAAAAGGCCAATGCGGCCAATGCCTTCAGTCTGACGCGGCTTGCCTTTTCTACGAGCAATCTCTATTCGGCTACGCAGCCGGGGGGGAACCTGTACGGACTGCACGGGAGCAATCCCCTGGACACTGCCACAGCCTACGCGGGACCTGCAAGCGACTACGGTCAAGCAGATGACCCGCTGGTGGGGGAGAGGCCGGGCGGATGGAGCCGCTCCGGCGGCGGGCTTCCACTTTACAACGCGGGCGGCAGCCTGATAGGGGCAATCGGTATCGGCGGCGACACCCCTTGCGCCGACCACATTGTCGCATGGAAGCTGCGCGATCTTCTTCAGTTGGATTTCATCCCGGCAGGTGTGAGCGCCAGCGCCGACGACAACATTATCTTCGATCTGCAACCGGATGGGACAAGCCTGAGCGGCTTTGGCCATCCCTCATGCGGATTTGACGAAGAGCGGTTTACAGAGAAGCTGCCGGCAGACTTCCCGATCGGGACGGCGGAGGAGGCTGGACAGTAGCGCGCAGAGCAGGTTATGGGGGACAACGGAAGGCGCGACGACGCCGATGAAGTCGGCTCGCGTCGTACCGATTCTGTACGCTCCTTCCCTTTGTCTTTAACGCTATGGCAGGTCGGCGATAAGGTCTTTCAGACTGGCAAATGTTTGGCGCGTATTGGCGGCCTTGTCCTGCCCGTTGGCCTGCCAGTGAGTTTCAACCGTATAGGTATCGACCGGCTCGTTTTGCAGCAGAGTGAGATGGGCAGGCCAGTCGGTTCCGCCGGCGCCGATGCGCGCCCAAGCGGTCAGGCCGGTGCCCTCGTCGAGCACAACTGCATCCTTGCAGTGAATATCGACAATGTGGCCTTTCACCTGCTGATAGCCGGCTGCCGGGTCTTCGCCGGCGACGAAGGCGTTGGCCGGATCCCAGATGATTTTGAGATTCGGCATCTGCACCGCGTCCAGCACAAGCCGCATGTTGCCGCCGGTATTGGCGTAAAGAGAACGGGCATTTTCCAACGCCAACACCAGCCCTTCGTCCTGCAACCGCTGGCAGGCGCTCCGGATGCCTTTGGCGATCTTGGCCAGGGTTTCCTCATCCATACCGCCGCCGTCCGCGGAGCGGGGCGATGGGTTGCCGCCGCCTACATCCCGGGTAAAGCCGAACGTGCGAATGTTGGGCGCCTTGAATTTATGCGCAATGGTGATGAAGCGCTCCAGCCGGTCCATATGCGCTTGAAAGCGAGGATGGCTCTCCATCTCGTCCAGGGAGAGATCGGCCAGAGGGAATGGCCGGAAAAACATCCCACACACCAGATGGGTGCGCAGGCCGTTCTCCGCGGTGAGCTGCTGTGCCCGGTCCAGCTCTGCGTCCGTCAGCTCGTGGACCGGCTTTCCCCATAGGTTGTGCAACTCCACGTAGGACATACCCTCCTCGCGGGCGATCGAACAGGCACGCGCAAAGTCCTGATCGATCTCATCGGTAACAACGCCGAATTCGTACCGTTTCATGGCAGACATTTCACTCTCTCAGTCGGAGATCTTCTATAGGTGGTTCGTCAACCCGAAGAGCGTTGCCGCGGTCTTGCCGCAGATCTGCTCTTTCTCCCCATCGTTGTAGCCCATTTCGCTATCGTTCTTATCCTTTCAGCCCGGTAAGGACGATCCCTTCGACGAAGGCCCGTTGCGCGAGAAAATAGACAATAATGACCGGCAGCACCATCAGGGTGGCCAGCACCATCACGTAGTGGGTCCAGTCGAGGCCGCTTTCGAAATGTTGGAGTGCGTTTAGTCCCAGGGCCAGGGTAAACATATCTCGCTTATGCAGATAAATGAGCGGCGCCAGAAAGTCGTTCCAATTGTAGAGCAGGGACAAAACGAGAACGACCGTCAGCGCAGGCCGGGCCAAAGGAAGAATGATCTGGGCAAATATACGAGGACGACTGGCCCCGTCGATGCGGGCCGCGTCTTCCAGCTCCAGGGGAATCGTGCGGAAGAACTGGCGCAACAGAAAGATCGTAATCGGCCCGCCAAACCAGTCCGGCACAATCAGGGGTAGATAAGTCCCGATCCAGCCCAGGCGTGTGAACAGAATGTAGACGGGAATCATGGTCACGACGTACGGCAGCATCACGGTCGAGAGGATCAAGCCAAACACGATATCTCGCCCTTTGAAACGCAGCCGGGCAAAGCTGTAGGCAGCCATGGAGGAGCTGATTATAACGCCCACCGTAGAAAAGATCGTGACAATCATTGTATTGGCTGTATAGCGCGCGACCGCCACAACCTCGAACACTTCCCGATAGTTTGTCCAGCGGACCGGATCGGGTATCCACTTGGGTGGAAAGACATAGATCTCATGGGGCGCTTTCAATGAAGAAGAAAGCAGCCAAAAGAAGGGAATCAGCATGAATGCGCTGCCACCGGCCAGCGCCAGATGAATCAGAAAACGACTGGCAGTGTGCCTGATACGGTAAGCGGTCATGACCCGCCCCCTTCTGTTTCGTAATAGACCCAACGCCGCTGACTGTAGAAAAGGACAATCGTCAGCAGCATTACCACGAGGAAGAGAATCCAGGCCATGGCTGATGCGTAGCCGTTGCGAAAGTATCCGAAGGCGTTGCGAAACATGTACAGCACATAAAAGAGCGCGGCGTTGTCCGGTCCTGCAGAGGAAGCAGACGGATTCGATACAAAGAGGACATAGGCCACCCCGAAGACCTGAAAGCTATTGATGACCGTCACAATCAACTGATAGAAGATAATCGATGAGGTGAGGGGCAAGGTCACATGGCGGAACCTGGCCCAGAGGTTGGCCCCATCCACTTCCGCGGCTTCGTAGAACGTGCGGGGAACACTGGTAATCGAAGCCAGAAAAATGAGCACAGAGTTGCCCAGCCCCCACAGACCGATAAAAACAATGGATGGTACGATCCAGTCCGGGTCGGTCAGCCAGCGGGGCGCGGGCAGGCCCAGCACCTTGAGTGGATAGTTGATCGGCCCGAACTCCGGATTCAGGCCCCAGCGCCAGATGGTGGCGCTGGCGACCACCGGCACCACTGACGGCAGATACCAGAGAGTGCGATAGGATGTGATCCCCCGCACGTCGCGGCTCATCAGCAGAGCAATGGTGTAGGCAAATGTGAGGGACAGAGGCACAAAAAGAGAGACATACCACAAGGTCACCTCAATGGATCGCAGCCACAGAGCATCATTGAGCAGTTTGGTGTAGTTGGCGAATCCGATCCACCGGGGCGCAGTGATGATTTCATATTTCGTGAAGCTCAGATAGAAGCTGGCGAACACCGGGCCGAGGCGGAAAAACAGCAGCCCCAATACAGCTGGAACGATAAACAGCCAGCCAAAAAAAGTCTCTTCGAAGCTGAGACGATGGAAAAAGCGCAGACCTCGATCGGTCTGCGCGGCGGGTGTAGATTGAGCAGGTGAAGATTGCATTTAGGTGATTTCACCTGTTTGAAGGATATGTTCAGAGCCCTGGCGCACCTCAGTGGCGACATCTTCCCAGCGAATATCACCGATCCAAAGTTGGTCCAGATACGGTCCCCAGTAATCCAGCATCGTCTGATACCAGCCACCGTAGTAAGAGCCGATCGTGTCGCCGGGCCAGCGGAACGTTTCCTTATCCTCGAACGCGTCATAGAACGCCTGGCGGTACTTCATTTCCGGCGGTGACTCATTGGTCAGGAACTGTTCGCGCAGATCTTTACGGGTCGGCTGCTGCATACCCAAATCGACAAGAATCTGCTGCCCTGCGTTGCTGAGGCAGGCCCAGGAGATGAAGTCGTAGGATTCCTGGGGATAGTCAGTCTGGGAGAAAACGCATAGGGGCGAGTAGTGGCCGTAGGAAGTCTTAGTCTTGTTATACGGGACCGGGAATGTGCCCCAGTTGACACCAGCCTGGTTGATACGGCCCAATGACCAGACGCCGATGTGCTGCATGGCTACGTTGCCGGCCTGCAGGCTGGTCTCGCCAGCAGCTTCGTATGCCGGCGATGGATTCACAAAGTGTTTCAAACCCAAATCCGCCAACCAGTTCATCGCCTCAATGAATTCATCCGAATCCATAGGCATCGTGCCGTCGTCGGCGATAACCTCCGCGTCATTGCCCCAAATATACGTCGGCCGACCGTGACCAAAGCCAGCCCTGAGTCCGTACTGACGCACCCGGGCCGGATCGAAATCAGAATCGTTAGCTGAATTGTCGTCCAGGTCGAAGGTGAGAACCTTGGCGAGTTCGACGATTTCGTCCCATGTCATCCATGCATCCGGCTCTGGATGCGGAACGCCAACCTCATCGAACAAGTCGATATTGAACGCCATGAGCATCGCGCCGCTGTCCCAGGGGATGCCCCAGCGAGCGCCGTCGTAGGTTTGGGCGATCCAGACGTTTTCGACATAATCATCTTCACTAAAATCAGGATCCGCCTCAAAGTACGGCTCAAGATTGGTCGTCACACCCTTGCGCGTGAGGGGGCCGGTCGTGCGGTTGGCGTCAAACCACATGTCCGGTCCAGTGCCGGCGGAAATCATGATCAGCAGGGCTTCCTGGTGGGAGGCGCCGGCCACCGCGTTAATCTCGAACTCGATATTGGGGTTGGCCTCCCTGTATAAGGACATCTGCTGGTCCATAACGTTCTCAATGAACTGACCGCCCCGGTTAAAGAAGTTCAGGGTAATAGGCTCGGCAGATGCGCCTGTACCGCTGCTGGCCGGCACCGGCGGCGCGCACGCGGCTAACGCAGCGACTGCCGTGCTGCCCGCGGCCAACTGTAAAAAGCTTCTTCGACTCATTTCTGTGCGCTGCACTGTTTTCCTCCTGGAAATGTGTTGGATTGAACGTATAAGGAAGAACCGCGTTCACTTCGTTGTACAAATGAACACGGAAGGGTTGCTCTTGAAAAACATCGCTGCCATGATATGCTGAACGACAGGGATAAACGGCGAACTGATAACTCATGTTACGCAGATGCGGCGTCAATACGCACCGGGTCCAACTGACACAAGGCAACGACTGCGTAACTTCAGTTGATAAATGGTAGTGCTGGCAGAACGAAACAGGGGGACCAGCCGGATTGCTGGAAACGTTTTCAGGCTCGAATCAGATTATAACAGGCCGGCCAATCCATGCCAAAATTGATCCGCCGGTACGGGTTCATCCCGCCCGGATTGTTGGGGCAATATGGTTGACCGGAATGTAGGGGCAGGCCTTGTGCCTGCCCTTCCTGGACCCCCTGGCTAACTGCGGCAATGTTGTCAACCCAAATCAGATGCGATTGCCCTGGGCCGATCAGATGTATAATGCTCAGGAGAGACGGGAGCGCAAAGGCGCCAAGACCCTCTGCGCGCCTTGTAATCTGCGCGCGTTTTCATAAACATATACGTAATGAGAAGGTGAAACATGAAGAATGGGAAAAGCTCCGAAGAGCATCGGCGGCAGGCGGAAGAAGAAAAGGGCAGCATCGCCTTTGCGATCGTGACCGTCTCCGATACGCGCACGCCGGAAACGGACCGCAGCGGCCAGGCCATCCGCCAGATGGCTGAAGCTGAGGGGCACCGGGTGATTGCTTCCCGCATCGTGCCGGATGAGCCGGAAGAGGTGTCGGCGGCGCTGGAAGATTTCAGTGGGAGCGGCGCGCAGGTGATCATCTTCAACGGAGGCACAGGCGTCAGCAAGCGAGATCGCACCTATGACGTGCTGTCGCAGGCGTTGGAGAAAGAGCTGCCGGGATTCGGCGAGATCTTTCGGATGCTCAGCTACGACGAGGTGGGCGCGGCGGCAATGCTCAGCCGGGCCACTGCAGGCACGTACCGGGGCTGCGCGATCATCAGTGTGCCGGGTTCGACCAACGCGGTCAAACTGGCGATGGAGAAGCTGGTCCTGCCGGAGATTCAGCATCTGGCGTGGGAAATCACGCGGTGACAAGATGCGCTGGCGAACATTGTAGGTGGTGCCTGCAGGCGGCCGGTTTCGCGTTTGCCGTGGTGCCCCAGCTGATCCTCTTTGCTTTCGGCATGCAGTACTTCATTCCGGGCCTAACCTCCGGATCGGTTAAGGGCTGAACCCTGTCGGCAGGGCTGATGAGTTGACCCGACTTCGCGGCGGCGTCTGATTTCCATAATTTTCATTCTCACTTACAATAGGAAAGCTTCCCCTGGCACGGAACATATGGCACGGAACGTAGTGACCGCAGCCGCTACATGGGTCTGGTGCCGTGCGCATTGCGCGTGCCGGAGTTGGATGAGGCGCATTCCTCCATGCGCTGAGGCCATTCCCTGAGCGAATGCCGCAATGGCTGCGGAACTGCGGCGGACCATGTAAATATCAGTCCCATCTTCTCTAAGGGCTAGACAATGACCTTGCGACCCCGATTGCTTATCGGAATACTGTTGCTCGCTCTGATTTCTGTGGCCGCCTGCAATCGGTCTGACGAGGAGCCGACCACGACACCCACCAAGACGTCAACGCCGGCCGGCGAGACGGGCCCGGCGCCGACGGATACACCGGCGCCCCCTACTGCCACTGCAACCAGCGAGCCGCCGACGTCGACGCCTGAGCCGGAAGAAACGGCGACACCGACGGCGACGGAGGAGCAGTCAGACACACAGCCGCCGCAAGTGGAACAGGTTGGGGAAAGCGGGTTCCTGCCGGCGACCATGGAGAGCCCTGATTTCGGCACGCAGGCCTTCCTCTGGTGGCGGCCCGAGGTGGCGGAGCGGGACTTGAACCTGATACGTGAGGGCGGCTTTCACTGGGTCAAGCAGACCTTCGCCTGGGAGAATATAGAGGGAGCGGGCAAAGGACACCTGGACTGGTCTTTCTCGGATCGGGTTGTACACCAGGTGAACAGCGCCAATCTGAAACTTCTGGCCCGGGTCTCCATCGATCCGCAGAAGAAAGATTTCTGGGCCGGACTTCCCCCTGAAAGCGCCGATCACTTCGCCGACTATGTATTTGCCTTAGCCAGCCGCTACAGTTGTAAGCAGGGGGCAGTTGGCTGCATTCAGGCCTACCAGATTTGGAATGAACCGAATCTGAGCCGGGAGTGGGGGCACAAGCGCCCGAACCCTGCCGAATATGTCTATTTTCTCGGCCGGGCCTATGAGGCAATCAAACAGGCGAACCCATATGCCATCGTGATCAGCGCGGGTATGGCGCCGACCGGCGATAACAACGAATACGCGATGCCGGACCACGTTTTTTACGAGCAGATGTACGAGGCGATGGATGGGAGCAGCGACGGCTTCTTCGATGCGCTTGGCGTCCATGGGGTAGGGTTTGCAGCGCCTCCGGAGCTGGAGCCTGAGGTCGCAGCTTCGGATCAGAAGTACGGCGGCCACCGGTTCTTCAGTTTCCGCCATGTTGAGGATATTCGGACGATCATGGAGCAGTATGGTGACACTGATAAGAAGATTGTCCTGCTGGAGTTCGGTTGGACCTCAGATCCCGTGAATCCTAACTATAAGTGGCATGGCAGGGACGCAGGTGTCGATTTCACGGTGCAGGCAGACTATCTCAGGCGTGCCTACGAATGGGCTGAAGCCAACTGGCAACCGTGGATTGGCCTGATGAGCCTGATCACGATGCCCAATCTGGCGTGGCTGAGCGACGGTGATCCCGAGGATGAAGAGCAGTTCTGGTGGGGGATCATGGAGCCCAGCCCGTGTTGCGGGGCGCCTACATTCCGGCCGGCCTACATTGAATTGTGCCGGTTTTTGAACGCGCGGGACGGGCAGCTCTGTATGCACACGCCGGAGGGACGTGCCCAACAGGAGTAAGGCGCCCGACGGCTAGCCGGTGATCTCCTGGAAGATCTGAATGGCGTCTTCGATCAGGCCGGCGATGACATCGATCATGTCTGCGTCGCCCGTCAGGGAACTGATTTCAAACGCTGACGTATCGGGCTGCCAGTTGCCCGATACGTAGAACCACCCGAAGAGGCCGGCCGCGATGACCAGGGCGAAGAAGAGGCGATTGAGCGGCCGGCTGTGGCGCTGGAAGCGGGGCATGGAAGTTGGTGAAGAGTTCGGTGGGCGCCGTTCCTGGGACGCGGCTGGGATTTCGATGACTGTGACGATACCTTGCAAAATGGATTTTGCTATGCTGGCCTGAATTTGCCAAATACGCGGTCGGTGCTATACTCTGCTTTGCTCTGGCGGAGACCGATTCCATATCCAAAGACGCCGCTCGGGCGGGTAGCTCAGCTGGTTAGAGCGCACGGTTCACATCCGTGAGGTCGGGGGTTCGAGTCCCTCCTCGCCCACCACAGCAGTGATGGAGTTTGTTCTCACTGTACTTCCAAGCCGTTAGCTCCTCTGGACGGTGAAGCAGACGCCTGCCTTTGTAATACTTTCAGGGCGTTCCCCTATCCCCGCAGCATCTATTGCTTTCTCGCTCCCGGCAACTGAAAGAGCCGTTGAGAATTCCCGCTCCTTCCTTTTTCTGTCCTCAGATGAAAACATTAAAGAAAACGGTCTACGAAATAATCGAAGAGGCTGCGCCGGGGAACCGGCCAAGCGAAATCTTTGACGTCTTCCTCATCACACTGATCGCTCTGAATGTCGTTGCGCTGATCGTGGGAACGGTGGAGGAGATCCACCGGATTTCTCCCGGCGCCTTTTATCTCTTTGAGGTCGTATCGGTCGGCATCTTCACGGTGGAGTTTCTCTTGCGGGTCTGGACCTGCACTGAGAATCCGAGTTACGCCCATCCGGTCAAGGGTCGACTCAAGTACCTTGTCTCTCCTCTGGCGCTGATAGACCTGTTGGCGGTTCTGCCGGTCTACCTGGTGTTCTTCGTCAATCTGCACGGGCTTGACCTGCGTTTCCTGCGGGTCATGCGCCTGCTGGCACGCATCGTGCGGCTGGGCCGGTACTTCAGCAGTCTGCGCACCTTGGGTAAAATTGTCCATACAAGGCGGGGCGAACTGGCCGCGGTCGTGTCGGTACTCTTCCTCCTGCTGGTGATGACCTCCTCGCTCATGTTCTTTGCCGAACATCAAGCCCAACCGGAGGAGTTTGCCAGCATTCCGAGAGCTATGTGGTGGAGTATCATCACGCTAACAACGGTGGGCTACGGCGATGTGTTCCCGGTAACGGCGGCAGGGCGTCTGCTGGCGGGGGTTATTGCGATCGTGGGCATCGGGTTGTTCGCGCTGCCGGCGGGCATACTGGGGTCCGGCTTTATGGAAGAACTGGAAAGGGAGGCGCGTGCGCCGGTCAGATGCCCCCATTGCGGAGAGTTGATTGAGAAAGCGTAATTGGCTCAGGAATAGCCCTGCGTACTTCTCGCGGGCTTTAAGGGGTTGGATTCTTCACTCGAACAACTCCCTGGGTAATCCCGACTGTCGAATGATTGACATAAGTGTCCCCGTCCGTAGTTCTTTGTGGTCGGGTACGGGAACAGTGATCGTAGCTCCAGGGACCGGCTTTCGCATGATTACATGGCTGCCTCTGCGTCGAACTACGGAGAAACCGTTTTTCGTCAGAATTCTGCGGATTTCGCGGCCTGACAAAACACGAAGCCTAGCCAACTGCGACTTCCACCTGAGTCACGTATACTTCCTGGTGAAGCCGGTTCTTGATTTCGTTGGCAGAAGCAGTCTCGAAAAACAGTTCAAGCGCCTCTCTCAGGTTTTCCCTCGCTTCTGCCACAGTGTCTCCTTGACTTGCAATGTCCAGTTCGGGACAGAGCGAAACATAGCCATCGCCTTCACGTTCTATTATTGCGGTCAGATGTCTGGTCATATCTCCTTCTCTTTCGTATCACTTAGAATATGTCACTTGGAGTTGCAAATCCGTAGACCTGTCGTTACTTGAATGCTTGGGTTTCATTACTCCAACAGACAAGGAAAACGCAGGGCAAAAGTTAATTGACATCGCACGGATTCCCAAGTCAAGGCCGAGTAAGGAATAGCCTTCATGTTCAGCTAACCAGTAGTCTCTCGACCGTCCGATGCATCAGGACCATTTTACAGCCGCCGACTCCCTGGATCAAGCCCCACCGAACTCAACGCCCAGTAAACTGCGGCTGGCGGCGCTGGCGGAAGGCGGAGACGCCTTCTTCGGCGTCGGCCGTGTAGGAGGCGAGGCTGCCGGCAAGCGTTTCGAGGACGACGCCGTTGTCGCCGCTGGCAGACACAGCGGCGTCGATGAGCTGCTTGGTCATTTGGACGGCGACTGGACCGTTGGCCGCAATGGAATCGGCCAGTTCGAGCGCTCGCCCGGGCAGCTGGTCTGCCGGTACTACTTCGTTTACAAGTCCCCACCTTTCAGCCTGTTCGGCTGACACGCGATCTCCGCTGAAGATCATCTGCTTGGCCCGGCTCGGCCCGACGAGCTGGGCGAGGCGCTGCGTGCCGCCCCAGCCGGGAATGATCCCCAGCTTTACCTCGGGGAAGGATAGCTGCGCCTCCTCTGCTGCCAGACGCAGGTCTGCGGCGAGGGCCAGCTCCAGTCCGCCGCCGAAGGTGTAGCCGTTGAGCGCGGCGATGACGGGTTGGGGCAGGCGGGCGTAACGGGCGAAGATGCGGTGCCCGTCGCGAATCCAGCGCCGGCCCATTTCGAGGGGCGAAAGATCGCTCCACTCGAAGATGTCGGCGCCTACACAGAAGGCTCTGCCCGTGCCGGTGAGGAGCACAACGCGTACCTCCTGGTTGCGGTCCAGTTCGTCGGCGTAAGATTCCAGGGCGGCCAGCATCTCCGCGTTGAGAGCGTTGAGCTTGTCGGCGCGATTGAGGACGATGGTCGCCACCGGACCCTTGTGGGAGAGTTGCACGAGTTCGGTGGTCATGGAGCTGCCTTTCAGTAGGATGCGAGTTAGACTTTGGGAATCGGCGGACGCTACTTTGGCGCCGGTTTAGGGTGACCTTTCTCTATCTCTGCTGAAATGTTTCTGACGTGCTGGCGCCGGGGCTGGAAGGCGACGGGACTAAAGATGACCGGATAGCAGGTCAATCCTCGAAGACAACCTCTGGTTCAGACTGGCTGCTGGCGGTCAGGGTGCCTATAGGGATGGCATCAGGCAGCGCACTCTTGACGGGACCCGCCTGTTCCTCGGCGATAACGGCTACCATGCCGACCCCCATGTTGAATACACGGTAAGCTTCTTCGCGTTCCATTCCACTCCAATCGAGCAGTCGGTGGAAGATTTGAGGGACTTCCCAGCTACCGCGCTGGATACGTGCTCGCAGGCCAGGAGGCAGAATTCGGGGCAGGTTGTCTTCAAGGCCGCCGCCGGTAATGTGGGCCAGGCCATTGATGGAAATGCCGGCTTCCTCCAATTTCAAGAGATGGTGCAGATAGGAACGGTGAGGGGCGAGAACGGCGTCGATCAGCGGGGTGCCGTCTTCCAATGGCTGGTGCAAGTCGCGGTTGGCGAGGACGCGCCGAATGAGAGAGTAGCCGTTGGTATGGGGGCCGCTGCTGGGCAGGCCAAAAAGCAGATCGCCCGGTTGCATATCGTGCGGGCGGGGCAGGAGGGCTTCCTGTTCGACCAGACCGACGATGGTCCCGGCGACGTCGCAGGAGCCGGGTGTGTAGACGCCCGGCATTTCGGCGGTTTCGCCGCCAAGGAGGGCGCAGCCGGCGGCGCGGCAGGCTTCTGCCATACCGAAGACGACGGCGGCAACGTTTTCGGGCACCAGTTCGTCGGCGGCGATGTAGTCGAGGAAAAATAGAGGCCGCGCGCCCTGCACGAGTATGTCGTTGAGGCAATGGTTGACGATGTCCTGGCCTATGCCCTGCCAGCGGCCGTGCTGGGCGGCGAGCTTGACCTTGGTGCCGACGCCGTCGGTGGAGGCGACGAGCAGTGGCTGCGAGGGCAGATCGTTCAGGGCGAATAGGCCGCCGAAACTGCCTATGTCGGCGCGTACGTCGGGCGTGAATGTCGAGCGCACGGCCGCCTTCATCAGGTCGACAGCCCGTTTGCCGGCTGCGATGTCGACGCCGGCGGCGGCGTATGTGCTGGAGGTCTGGCTCCTGGATTTGCTTGCTTCCGGTTGTGTTTCTGCCTCTTGCACAGGCAATGTCATGGTAGACGGCTACTTTCAAGTGTGAAAGGCAGGCTGAGTTGGAATCTGTATCTTTGTGGGCGAGAACGTTAGATCACTCGTACTTGAAGCTGCGAATACCAAAAACAAAAAGCGCCGCCGCCGCGGCCAGGAGGACGCCTATCTCCGGCGTTACGTCTCCGAAACCGCCGCCATACCAGATCAGGTCCTGAAAGCCGTCCATGGCCCAGGCGACGGGTGAGAGGTGGCCGATCGTCTGCATGAATTCGGGGACGATCTCGAGCGGCCACCAGGCCCCGCCCAGGGGGGCGAGCGACAGCGACAGGAGGGTCACGAGACCTCTGGCCTGGCCTTCGCTCTTTATCCAGGGGGCCAGGGCAAAGGTGAGGGCGGTGATGCAGAGCACGAAGGCGGCCATGACCGCGAGCAGCGCAGGGGGATTGCTGCCGAACTCCATGCCCGCGGCTGCGCCGACGGCGAAAACGATGAAGTACTGAATCATGCCGAGGGTGAAGTAGACGCCGATCTTGGCGCCGAGGATCTGTGCGCGGGAGAGAGGGAGGGCCATCAGGCGCTGGAGCGTCCACTGGCGGCGCTCGCGCAGCAGAACTGCCATGCCCCCGAGCACGGTGAACATGACGTACAGCGTTCCCATTCCGGGCGCGGACTGGTTGAATCCGTTGCCGATTCCGCCTTCACTTTCGTCGTCTGCATCGGCGGCCCTGAAGAGGACGGCTGGCGGCTGTTCCGTCGACAGCTGCAGGGCGCGGTCGTACAGCGTGTTCAGAAAGCTGTCGCTCGTCTCCTTGTCCGGAGCCGGCAGCGGGACTGCAGTGATCAGGTTTTCCAGCAGTGCGGCGGACACGCCCCTTGTCATGGAGGCGCTGCTTGCGCGTTGGAGGACGGCGTTCAGGCTCTGCAGCACAGGGCCGGGCTGCATCGGATCGGACCGGGAATAGTATTCGATAGTGACCGTCTGGAACGCCTCCAGAGCGGCGGCGTATCCGGCAGGAATGACGACAAGCGCACTGGTCCTGCCCGAACGCGCCCGTTCGACGGCATGATCCAGGTGCAGAGGCTGGTCATCAAGGCGGCAGTAGTCGTCAGCGTCATTGTCGAGCGGACACAGCACAAGGGCATCGTTGGCCGCGCGCAGCGCCTCGATCAACTGGGCGGACATGTCGCTCTGGTCAAGATCGATCAAATCCACTCGAAGGCGGGCCGGCCCGCCGCCCCCGATGCGGCCCAGGCTCCAGCCGATAACAAGCGTAAGCAGAACGGGAATGACGAGCAGGCCGACAAGGTTGCCCCGGTGCGAGAAGAAAATGCTCAGATCGTTGTAGATAATGGTCAGAACTGATCGCATTGATGAACTCTATGCACGGGCTGACTATCGCGTAAACGGTGTCATCTGTGGGTTGAGCTTGGACTCAAAGGTCGATGCGGCGCCTGAAGAGCCATGTTCCCAGCAAAAAGAGGGCAATGCCCTGGCAGAACAGTACAAGCATATTGAGTGAGACATCGGGCTGCGAGAGTGAAAGATCGACGTAAGCGTCCACGCCCCAGTAGATCATCGAAAACCTCGCGGCCTGCTCAGGCAGAGCGAAGCCGAAGGCGCCTCCCAATACGGCGAGGCTGATGTTGATCATGGGCCCAAAGAGCTGGACCTGCTCGGGCGTTTTGGCCAGCCCGACAACAAACACGCCCAGGCCCGAAACGCATAGAGCCAGTGCCGCTGTCACCGCCAGTAAGGCGGCAATGTTGGTACCCCAGATGAATGTAGGCGCGCCGAGAACAGCGGAAGCGATAAGGGTCAGCGCTGCCATGAGAATGAGTATCTGCAGGAAGACGACCGCCAGGTTCCCCAGCAACTTGCCTGCCAGCAAGTAGATGCGCGGGGTAGGAGAAACGATCAGTCTTTGCAGCGTCCAGTATTTGCGCTCTTCATAGATGGAATTGATGCCGAATACGCCGGTGAAAAGCGCAAAAAAGACTGCCTGCGCCGCGCCTATCGGGACGATAACGCGGGCAAATGGGGGCGCCTCCTGCAGGGCGTCCAGCGGCTGCTGCGCGACGGTGATGTTGTTGGCGCCGGGCGCGATCAGGCATCCGAGCGGTTCGAGTGCTGTTGCGTCCAGGCCTTGAACTGCGGCCGCTGTTGCAGGCAGGTTCACCGCGCCCAGATCAATGTCGCCTGCTGCAAGACCGTCCAACAGGGAATTGACCGATGTTTCCAGCGCGGCGCTAAGCGCGACGTTGACCCGCTCAAACTGATAAACGACGCCCGCCGCAATGCTGTGGAGGATGCGGGAAGAGATCGGGCGCCCGTTGTTGGCATACACCTCGACCGAACCGGTTTCGTCAACCGGTTCGGTGTAGAGTCTGCCGTCCTCATCGAAGGCAAACTGTGGGATCATTCGCTTGCTGAAACCGGCGGGGATGATGACCGCGGCTGCGAATTCACCGCTGTCGACGGCGGCGCGCGCCTGTTCTGCATCTTGGACCGCGGTTGCGTCAAGCAGATCGTCCAAAGACCCTTCAGCAGCAAAACTCGCCGCGCCGGCCTCTTCCGGCGGACCCAGGAGACTGCATTCAAACTGTGCGACGTCGAATTCAACGCCCCCGAGTGTAGCCGTGCCGGTGATCGGTTGAGAGAGCAAAATGCCTGCCAGAATGTCGCCAAAATTCAGCTCGGAGCCGTTCTGCAGTAGCGGAATCGGGCCGGCGCCGGACTGGTCGGGAGAAAGCCCGAAATCTTCGAGATCGAAGGGAAGGGCATCCAGGTTCGCAAACTGGCCCTGCAGGTTTATGATCTCTTGCAGGTCGACACCTTCGTCGTGGTTGACTACGGCGACCGGGATGTCGGCGAAGTCAGGGACTTCGGAGTCGCCGATGCCGCCAAAGGCCAGCCCGACGATCGTGGACAGCACCAGCGGCGTCGCGAACATCAGGAGCACCAGGTTGCGATCGCGAAAGACTGTGTAGATTTCCTTCGCGGTGATTGCGAGAATCTTTCGCATCTTTCAGGACGGTCTGTGGCGGAAGAGAAGCGTGATGGAAACCGGCTGTCGAGACACGAACGCCAGGTTGTGCAGGCGTCCCCGAGAGCGGCGGACCCGGGCGTCAGTCGCGCAAGGCGCGCCCTGTCAGTGCCAGGAATACCGCTTCAAGGTCGGGCTCACGCACTTCGACTGACTGGATGTCGATGCCGGCCGCGTCAAGAGTTTGGATAATCTGCGGGAGCGCGGTGCGGCCCCGTTTGGCAAAGACTGTCAATCGGGCGGGCGTGGATTCGCTGCCGTTGTCCCCGATCTGCTCCGGCGGGTTGTAGAGTACACGGGTAACGCCGGTAATCTCCTGTTGCATGCGTTCGATCAGCGCTTCGCCAACGTTCTGTGCGCCTGTCGTTATCTCCAGCCTGTCTTCTTCACCTACTTGCTGCGTCAGTTCAGCCTGGGTACCCATGGCGATGATCTCGCCATGATCCATGATGCCTACGCGGTCACTCAGCTCCTGGGCCTCTTCCATGAGGTGAGTTGTGTAGAGGACGGTCATCTCCTGATCGTCGCGCAGCAGCTTGACAGTGTCGAGGATGCGGCGCCGGCTCTGTGGATCGATGCCGACGGTGGGCTCGTCCATGTAGATGAGCGGCGGGCTGTTGAGCAGGCCGGCTGCGAGATTGATGCGGCGCCTCATGCCGCCTGAAAAGGTGTCGATGCGGTCGTTCTGGCGGTCGGCCAGGTCTACAAATTCGAGCAGTTCATCAACGCGGCGGCTGAGCGCCTTTCCGCCCAGGCCGTACATTCTGCCGAAGAAGGAGAGGTTCTGCCGTGCGCTGAGCTCCGGATAGAGGGCGATCTCCTGGGGGACGAAGCCCATCAGCCGCTTGGCCGCCATCGGCTGTTTGATGATGGAGTAGCCGCCGATTTCAGCGTCCCCTTCAGTGGGCGCCACCAGGCCGCTGATCATCGAGATCGTGGTGGTCTTGCCGGCGCCGTTGGGGCCGAGCAGGCTGAAGATTTCGCCCTGCTGGATGTCCAGGTCGACGCCTTTGACCGCCTCTATTGTGGTGCCGTCGGCGCGTCTATAGGTCTTTCGCAGGTTGCGGGTCGCTACCATCGTTTGCATCGCATCGCCTCTATCACATTGCCTCTATTGTAAATACGCCGGCCCGCGGAGAAAGTTGCGGCAGGGAAGCGGTCAGAGGAGCGGGAGCAGTTAAGGGAGAATACTACCGGCTGTGAACCAGATGTCAAGTCTGATCGTCTATCTGGCAGGACAATTGCATCTAGGCAATTGCATCTGAATGTGTCAACTTCCTCGGAGGCTGCCCGAAACGCATGGCCAGGCCTTGCCCCTGCCCTCACACGCCCACCCAGACTGCATTCTCCACTCACCCCACAACCTACGGTAGG
>VXMH01000067.1 GCA_009841235.1 Caldilineaceae bacterium SB0661_bin_32 | reverse complement strand
CACAAGGCCTGCCCCTACCGTAGGTTGAGGGGGATGCGGAGAGGAGGGCATGGCCAGCAGAGGGCAGGCACAAGGCCTGCCCCTACCGTAGGTTGAGGGGGATGCGGAGAGGAGGGCATGGCCAGCAGAGGGCAGGCACAAGGCCTGCCCCTACCGTAGGTTGAGGGGGATGCGGAGAGGAGGGCATAGCCAGCAGAGGGCAGGCACAAGGCCTGCCCCTTCGGGGACTTGATGCGACTGGCGGGACGTGGTCTGGCTAAATGCTTTCGATTGGGCACCTGTAACCAGTGTCGACACCAGGTCGGTGAGGCATGTTGTTGAAGGGGGGCGTTGCGGGGGGAGTCCCCCCGCACAAGGGAGGGCCGAAGGCCCGACCGTCCAAACATGAGGAGAGAGGAGGGAGTGAAACCGAGTTTTCTGCCGGAGTTTGGAACTGGGATTGACCGCTGTTTACAGTTGCCTCGGATATACTCTGGGGGGGCGGGAGATTGCTACGAGGAGGCCGGCGAGGAGATAGATGCAGATGATGCCGAGAAAGCCCATCTGATAGCTTCCTTGCAGATCATAGGCTACCCCGACGAGGACAGGCAGGACTGTGGGGCCGATAACGCTCAGCGGCTGGGCGACGCCGCGGACGGCGCCGATGTGAGCGCGGCCAAAGTATGTCACCCAAAGGGACTCGCTGATCGGAATCGTACCTCCGAAGCCGAAGCCGTAGAGAAAGAAACCGGCGAAAAGGAAGGCCGGTTCAGCAGTAGCGGCCGAGAGCAGCATGAGGCCGACGCCTGTGCCGCCCAACGAGAAAGCGGCCACGGCAAGCGACCGAGGCGGATAGCGCTGAAGGCAGAATCCCCACACGGCCTTGGAGAGCAGGTTACCCAGTCCGTTCACGGCGAGGGCAAGGGCGGCCATCCTGCGGGTAAAGGAGGCGTCGGTGGCAAAGGGCACCGCGTGGGCCAGCACGGCAGCCAGGGCGGCCTGGTTCATGCTGTAGCCGAGGAGGAGCAGCCAGAAACCGGGCGTTCGCAGGGCCTGGCGGCTGGTATAGGAGGGCGGTTCCTTTTCGTGCGGAAATCCGCCGCTTTTCCCGCCTGGAGCAGGGTCCCCGTCCGGGCGCAGGCCGACGTCCTCCGGCGTGCGCCGCATGATGAGGGCAATGGGCGCGACGACGGCGAGGACGAAGAGGGCCTGGACAAAGTAGCCATTGCGCCAGCCCAGCGAGTCGACGACAAGGGTCATCGCAAACGGGGCGATAAGTCCGCCGAATGAAATACCGCTGGAGCCGACGGCGAGCGCCCAGCCCCTGCGGCGGACGAACCATTTGTTGATGGTGGTGTTGACGACCAGGGGGCCGAACAGCGTCCAGCCGATGAAGCCGGCGCAGAGGTGCAGCATCCAGAAGAGCCAGAGGTTGGACTGTCTGGCCAGACTCCAGAGACAGACTGCTGATACGAGGGCGCCGGCGAGCACAGGCAGGCGCGGGCCGCGCTGATCCACGATACGGCCGACAACTACGCCCGAGAGTGCGCCGGCCAGTACCCCCAGCGACGAGCCCAACGTGAACTGCCAGACCTGCCAGCCCAGCTCCTCGACGACCGGACGCAGAAACACGCTTACGGTGGACTGGCTTACGCTGAGAAAAACGAACTGAAGGAGGACCGCGGCGGCGACGATCCACCAGCCATAGAAGAAGCGGGGCGTCAACCGATTATCCGGGCCGGCGTGGAACTGTGAGAATACTCGCTGTTCATTACTCACCGTTTTCCGAGCTTGCCTGAAGACGGGTGACGAGCGGGTGGCGGCGTTCCTTCAAGGGCAAAGCCGCGCGCGTGCCGGTGAAGTGGGACTCGTAGACTGCGAAGACACATTCGAGCGAGGTCAGCGCGGCGGCTCCGCCCAGTCGCGGCTGGCGGCCTTCACGAATGGCGTTGACCATGTCGCGGACGCTCCAGATCGACTGGCGCCGCTGCCAGAGCTGCTCGCCGATTCTGAAGCGTTCGGGGTCGATCGGCACTTTTTCCCATTCAGGTGTATGGCTGGGGAAAGAGACGTCAAACGGACAGTGCCACAACTCGTCGACGAATGTTTCGGGATTGGGTCTGATCATCAACTGGCCCTCGGAACCGAGGATGTGTGGTCCCATCATCCAGCCTTGCGTCTGTGGGCGGGGATAGAGCTCCATGACTCCGGATGCGCCGTTCTTCCCTTTGACATGGATCAACATGGTATCGCCAGCGACAGTTCCGTTGTCCCGGCGGTCGGTTGTGCAGAGCTCCGCGCTCGTCATGATGTCGCCGACGTCGACTTCGCGGCCTTCGTAGGTGATCTGGGCGTGAATCCACTCGATGCCGTCGAGGAACAGGTCCATTTCGTCGAAGTAGTGGACGCCCATTTCCATGAGCTCAAAGCCGGCCGGGCGCCCTTTGCCGATTTCACGGACGGAGCGAAACTCGCCGATGCGGCCGGCGTCGATCCATGCCTTGGCTTCCTGGAAGAGCGGTGTGAAGGCGAACTGATGGCTGACTGCGAGTCTGACGCCGGCCTCTTTACAAGCGGCCACCATTTTGTCGGCGGTCTGCAGGTCGACGGAGAGGGGCTTCTCGCTGAGGACGTTTATGCCGCGGCGGGCGGCTGCGATGGCGACGGGTCCGTGCAGGGGAGCGTGCGTGCATACGCTGATGAGGTCGAGCTCCTCCTGCTGGAACATTTCTTCGTAGTCGGTGTAGCGGGCGGAGACATCGTGATCATCGGCGCGGGTGTTGAGGGCATCGGAGTTGATATCGCAGAGTGCGCTGAGGGTGACGCCTTCGAGGTTGGCGTAGGCTGTGGCATGGGCACGGCTGATGCCGCCGCAGCCGACGATGCCGGCTCGCAGTGTCATGGAGCGCCTTCCTTTCGAGGGGGCATATCCAATGGTTGACCCACTGTTTCAACTGTCACCGTGGTATGGTTTGCGCAATTATAACACGGGCATTCACGCTTGAACACAGAGAAAAAAGCTCATTGACAGTACGGACTTGATGTATTATACTGTATATAATTTACGTATCATTCCTTTCATACTTAGTCAAGACCATATAAGCTTCGTACCGGTATTTGCGCGGAGGTTTCCATGCAAACGGTCGACTTCGCCCGCTCCTTTCTCACTTTTCGAAACGACTACTTGAAAAGGCCGGCGCCAACGGCGTCGCATGCGCCACCCTCCTCGCTGAATAACGCCCGGATTCTGCTCGAATGTGTCTGCGAAATTGTCGACAAGGAAACAGGCGCGGCGCAGACATTCGTGGCCGGCGCCAGCTGTAAGACCGAGAAAGTAGGCGTAGAGCGCGATATCTGGCTTCATCCCAACGCCGACTTCCTTCCCATTTTTTCACAAGATCGTTTCATGATTGTCAAGACCTATGACGTTGCCAACAAGGGTGTGCCCTTCTACCCACCATCGCGCGGCATGCAGCCGGAACGGCAGGTGGGTTACGTGACCGAGGCCTTCGACGGCTTACGCCTGGATATCCGAAGGGTGGAGGGAGAGCTATTGGAAACGGCCGCTTCCATCGTTGATGCAACTCTGGACTCGGGGGGATCTCCGCTGGTTGGACGCACGGTTATCGAAGAAGGACGGTATTCGGCCACACTTGAGTTTCCAATCAAAACGATGAACGCCAGTGAGCGGGACTTTATCTACCAGACCGATACGGGGCCGGTCATCATGCCCGATTTCTCACGCGAGCCGGAAGACTTGATCGTGGGGCTGGAGCTGGCATTCATCGCATTCAACAGCCCTGACTGGGCAGAGTTTGTCGTGCGCGTGCCGACGCCGGTGGGGGACGGTATCGAGGTGAATCACTATTCCAAGTTCGTGCGCCATGACACACAGAATCAGGTGATTCGCGTGGCCTAAGCGGCGCCCATCCGCAAGAAAGGAGGAAATCAAGACCAGAATCAGATGACGAGTCATTTCGATATTGTCTGGCGGCAGAAAGTTCCTGGAAGTTGTGAGCAGACAGCACTCACCATCATTCACGGTTCGCAGGGGTATTGCCCCGAAATTTGACCACAGGAGAACATGAAATGACCAGGATTTCAAGACGTACATTTCTCAGCGGTTTAGCCGCAGGCGCGGCCGGCGTAGCTGTTGCCGCTTGCGTCCCGCAGCCTGTCATGCAGGACACTGCTTCCGAACCGGACGAGCAGACCTTGCATCTGGCGATGACCGGTTCAGGCGCCGCCCGGCATTTTGGACCCATGGACGTCGGGTTTGGGGTCGTAACTGGAGCGCTTCAGTACGCCATGCCCTTCAAGGCTCTCCCGGATGGTACAGTGGCCCCTTACCTCGTCTCGAGCTACGAAGTCAATGAGGACGCCACGCTCTACACGTTGCATATCGACCCCCGTGCCGTCTGGTCCGATGGCTCGCCAGTGACCGCCAGCCAAATCAAGGCGGCTTGGGAGTGGCAGACCGATCCGGCCAATGCATGGGTCGAAGGGGGGCTCGCCAGTATTTTCCTTAACGGGGTCGTGGGATTTGATGCAGCGGCCGATGGCGAGGTCGACGAGATTGAGGGTCTGGTTGTGACTGACGAGAGCACCTTGGAAGTACATCTTACGGCCACCGATCGCCTGCTCCCATTTTCCCTGAGTCAGTTGTATTGCGGGGTCTTCAACGTCGAGGATGCCGAAGGGGATCCCGACTACTTCTTGAAACCGAACCCGCTTGTCAACGGCCCTTACCAGATTACCGAGGTCCATCCCACTGGTCTACAGGCCGTGTTTTCCCCGAATCCCAACTGGTGGGGTGACGAGCCGGTGATCACCAGAATCGTCATGCAAGCGTACCAAGACCAGATGGCGATGGGCATAGCTATGGAGAACGGTCAGATTGACGTAGGTTGGTTCGGCGACCGCAAAGTTGCCAAAGATACGCTGGAGAGAATCGGGGGATACACGGTTACGGTGCGTACGACGAGTTTTGCCTACGCCTCGTTCAAGGCCAACGTGGAACCTGTAGATGACGTCAACCTGCGCAAGGCCCTTCTCCACGCCATCGACTTTGAAACCATGGTCGAAGTGGCTGGACAGGGTACGAAGTGGGTCTGGCCTGCGCCAGGTCTCGTAGAGGGCTTCCAATGCCATGATCCGGCCACGGCCAGCTACACCGAGTTCAATGTCGATCTGGCCAAGGAGTACCTAGCCAAGTCCAGGTACAAGACCGGGGACCAGGTGCCCAAGATTCGCATGACGCCCAACGGCACCGACCCTGTAAACATCAAGAGTTTGCAGATCATGCAGGAAGCATGGCGGGTTCACTTGGGCATCACCGACGTGGAGATCAAGGAGCAGCCTTCGGGCTATGGTGATGAAGAGAGACTGATCGCAATCGAACGCCAGAGCACCGGCGCGAGTCCCACTGATTCCGCCGTGTTGGCCAGGAACACATACCACTCGAACAGCCCCGCGGCCTCACATTTCATGGGCGGCTACAAGAACGAACAAGTGGACGAGCTTATCGAGAAGGCTCTGGCGATGAGCCGCGAAGATCCTGAGTTCTGTCCGACGATTCGCGAGGCCGAGGATTTGTTCCTTGCAGATGCCATGCTCATCCCTCTCTATACCAACCACCGTCCCGTCGAGTTGGCACGCGAAGTTGCCGTGGCGCAACCCTGGGCGAAGAACGTCTTCATCGGGCCTGCATACTACTTTCTCCCATGGGTCGAACCGATGATGACGATTGAGAAGTGACGACCAATCGTCCGGTCAGGGCAGATTGCCCGTCTGCCCTGACCCGCGCAACTTGATTCGAAGCGCAGCACTCCACATCGCGTCAACTTCCTCGCTCAGGAGTCAGAAAGCACAATGGCCCGCTACCTTGTTTCGCGTCTCGCGGTCGTGATACCGGTTGTGCTGGTGGTGCTTCTGATCACCTTCACCCTGGGCTATTATGCGCCCGGCGATCCAATCTTGATCATATATGGCGAGGACCTCTACCGCCTCAGGCCAGAGGACCTTGCGCGCATGCGACGCAACCTGGGCCTGGATCGGCCCTTCTGGGAGCAATATCTGGACTATATGGGCCGGACCGTTCGCGGCGACCTCGGCCGTTCAATCGCGTCGAAAGTTCCGGTCAACCGCCTGCTCGCCAGCTCGCTGCCAATCTCGCTGCAACTGGGGCTTCTGGCCGGGGTCGTCCTGGCCTTGCTGGGCATTCCTCTGGGTGTCCTGGCTGCCCTCCGCCACAACACCTTGTTGGACTATCTGATCGTCAGTCTGGCCCTCGTGGTGCGCTCGGTGCCTGTATTTGTGCTGGCGCCTCTTCTCCTGATTCTGCTTGTTCTTCAACTCAAGATCATGGACGTTCCCGCCGCCTGGAAAGGCATCGCCACGCCCGCTGTCGTCCTGCCGGTCATCTTGCTGGCCGCCTACCCTTTGGCGGATGTGATCCGCCAGACGCGAGCAGGGGTACTGGAAGTCTTACAGGAAGACTATGTGCGTACCGCCCGCGCCAAAGGGCTTACCTTAATCTTGATCATCACCCGTCATGTTTTGCGCAACGCCCTCATCCCGGTCGTTACCTCACTCGGTCTGATCGTCAACGGACTCATCCATGGTTCTGTTTATCTTGACCGTATCTTCAACATACCCGGCTTCGGCAATCTGGTTGTCACTGGCATACAGCGCCTGGATTTCCCCGTCATCCTCGGCACCACCGTGTTCAGCGCTTTACTCGTGATAGCAGCCAATCTAGTGGTCGATCTGATCTATCCCTTCCTGGACCCACGCGTGACCTACAGTGGAAGGGAAGGACGCTGATGAGCCGGAATCAGAAACTCGACCTCAGCCATAGCGCGGAAGAGCAGAGCGATGCCCGCGATCAGATGGCGGGAAATCGAGGATTGTGGCGCGATGCAGGCCGCCGCCTTGTCCGCAACCGCCTCTCACTGGTCGGCATCTTCGTATTGTCAATCCTATTCGCATTGGCGATTTTCGGCCCATCCGTCGCGCCCTACCCGTTCATGGAACAGAATCTCAAGCTTATCAGCGAACCGCCGAGCGCCGACCACTGGTTGGGCACGGACCAGTTGGGGCGCGATGTCCTGAGCCGCATTCTGTGGGGCGCGCGCACGGCAACAACAGTTGCCATCTTCGTCACTACGATCAGCCTGGGCGTGGGAATCGTCCTCGGCGGCGTGGCGGCATTCGCCGGAGGCATGGCGGACTGGCTCATTATGCGGCTGACGGATGTAGTCATGTCGGTGCCATCGATCATGCTCGCGCTGCTGGTCAACACGGCCATCAAGAAGCCTGTAGCCATCTGGTACGAGGATTTATACGAACAGACGGGCTGGGCTTTATTCAGGAGTACAACGTTCCTCGACTACCTCATTGTCCTGGGAGCGCTGGCCGTCGTTTCCTTCCCCGGATATGCGCGTCTGATTCGCGGGCAGATACTTTCGCTGCGGGAGCGAGAGTACGTGACCGCCGCCCGTTCCAGCGGAGTGCCCTTTGCGCGTATCCTCTTTCGCCATGTCGTTCCCAATGCTTTGGGCCCGGTGATCGTGGCAGCGACCTTCGGCTTTTCCGGCGCGATGGTGATGGAGGCATCTCTGAGCTATCTTGGGATCGGCATCCAGCCGCCTGCCGCCAGCTGGGGTGCGATGATCAATGACAGCCTGATGGATTGGCGCTACGAACCGTGGCTGTTAGCGATGCCGGCCATCGCTCTGGCCATCTCGGCCCTCGGCGTCAACTACCTGGGCGACGGCCTCAACGACGCGCTGAATCCACGCATAGCCGCTGAACGCGCGGAGACCAAAGGAGAGCGATAGCATGCACCTTGCCCAGATCGCGTTTCAAGATCCAGCCACCAATGTCTACTTGCACGATCCGAGTATTGTGCGCCTCGACAGCGGCGATCTCCTGGTTTCGCTCAACTATCACGGTCCTGGGTCTCCCCGCAGCACCGAGGACGAGGAATGTCTGACCAGCCTGTACCGTTCAATCGACCGGGGCAGGAGCTGGTCATTCCTGACCCATGTCAACCATTGCTTCGCCGCCAATCTGTTCATTCACGGCGGCGCTGTCTATCTGCTGGGTATGGACCGGCGATTCGGCTCGATCTGCATTCGGCGCAGCGAAGACGGCGGCAACACCTGGTCCCGGCTCGCGCCGGAAGGTCCTGATCCCGCCCGGATTGTTGGTTCGGCCGAAGAGGCGTTGAGAACGCCGTCGCAACGCATTTGCGCCGGGCGCCTGTTCCAAGGCGGGGTGGGCGAGGAGCCTCCCAACTACCACAGCACTTCCATGCCGGTCGTCGAGAGCGGCGGCCGCCTCTATCGCTCATTCGAGGACTGTGCGCCGAAGGATTGGCCGGGCATCCATGCCGATTCCTCGATTCGAAGAATGCAGGCGTTTGTGATTTCTGCGCCATCGGACGCCGACCTGTTGGACCCGGCCAGTTGGCGAATGAGCAACAAACTTCCTTACGAGGCCGCCTATTCGAGCAACTGGGAGAACCCTCCCATAAAACCAGGCTGGCTGGAGGGCAACGTGGTGGAGACGCCGGCTGGGTCGCTGTGGAACATTATCCGCGTCAACACGGCCCCGGTCGTGGATAAAGCCGCGGTCATCCGCATCCGCGACCAGGGCCGTCGCATTTCATTCGACCCGGCCAACGATTTCATCGACTTGCCTGGGGGTATGACCAAGTTCGTCATCCGTCGCGATCCCCAAAGCGGCCTCTATTGCATGTTGTGCAACAACAACACCGATCCCCGCTTTTCGAACCAACGCAATGTGCTATCGCTGTGCGCGTCGGATGATCTGGTCCACTGGAAGCTGTGCAAGACGCTCATCGAAGATGATTCGGACCTCTCGTGGGAGGAGTCGATTGAACAGGTAGCTTTCCAGTACCCCGACTGGCAGTTCGAAGGCGATGACATTATCTATGTCCTGCGCACGGCCTACGGCGGCGCGGCCGGCTACCACGATGCCAACCGCATCACCTTCCACCGCCTCAGCGGTTTTCGCGACTTCCTGATTCTCTGACCGGCCCAATGAAATCCGAACCGTCATCCTGGCCCTCGCTGACCCGCTACGAAGGGCCGCACCTGCAAGAGATCGCTTTTCCCCTTGGCGGCATCGGCACGGGGAGCTTCTGCCTGGGCGGCCGCGCCGATTTCCGCGATTTTGAGCTCTTCAACTGTCCCGACAAAGGCTGCAAGCCGCCCTACACGTTTTTCGCGATGCGCGCCCAGCGGCCTGGAGAACCTGCCGTGACGCGCATCCTGGAGGGCGCCCTCCAGCCGCCTTTTCGCGGCGGCGGCTTCGGGGCCGGTGTCCCGCTGGCCGGCCTGCCGCGCATGCGCGAGGTATTGCTAGACGCCTGCTATCCTTTTGCCCGCTATACCCTCAGCGATCCGGACGTTCCGCTCACGGTTCATTTGGAAGCCTTCAATCCCCTGATTCCGCTGGACATTGATCGTTCCGGCCTGCCCGTCGCCATCCTGCGCTATGAGCTCGTAAATCCGACCGACCACCCAATCCAGGCGTCGGTTGCTGGCAGCCTCTATAACTTTATCGGCTACGATGCGAGCGGGCGCCGGGGCCAGTGGAGCAGCAAGCCAGCGGAGCCGGGGCAACTTCTGGGCGGCAACGTCAATGAGCTGCGCCGGGTCACCACGGACGGGCTGCCGCTGCAGGGACTGCTGATGCGCTCGCTGCGCGTAGCGCCTGGTACGCCCCAGGATGGCACGATGGCCCTGGTTGCTATCAGCGGTGAGGCAAACTGGCGGCGAAGTTGGGGTTCAAGGCATTGGAACCGACACATCCTCAGTTTTTGGGAGGACTTTTTAGAAGATGGCCGCCTCGACGACCCTTTTGGCGCGCCGCCCAGTCCGGAAAGGGAGGGCCAGATCGGCTCGCTCGCCGCGGGCACGACCGTGCCGCCCCAAGGCAGCGCCTCATTCACATTTCTCATCACTTGGCACTTTCCCCATCGCACCGCAGCCGGATGCGGTTGGGATACGCTTGACGAGGAAGGCGGCTGGGTTGGCAACTACTACGCCACGCAGTACACGAACGCCTGGGACGCGGCGGTTCAGATCGCTCCACAGCTCGACGCGCTGGAAACGGAATCCTTGCGCTTTGCCCGCGCTCTGGTCGCTTCGAGCCTGCCACAGGCGGTGAAAGAGGCTGCGTTGAACAATCTCTCCACCCTGCGCAGTCTGACCTGTTTTCGAACGGCTGACGGACGTTTCTTCGCATTTGAAGGCACTGAAGACGACCGGGGCAGTTGCTTTGGCTCCTGCACGCACGTCTGGAATTACGAGCAGGCGACAGCATTCGTCTTTCCGGCGCTGGCCCGCTCTATGCGAGATTCGGAGCTGGAGCAGGGGACGCTGCCCAGCGGCATGAACTGCTTCCGTCTGCACCTGCCACTGGGCGGTGAGCCGTGGCAGTTCGCCGCAGCCGATGGGCAAATGGGCGTGGTGATGAAGTGTTACCGCGAGTGGCAGCTCTCCGGTGACAGTGAGTGGCTGGCGCAAAAGTGGCCCACTATCCGCTCGCTTGTCGGCTATGCGTGGCTGCCGGGCGGGTGGGACGCCGACCAGGACGGCGTTATGGAAGGCGTGCAGCATAATACTTACGACGTCGAGTTTTTCGGACCCAACCCTCTTTCCGGAATCTGGTACCTGGGCGCGCTGCGGGCGGCAGAATTGATGGCTGGCGCGGTGGGCGACCACGAGTTTTCCGACACCTGTCGCGACCTTTTCCGCCGCGGCTCTGCCTGGATTGACGGCAACTTGTTCAATGGCGAATTTTATGTCCAACAGGTCAGAACGCCGTCCAGTCTGGAGGATACGTTGCCTGAATTGCGCGCCGGAATGGGGGAGACGAATCTGGTCGATCCCGACTTTCAGATGGGCAAGGGCTGCCTGATCGACCAGCTTGTCGGGCAGTACATGGCACATGTGACAGGACTCGGCTACCTTCTGTTGCGGGACAATGTCAGGACTGCGCTGCGCTCTCTGTACTGCTACAACTTTCGCCGCGATCTCGGCGGCCACTGGAACAACATGCGCACCTACGCGCTGGGTGACGAGGCCGGACTGCTAATGGCGAGCTGGCCCGGCGGTGACAGGCCGAGCGTGCCCTTCCCCTATTGGGGCGAGATCATGAGCGGGTTCGAGTACCAGGCCGCCGTACACATGATTTACGAAGGGATGATTGACGAGGGGCTGGAGGTCATAAGCGCAATTCGAAGGCGCTTCGACGGGCGGCGGCGCAATCCATGGAACGAGCACGAGGCCGGACATCACTACGCGCGCGCCATGGCAAGTTGGGCGGCGATCCTGGCTCTAAGCGGATTGCGCTATACGGCGGTCTCGAGAAGGCTTGAATTGGCGCCGCGCCGGCGCCCGGAAGACTATCGGAGCATCTGGACAGCGGGTTCCGGCTGGGGCACTGTTCGCCAGAGTATCGGTGACTGTGAGCAGACTGTGCGCTGGGAGGTGTTGTCGGGTGTTTTGAGCGTGCAGGAGATGGTGTACGCAACTCCGCCTCACGCAGTGGTAAGAGAGGTCACCGTTGAAGTGGGGAGCGAAATCGTCGCGGCCAATTTCACGTTGGAGGCCGGCAGGACGACGATTGCTCTGCCGCGAGGCATCCATGTCTCCGGCAAGGGGCACCTGAATGTCTACATGAGGATTGAAAAGGCGGAATGAGCCGCCTGGCGTCAGTTCTCCCAATTGTACAACTCAGGAAGCAGCAAACTTCCTCTTTGTGAACGCATCGATTTGGTGTTTGATCTTCCTCATCCGAAGATTTAAGGGAATCGCAGTACCTAATGTAAGTTCAATATGAAACCACGACTATTCGTGCCAACAACAGATCAGAAGCACAGAAGCACGGCCTTTGCTTACGAAATACGCAAACTCCAGGTTTCAATTGGGATCTACATTAGTTCATCCATGGCGTACACATGTCCCACGCGTTGAGCAAATCATCAAGCTCTGCTAGGGTCTGGGACTGCCGGCTTGTACCAGCGAGGTTGTTCATCTCGTAGGGGTCATCTTGCAGGTCGAAGAAAGAGGTAGGCTCCTGTTCGGCACTCCCGTCACTGCGGAGAGCTCGGCGGCCCAGGAGGTGGGTGGGCGTTCTGACCCCGATCTCGCCGTCTGAAGTCTCTATGAACCCCCAATACTCGTCCAACTGCTGGCGAGCGCCCGTCAGTATCGGTGAGAGATTGCGTCCCTGCACGTGGCCGGGTACAGGGCTTCCGCTGGCATCCAACAGTGTTGGCATTATGTCTACGAGTTGCGCCACTTGCGTTCTGTTGACTGCTGCGTCCCACAGCCAGGGCGCGTGGAAGATCAGCGGAATGCGAATCGACTCTTCGATGAGCAGGCCCTTGTTGAACGTGTGATGGCTGCCGAGGTTGTCGCCGTGGTCGGAGGTAAAGACGACGATCGTGTTTTCGAGCAGGCCGTTTGCGCGCAGCCCTTCCATCATGCGCCCTACCATGTCGTCGACCCAGGTGGTAAGGCCATAGTAGAGAGCGGTGAGAGTCCGAAGATCGAAGCCCTTGGGAAGGTCCAGTGTATGGGGAAGCTGCTGTGAATAGTAGAGGAAGTCCCACAGGTAGACTTTGAACCAGTGCTCGTCATAGGCCATTTGGCCGTCCACATACACGTTGGGCCTGAGGGGCATGTCATCGGGGTCGTACATGGTCAGGTACGCCTCGGGCGCGTCCGCCAGCGGCATGTGGGGAGGCGAGATGCTGTAGTAGAGGAAGAATGGGTTGTCGCGGTCGGCAGCCAGATAGGAGAGGACGTTCTCGATTTCGTGGTCCACGCTGAAACCGTCAACGAGTTGCGGGGGCCCGCCATTTTCAACAAAATCCTGTCCCGTATGGCGGTGGTTTACTCTGGGGTGGAGCGTGTAGTCGAAGCCGACGATTTCGGGTGCGGGGTGAATGTGCCATTTGCCGATCAGGGCCGTGTCGTAACCGGCGGCCTGGAACTGTTCGGCGATTGTGGCGTCTGGCAGGTGAACCCGGTCCTGGAGCGGCCACGAAGCAACAATTGGTCTGCCGTGCTCGTCGGGCACGGAGGCATTGCCCAGGGCGCCGGTACAGGTACGGGCATACTGGCCTGAGATGAGGGAGGAGCGCGCCGGCATACACACCGGGTCGGTAGACACTGCGTGCTCGAAGCGGACTCCGTCGCGGGCGAGGCGGTCGATGTTGGGCGTACGGATGACGGCATTGCCGTAGCATCCGACTTCGAAAGCCCGCAGTTGATCACAGATGCATACAATGACATTGGGTTTCTTCTGCATGGTTTTTATTATTGGGTATTGACGTGGAGAGGTGAGGTTGACTGATATTGACTACGCGAAAGAAGCGCGGGACTCAGTATAATTGGTGTTACTGGGAGCCCGCATTTTCGGCAGAAGGGTTCGAAATCATCAGCCAGGATCGCGAACGGCGATCTTCGATCACACTGCACATGCTGGCGGACTCTGTTTCCATGGCTGACGCAACTGTGCAGAATCAAACGGCGCCCTATTGCGAGGGCGGATCGGTCTGTCTGATGTATACAGTCTGAGCGAGCAGCGTCTGCGGCTCGAACAGCTTGGAAACGGTTACGAAGCGGATGCCCCGCCCATGAAGCGCCGCGATGATAGCAGGCACAGCCTCCACAGTGGACTTGTGAATGTCGTGGGAAAGGATGATCGCTCCTACCGGGGCTTCGGCGATCCTGGCGGCAACAGTTGCGGCGTCGCGGTCCTTCCAGTCCAGTGGATCGACGCTCCAGAAGATGATCGGCAGCCCGGAGGCCGCGAGAACGCTCTCATTGTAGGCGCCGTAAGGGGGGCGCAGGAACGGAGTCTTCTCACCGATCAGCTGTGCGATCAGATCGTCTGTCAGCTGTAGCTGTTCACGGATCTGTGCATCCGACAGGCGTGTAAGATTGGGATGGTCCCAGGTGTGGTTTCCTATCTGATGGCCCTCCTGAAACATGCGCTGGACCGTTTCAGACTGGATGCGGACCTGGGTCCCCAGCACGAAGAAGGTTGCCTTGACGTTATGCTCCTTGAGAGTGTCCAGCAGGCCTTCGGTGTAATACGAAGGACCGTCATCGAAGGTAAGGGCCACGCAGGCGACTTCAAGGCAGTTTATCTCATTTTCGGTCGCCTGTTCGGCCGGGGACGCCGCCGAGGCAGACATGCGCAGCATACGTGAGAGAGTTGGGATCCGGCCGCTTGGGGAAGGCGCCAGCGCCGCCGCCGGCGAAGAGGCCGGCGTCCAAGCGCGCGCAACGGCCTGGCCTAAGTCAGACTTAAGGGTGGTTGCGCCTTCTTCAATGCCCAGGAGCTGACGGATTTCCGGTCTGAGCAGATCTGAAACCTCAGCCGCAGCGAGCTCAACTTCGACGGTCCCTTCCACACCGGAGGCAACCTGGTACTTGTCGAACCTGAGCAAAACCGTGCCGCCGTCCCGAAACAGGATGAAGTCGAAGTTCCCGGCTACAGGCTCGGTTCCTGTCTCGATATGCCCATACTCGCTTTCGAAGAGAGATTCTTTGCGGTCGTCGTCGGCGTCTGGCTCCCGTTCGGCAATCTGGCTGCGGAGGCGTTCTGCCAGCGCTTCCCTTGACAGCTCGGAGAGGCGCGGCAGATAGCTGTCATCAACGAAGAGATCGGAAATGGCTATCTCGGTCCCTTGACGAAGATCAAAGATGTGACTGGATACGGTCTCATTGCCGGAACCGCCAGTATATGTTGAACGCGCGACTGCGAAGAACAGAACTTGTTCGTTGGCGACGGTCGCTTCATGGTCCTGGCGATAGTGAGTTACGAAGGAGGCCGCCTCCTTGCCCGTTTCCTTTTTGTACTCCTGGTAGGACTCTTCGATCTCGGCAGCCGTGACGCGGAATTCGTCTATGAACTGCCGGGTAATTGCTTCTATGCGGGCGTTGACCGTTTCATCGTCGGTTGTCGGCCAGGAGACGTAAAGTGTTGAGCGGCCGTCGTTTTCGGACGCCTCAAATTCCATGACGCCGACTGCCCTGGTCCTGGGGGCTGCCGCTTGGGGGTCGATTCCCAGCAGCTGGCGAAATTCCGGCTTCAACAGATCGGCGATCGCGGACAGTAGCAGTACAACATCGACTACGCCTTCGACCCCTGCAGCCACCTGATACTTGTCAAACTTGACCAAGACGGTCCTGTCCTCTCGAAGCAGAATGTTATCGAAGTTTTCGGCTGTCGGGGCAGTGCCGCCTTCTACCCATTCCGGATCGCTCGCCAATTCCTCCCTGGCTATGCGCTCCACCAGCGCTTCCCTTGTCAAAGCCGAGAGCCGCTCAAGGTAGCTGCTATCGACAAAGAGATCGGAGATGGTCAGCTCGGCGCCGGTACGGCGGTCAAAGATGTAACCGACGACGTAAGAGCTGCCGGTGCCGCCGGTATTGATTCCCCTCACAATGTCAAAGAAGATCAGATTCTGGTTTGCGATTGAGACGTCGAAGTATTGACGGTAGTGTGTTATAAACGTAGCCGGCTCCGTACCTGACTCTTTTTTGTACTCCTGATAGCTCGCTTCCGTCTCAGTTGCCATCATACGCCACTCGTCGATGAATTCCTGCGTAACGGCTTCCATGCGGGCGTTGATGGCTTCCTGTTCAGTAAAAGGATAGGATACGCGCAGCAGGGAACGGCCTTCATGCTCGACTTCTTCAATTGCGTGAACCCAGACATTTTCATACTTGGTGGCGTCGAAGGAAGAGGTGTGGACGGAGGGCGCTGCGGCTTGGGGCACTGAAGTAACGGCAGCGCCGCTCTGCTCTGCCGGCAAAACGCCAGGGTGGCAGGAGGCCAGGGAGAGAGATATGAGGACTGCCAGTGAGAACGCCAGGTAGAGACGTTTCATCCTTATTCCTCCTTCCGAGGCGTAGAGGACAATTGTGGCTAAGGGCCGTACAATTTCCGTCTTGGAGACTCTTTGCGTGCGTTCTCCAACTATAACACAAAGAGTCCTGGAGGGGACTCCTGGAAATTGGTGTCAGTTCATACGCATATTCCCGGGAGAGAACCTTGAGGCGATAGTCAGGCAGCGACTGTGGCGGTTGCGGGCGGCTGTCTTACGGTAGGATACGGCGTACCAGGTGCGGCCGCTGCGCAGCGTGCTGTTATGGTCAAACGGCCAAGGGCTTGACGAAAATCATCTGGGGACAGTTGCTCGGACATGGATTCTCGTGCACTTGGGGTTTTCAGCAAGGATGGAGATATGCCGACAGCCTGTCTATCTGAACACCGCAAATCGGTGCGGCGGCCAGTACCGCAGCAGGACCCGCCCCCTGATGGTGTTGCGAGGGACGGGTCCATATGACCGGCTATCAATGCTGTTGTCTCGGTTGTCGCCCAGCACGAAGTAACGGTCGTCGGCCAGAGTAATGGGGCCGTAGGAGGAGTGGGAGTCTCCAAACCGCGAGGGCGCGTCCACTTCGTTGCCACCGACCAAAACGCGCCAACGGGGGGCGATGTCATACGGCGGCGCAACCTCGCGACTATTGACGAAGATGTGTCCCCTTTGAATCTCTACCGTGTCGCCGGGCAGCCCAACGACTCGTTTGATTATCAACCCCTCCGATTCCGGCACAGACAGCACAACGATTTCGTTATGACGAGGCTCTCGCCAGTAGAGACTCACCTTTTCCACAACCAAATGATCATCAGGCCGGAAGCCGGGCTGCATACTTTGCCCGCGCACCGTCGTTACTTGCCCGACAAAAAGGTGAGTCAGCAATATCAGAACTCCTACTGGAATGATGATATTGCGCAGCGCCGACACGACCTTACACACTTATTGGGGCCAAACTCATTTGCCCACTGGTGGATATTCAGGAGTGGCCGTAGGAATATAGTCGTCTTTGTCGATGGTGGCGGTCGGTGCGGGCGTCGGTGTCGTCGTCGGTTCGGGTGTCGGTGTCGTTGTCGTTTCGGGTGGCGATGGGGGGGGCGTCGGTGTCTTTGTGAGACGCCCAACCTCCGGTTTTGGATCCACAGGAGATCCCTGTACCGACATATCACCGCCGGATTGCAATGTGTCCGGAACGCTGAATGGGTTCTGGTCGCTATAGGTGTCGGCCTGCACGATGCAACCGACCAAAATGACGACGAACAGGATGGTGGGAATGGTTAATCGTAAAACTCCCATGACGACACTCCTTTGTGTTGGGATTTGTATGAGCGGTATGCACAGTGATGAGTTGACATAATCGGCCAGCAAGGGGTTCTTCAATCGTTGCCAACGAATATAACGAGCCAAATGGGGCTTGCCCCATGGCAAAGTCGGTGACATTGCTACTGCTTTCCAGCGACAATTACGCGTGCACCACTATTGTAGCACATTCATGTGTTATTTGAGTGTCATTTGGTCTTTTTTTTGTGGCAATATCGTGTCAACATGTTCAATATCTGCGGCATAGTGGGCGTCGGGGCAGGAAGCGCGTGATTTCAAGCCTGCGGCCGGCCTAGACGGAGCAAGCAGACGGCGCGAGGAACAGGACCGCGCTGGACCGGATAAGAGCAGTTGGCAGTCCCATAACTCGAGCTATGTATTGCCAACATTGGCGTAGGTAGTCAGAGGATCCACGAAGGGCAGGCACAAAGGGGAGGAGAGAGTGGAGAGGAGTAGGAGTGAGTAACACCGTGGGGAGGGCAGGCACAAGGCCTGCCCCTACCGGGGGCTTGAGGGAGATCGGGAGAGGCGACGCGGGCGGCGTGTGCGAGGGCAGGCACAAGGCCTGCCCCTACCGGGGGCTTGAGGGGGGTTCGGGAGAGGCGACGCGGGCGACGTGTGCGAGGGCAGGCACAAGGCCTGCCCCTACCGGGGGCTTGAGGGAGATCGGGAGAGGCGACGCGGGCGGCGTGTGCGAGGGCAGGCACAAGGCCTGCCCCTACCGGAGGTTTGAGATGTTTGCAAACGAAATTGAATGAATGTTGGGGGAGATCGCCTTTCTGGCCGGGGCAGTTTCCGTGCTATGGGCTTTTTCCATTGATATGTCAGCGGGTTGGACTCCTGCAGGGCACAGTTCGATACTCTGCTGGAACTTGGCCGAATCTCCCTATTGTGCCAAGCTTATCTCTGATCAGGACGCGGGAGCGACCCATCAGTTTCATGACGAGAGAGGTGAAGTCAATATGATTCGAAAAGCGTTTGTCATGTCGGTGAATCCGGACCAGCACAAGGAGTACGAAGTTCGCCACACGCCCATATGGCCTGAATTGGAGGCGGTACTCAAAGCGCACGGTGTCAGCAACTACTCCATTTTTCTGCACGCCGAAACTAATCAACTGTTCGCGTACGCTGAAATCGAGAGTGAAGAGCAGTGGAGCAGCATCGCTGACGAGGAAGTCTGCCAGAAATGGTGGCGTTACATGGGGGACATCATGCCCTCGAATCCAGACAGCAGCCCCGTTTCGATTGACCTGCGGGAAGTATTCCACATCGACTGAGCCGACCTTAAGTTGCTTGCTCCAAAGCCGCCGACTGACCTGCGGCGAAGGTTCAAGTACTGCTGTCCCTGGCAGTAGTTACGGAAGCAAGTGGCGCCAATATGAGGGCTGTCCGCGGGCGCTGGCGGCTCTTCGAGTCTAGTTAGTCTCGTCGACTGTGAGCCTTCGAAGAAGTTGCTTCTCCCTTTCGGAGAGGGATTCCAGAAAGGAGCGGGCAATGACGGGATTGACATGCCGGCGCCGTAGATACCATGGGCGCAAAAGGGTGAACCCAGCCTGAACGCGGGGTGTGTCGGTCAGGTTGGGCGAGCCGCGGTGCAAGCATCTTGGATCGCGGACCATCACGTCTCCGACATTCATCAACAGTGAAACAAGCGGGAACTCACCTGTGCCTACCCGGGACAGAGCTTCGGCTTTTGGCAACAAGTGCGTCCCCGCGGCGATCTGGAACGGGCCGTTTTCAGGCGTCACGTCAACGAAGGGCCAGTTCACCACCAGAATATGAGGGGGCAGGATAAGGTCTGGCCGCTCAGGGAACAGTTCTGGCAGGTCGGCGTGGACTTCCTGGTGGACGGATCCCTTGAAGGGTGTGTCGGAGGCAAACCCGTCGACAATCACCTGCTCACCGAGGATGCCGGCAGCGATGGCGAGTATGGCGTCGTCATTGAAGAAGGCGGGATTGTAAAGAGGAGGGCGAAACGGCAAGGGGATGTAATGTCGGTTCGGTCCTCGATTTGGATTGTCGGCGTGCTCGGCCAGGTGGACCTCGGCGATAGGACGCCAGGCTGCGCGACAGGCCTTGATCGCTTCTGTGGGGAAGTGGTCGCGCAGGATGCAGTAACCATCCTGCAGGACCTGGTCAATACACTCCTGAGTATCGATGGCAGGCATTGTGTCTACCTCCGGAGTCAACTTAGAAACAGTTGGTTTTCTTAAAGCATCGCCAGTCGCCTATGACTCGAGATTGAATTGCAGCCGACTTGAACTTAGGTTATTCGTTCAATCGAGACTGAAGTTGCTCCTTATAGTCACCGAAGTAACATGAAGGTCGAGAGTGGAAGGCTTACAATTCGCGGGTCGTCGACTGTACCGGTGTCGTCCTGGGTGACTAGAAGCCCGAAGGAGGCGTTGTTCACCGACTTTTCTAGGAAAGAGCGAATACCAAGCGTATCACGCAAAGGATCAATTCTGCGTTGATACTTGATCTCTACCGGTACACGCTGTGCGCCTACCGTCAGGACAAAGTCCACTTCACGGTCTGTACCTCGTTCGGGAAGGTGAGCGGTATCAAGCCCGTGTATGGTTGAGGCGACCGAACCGAAAATGCTCTCAGCGAGATGGCCCGACATTGTTGTCAACTCGGGATATTCCGCCAGAGAATCAGGTGTCAGAGGGATCTGCTCCTGAAGCCAGCTGGCTCGAAGGCCGTGATCGACAAGACAAAGCTTGGCGCTTCCACGCCGTTTCTTCAGGCGAATCTCAAGCGGGGGGATCAGTCGGAGCAAGAGGGTATCGGCAAGGAACTTCAGATAGTGCGTCACTCGTTGACTACCAATGTTCGCACCAAGTGATTGCCTTGCTTCGTCCGCAAGCGTCGAGACGGTTGGGGTTTGCCCAGCATATCGACAGGCAAGACGGAAAAGCTCTTCCAGGAGTTGGGCATCCCTCTGGCGCCCTCGATCCCCTACACGCAAATCGTGCTGAATAACTCGCTTAATTACAGTCTCATTCAGCTGGTCTGCCAGCAATGGCCAATCGACATCTTTCAATTTGTGTACAATGGGATATCCGCCTCTCTCAGAAAAGTGACGGAAGGCTTCGGCCCTGAACCCTGAGTTTGCGATCCCGAATTCACGCAGTTCCTGCCAGAAAGACTTGTCAATCAGAGGACTCAGCCCATTGTCCGGCAAGAAGGGGCGTGGGGTGTCCAGCTCCCGCAGCGCTCCAATTTCCGTCAGTGACAACACGCCGGCCTCAACGGTGTTTACGCGCCCTGCCAGGCTATCACGACCCATTTCGATGCGAAGCGCCGAGCTTCCTGTCACTACAATCTTTACTGAGGCGTTGTCGACCAGTGACTTGAGCTGGGCATCCCAGCCTTTCAGGTTCTGCACTTCGTCGAAGAAGAGAAACGCCTTCTCGCCTTTGTGTGCCAGGGCGTTGAACCCGTCGCTTGAGACTTGCCGTTCGAACCAGTCGGAAATAGCGATGATTGGCTCTTTAGTTCTTCTGAGCGAGTCCAGTTCATCGAATTGAACGCGAAGAATGCTGGTAGGAGGCACGCCTTCTTCGAGAAGATCCGCGATTATCTGAAATTGCGCAGTGGTCTTGCCAACTTGCCGAGGACCCCGCACAACGACAATGGGAGCAATCTCAGCGTCAAGTCGCCGGCGGATTTGGGAGACCAGGTGCCGGCGCGTAACTGGCTGGGGGGGCATGGACTTTCCCTCCCACCAGGGATTCAATCGTCGCAAATCGCCGACCAATCGCATAGACAGGCCGTCGTCGACAAAGAATGCAGCTTGTCGATTGGTCACGCCCACCTCCTCATGGCACTACGATCTCCTCTTTCACCAAAAAACGGCCCAATCAAAATAGGTACTTGCTGATGATTTCGTTGCTCCTTGAAGTTGCATCCAGGGAGTGGCTTAGCCGCCTCATCACTTTCGATTCGCGTGACAGCTACGATCATCTTTTCTGAAAGGCCTCCAACTCCGCCCTCGCCGGCAAACCATCTATCACGCCCAGGTGCGTGGTGGTGTATGCGCCGGCGCGATTGGCCTGCTCGACGGCAGCCCGCAGGTCTAGTCTCTCGGCGAGACCTACGGCCAGCGCGGCGTTGAAGCTGTCGCCGGCGCCGGTGACGTCCAGGGCTTGCACGGGCGTCGCGGGTACGGCCTGCGTGCCGCGTGGGGTTACGATGAGCGCTCCTTCTTCGCCGCGGGTCACGATGATGGTTTCGACGCCGAGTTCGAGCAGGCGGCCGGCGAGGTCTTCCGTCGGCGCGGGATCGTCCGGCGGAAGACCGAGCAGGATGCGGGTCTCGTTTTCGTTGGGGGTCAACAGGTCCACATTGGCAAGGGTCCCTGGCTCCAACTTTTGGCCGGGAGCAGGATTGAGAATTGTCGTAACTCGATGCTTTCGGCCCAGTTCGAGAGCACGGGACACAATTTCCAGTGGCACTTCGAGCTGGACCATCAGGATGTCGCTGCGGGCGATGACAGGCTCAAACTTTTCCACGTGATGGGGTTGCATCAACAGATTGGCGCCCAGGTGCCCTACGATCGAGTTTTCACCCGAGGGCAGAAGCGTGACCATGCCGACCCCGGTATTCGTGTCGGAAATGCGATAGATGTGGTCGGTCGAGACTCCTTCGCTGTCATAGAGCCGCTCGGCAGAGTCGGCAAACGGGTCGTCACCGAGACAGGCGAGAAGGTCCACCTTCGCGCCCTGGCGGGCAGCGGCGATTGCCTGATTGGTGCCTTTGCCGCCGGGCCCCATGTCAAACAGATCGCCGATCAGGGCCTCGCCCATTACGGGTTCCCTCGGGACGCGCACCGTCAGGCTCACAACATAACTGCCGACTACTGCGATTGCTGGCACTGGCAATTCTCAGCTTCAGTCCTGGTAAGAGCAGGGCGCCTGGAAAGAAAGAGTGCTCAACCACCCGGGAAGAGCTGGCGGGGCCATTGGGACTCTAACATCATTGCAACATATTTTCAACGGGCGGCAAGGGGATTCGGCAGGGCAATCGCAAGGAACAAACATTGAGCCTAGACGAGGGCAGGCACAAGGCCTGCCCCTACCTTACGGGCAGCCTACCAGGAAGTTGGCACCTTCAGATGCAGTTGCCTTGATGGGATCGGACAGCGGTTGATGATTCC
>VXMH01000089.1 GCA_009841235.1 Caldilineaceae bacterium SB0661_bin_32 | reverse complement strand
CCCTCAAACTCCGGTAGGGGCAGGCCTTGTGCCTGCCCTCGGCCCCCCGAGTCCCCGCCCCCCTCCGCGTCCTCCGCGGACAAAAAAGCTGTTCTTCGTGCCCCTTAGTGGCCCTTCGTGGACAAAAAGGGTGTTACTCTCTCCTCTCTCCTCTCTCCTCTCTCCTCAGTCGAGGTTGCCCGGATCTAGTCCCTGTGCTAGACTTCGCGCAGCGAAAGCCGTTCCTCACCCCGCCGCATTCAGTTCTCCCATCTGACAGTAGATGGAGGCAGTCTTCTGTTTCCCGCGGTCGAGTTGGGGAAACCGTCTGCCGGTTGGGCCACAGTTGCCTGCGGCCGTCGGGACAGTTGGCGGCGTACAACTAGGGGATAACAGGTGTTTCGACGAAACGAACGACCGCAGCCGGACGCGATCGAGGTCATCATTGGGCCCAGGGCCACCTACAACGGCGCTTTGCGCAGCGACAGCAGCATTCGCATTGATGGTGTCGTGGAGAGCGGATTGCTGGAAACGCTGGCCAACGTCATCCTAACCGAGGCGGCCCGCGTCAACTGCGAAATTCGGGCCCGAAACGTGAGCATTCGGGGATATTTTGACGGCGTCATCCGGGCAGACCGGGTTGAGCTGTTGGCAGGCTGTTACGTGCGCGGCGCGCTTCATGTGAACAGTTTCCTGCTGGATGAGGGCGCCACCCTTGAAGGCGAGCTGCACATGCGGAGTGAGAACGCAGAGGAGCCGCTGGACCTCCCCGTCGATACGGAGGCGCCGGTTGTCCTGCCGGGCGCTCAATCCCAGGAAGAGCCGGAGTTCAATTAGTGTATGACCGCTGCAGGCACGAGACTATTTTGTTTGCTGGGCGAAGGGGGGCCGGGACTGCGGTCGCTCCAGCGCAAAGATTGACGGCGCCTCTACTATGGAACTGCTGCTGATCATCGCCGGTGCGCTGCTCGGCTATCTGCTTGGATCGGTGCCGGTCGGCTTGCTGGCCGCCCGCATGTACGGTGTGGATATCCGCACGGTGGGCAGCGGGCGCACCGGCGCGACGAACGCATGGCGCGCGGCCGGCCTGAAGGCGGCCATTCCCACGCTGCTCGGTGATGCGCTCAAAGGCGCGGCGGCCGTGCTGCTGATTCGCTACGCCGCGGGGGCGTTTTTCCCCGATATGGACGCCATCGCGGTGGCCGCGGCCGCGGCGCTCGCCGGTGCTGCGGCGGTGGTCGGTCACAACTGGTCGCTCTATCTGGGCTTTAAGGGTGGCGCCGGCGGAATCACGACCGCGGCCACCATACTGGCGATCTCCCCGCTTATCGGCGGGGTCGTCTGCCTTGTCGGGCTGCTGCTGATCTGGTGGAGCCGCATGGCTTCAATCGGCACCTACAGCGTGAGCGTGACCTCGCTGGTGTGCGCGGTCGTCTTTGCCGTCGCCGGCCAGACGCCCTGGCCCTATGTGATCTTTGGCCTTGTTGCCTATCTGGCCGTCACCATCTCGCTCAGCAGAAATCGCCAGGCGCTCAGAGATGGCGAAGAACGGGTGATTACCCTTTGGTAATCGCCCTTTTCAGGTGTATCCTTGCCACTACTACCTTGAGTTTAGGCTCCGGCGCTATGGACAAAGTCGTCGAGTTTCTGTATATTATGGTGAGACACTGCCATATCGAACATAGCCCACGCGAACGGGGAAGCGGTCAATCGCGATTCCGCGGATCTTCTCTTGTCCTGAAGCGTACTCTGGGGCACTACCCCGAGCATGTCAATAGGGTGTCGTATCCGTCGCTCTCGTCAACAGGTGGTCTAGGGAAAGTTCACTTTGACTGTCAAGAATCAAAGGAGTTGATCAATGGCTGAACGCAAACAACTGACAACGGCTCACGGAGCGCCGATCGGGGATAACCAGAACTCATTGACTGCCGGCCCCCGCGGTCCACTTCTGATGCAGGACTATCAACTCCTGGAGAAGATGGCTACTTTCAACCGCGAACGCGTCCCGGAGCGGGTCGTGCATGCCAAAGGTTCGGGGGCTTACGGCGCCTTCACCGTTACGAATGATGTCACGCGCTACACCAAGGCCAGGATATTCTCTGAAGTAGGTAAACAGACCGACTGCCTGCTCCGCTTCTCGACCGTCGCAGGTGAACGCGGCGCCGCCGACGCTGAACGCGACGTCCGCGGCTTCGCTGTCAAGTTTTACACCGAAGATGGAAACTGGGATATGGTCGGCAACAACACCCCGGTCTTCTTTGTACGCGATCCCTACAAATTCGGCGACTTCATCCATACGCAGAAGCGCGATCCCAAAACAAACATGCGCTCCAGCACAGCCATGTGGGACTTCTGGTCACTCTCCCCTGAAAGCTTGCACCAGGTCACCATCCTGATGAGTACTCGCGGTCTGCCGCAGGGCTATCGCTTTGTCAACGGCTACAGCAGCCACACCTACAGCTTCATCAATGCAGACGATGAGCGTTTCTGGATCAAGCTCCACTTCAAGACCCTGCAGGGCATCAAAACATGGACCAATGCCCAGGCGACAGAGATCGTCGGGCAGGATCGTGAAAGCTCGCAGCGAGACCTCTTCGAAGCGATCGAGAGGGGAGACTATCCGAAATGGCGCGTCTGCGCCCAGGTGATGCCGGAAGAGGATGCCGAAACCTACCACGTCAACCCCTTCGACCTGACCAAGGTTTGGCCCCATGGCGACTACCCCCTGATCGAGATCGGCATCATGGAACTCAATCGCAACCCGGATAACTACTTTGCCGACATCGAGCAGGCCGCGTTTGAACCCTCCAACATCGTGCCCGGCATCAGCTTCTCGCCAGACAAGATGCTCCAGGCCCGGATTATGTCCTACGCCGATGCCCACCGCTACCGCATCGGCGTCAACTATGCCGCGCTTCCTGCCAACAGCCCGCAGTGCCCTGTTCACAACTATCATCGCGACGGCAACCTGCGTTTTGACGGCAACTTCGGCGGCGCGGTCAACTATGAACCAAACAGCATGGGAGGAGCAGTCGAAGATTCCCGTCACCTCGAGCCGCCGCTCAAGGTGTCCGGCGACGCTGATCGCTACGACCATCGCACCGGCAACGACGACTATACCCAGCCCGGCAATCTGTTCCGACTGATGAACGACGACCAGAAAGAGCAGTTGTTCAGCAATATCGCCGAAGCGATGGATGGTGTGCCCGAACGCATCCAGGTCCGCCAGCTTGTCCATCTCTACAAAGCCGATCCGAACTACGCTTGCGGCGTGGCCGGAAAATTGGACCTTACCCATGCCTCCGAGCGGGTGGCTGCCCTCGCCGACCTTTCTCTGGCAGAATTGATAGAGAAGACCAGCGCAGAAGCATATTCGGAGCTGCAGTCGGCGCCGGAAGAGTCGCTGGCCAAGGCCGCCGACTGATCCGCCGGCAGGTTGTGCATTCGTTATCCTCAGCACCCTGAAAATGGTGCGACGCACACTTCTGGGTCTACTTCGTAGCGACGATTGTTGGTGGCGTTCTCGCCGGATTGCTCAACCGCCATTACTTTGAAGAGGCCTGATTTCAAATCGAAGCCATGTACAGAGCCGACCGGGAAGCCGGTCGGCTTTTTCGCATCTGTAACCGCGCAGCATGGAACCTGCTTTCTCCCGCCATCGTCCTATTGTGTGATCGCGACTGCTGCCGATTAGCACGCATGATCTATTCGTGCTAATCTGGAAAGAGTCTGCGTCTTGCAGGCGAGAAACGTACCGATTTCTGTCAAAGAAGGGAGAGTTTCATGCAGGTAGTACAACGTTATCCGGACAATATGTTCTGTTGGGTAGACTTGGCAACAACCGACCCGGCTGCGGCCAAGGAGTTTTACAGCGGCCTGTTCGGTTGGGGATATTTCGATATCCCGACGGAGTTTGGCTATCACTACTCATTGTGCCAGATTGACGGCTATAACGTAGCCGGCCTGAGCAGTTTGCCGCAGGAAATGATGGAGCAGGGCATTCCGCCGGTCTGGTCATCCTACATCAAGCACGACAACGTCGATGCAGTGGCCGAAAAAGCGGTTGCGGCCGGCGGAACGGTGGCGATGCCGGCAATGGATGTCTTGGACTCGGGCCGGATGATCGTCCTCCAGGACCCGACGGGCGCGATGGTTGGTCTCTGGCAGCCGAGGCAGCACATCGGCGCCCAGCTCGTCAACATGCCCAACGCGCTCGTCTGGAATGAGCTCCAGACGAAGGACGTCGACACCGCGCGTAGTTTCTACGAGACGGTATTTGGCTGGGGCCACGACAGCGACCCGAACGGCTATCATCTCTTCAAATTGGGCGAGCGCATGCAGGCCGGCATGTTGAAGATGGACGACTCCTGGGGCGACGTTCCGCCCAGTTGGGCGCCCTACTTCATGTCGGAGGATATCGAGGCGACGGCGGCCAGGGCAAAGGAGTTGGGCGGCGTCATTCATGTTCCGCCGACCGATACGGGCACGGTCGGTCGGTTCGCGGTTATCGCGGACCCGCAGGGCGGGGTCTTTACGTCGATGCAGTTTGACGGGCCGGTTGACCCGCCGCCTGGTTACTAGGAAGGCGAATAGGGGCAGGCCTTGTGCCTGCCCTCGCACCTCCATGCACACCGCACGTTCCACCTCCCTCCTCAAACTCCGGTAGGGGCAGGCCTTGTGCCTGCCCTCCTGTAGGCTCTGAGTTTGTTCCTGGAGAATACCCTTCCTGGACCCCCTCGCTAACTGCGGCAATGTTGTCAACCCCAACTGGATACGATTGCGGGTTTTGACAAGACTGCCCTGGCCTGATACACTCGACTCGGCGATTAAAGAGATTGACCGCTTAGATTTAACAGTCCAAGAGGGCAAAGGGGACTGCACGGTTGTGGCGGTCCCTTTTCTTTGCTTCTGCGGTTACGCGCCAAGTTAGCGCGGCTTTTCCCCTCTTTCCAATCCCTGCTATAGTATCCCGGACAGCGCAGACCGCTTAGCGCGGCCGCGCGACCGCACTGAAGACCCTGACATACCATGCACCAGGAAACAGACGGAATGTCCTCTCACTCGATGCTCGGCGCTTACGGCTCGTGGGCGGCTGCCCTTGCCGGTGAAGGCCCCAGTTTTCTCTCGTTCCGCCACACGCATTGGGCGGACCCGGCGGCTTGGCGGCCGGCGGCGCGGCAGCGTTTTCGCGAGCGGGTGGCGATGCCGGACACGGGAGGCGCGGGGGACTACAGCGTCGAGCGTCAGTATGAGTATGACGGGTTGCTGGTGGAGAAACTCTCGTGGCAACTGTCGTACGGCCCGCGCACGGAGGCGGTGCTGCTGAAGCCGGCGGGCGCGCGCGGCCCGCTGCCCGGCGTGCTTGCGCTGCACGACCATGGCGGCCACAAGTTCCACGGCTGGCAGAAAATCACAAAGACAGGCGGCGAGCAGAATGCCGTCAACATCGACCACCAGGAGCGGGCGTACGGCGGCGCGCCATGGGCCAATCGCCTGGCCCGGCGCGGGTATGCCGTGCTCGTGCCGGATGCTTTCGCTTTCGGCAGCCGCCGCATCCGCATCGCGGACCTGCCCGCGACGATTCGCGACGGCATGGACGGGCAAGAGGCGGAGGACCCGGAATACATCGCCTCGTATAACCGTTGGGCGGCCGGTCATGAGTCGGTCCTGGCGAAATCTTTGCTCAGCGCGGGGACGACGTGGGCCGGGGTTTGGCTGGCCGAAGATCTGCATGCGCTGGACCTGCTGTGTGGGCGCGATGATGTGGACGCGCAGCGGGTCGGCATCGGCGGGCTGTCGGGCGGGGGTCTGCGCACGGTCTATCTGGCTGGACTGGACGACCGCGTGCGCTGCGCGGTCTGTGTGGGCATGATGACGACGTGGCGGGACTTTCTGCTCAATAAGAGCCATACGCACACGTGGATGATCTACGTGCCGCACCTGGCGACCGAGATGGACTACCCGGACATACTGGGGATGCGGGCGCCGTTGCCGACGATGGTCCAGAACAATACGGAGGACCCGTTGTTCACGCTGACTGAGATGAGGCGGGCCGACGTTATGCTGAGGCAGGTGTACGAGAAGGCGGACGCAGGCGACCGCTACAGTTGCTCATTTTATGCCGGCGAGCACAAGTTCGACATCGCGATGCAGGAGGATGCCTTCGACTGGTTCGACCGCTGGCTGGCAGAGCCCTGACGCACCGAGAGTTGGAATGAGCAGACAGACAAGACAGCTGCATCCACCGCCGCGAGGCGCGGCAGAAACGGAGAGTCCCATGAATCCAGTCTCCCCACATTTCACGCCCGTTGATCTGTCGAATTCCTTCAATGCCGGACGCGACGAGCTTCCTGAATCGTTGCGCGTGCCCTCCTTGATAAAGGACAGGACCGGTTCGACCGCCTTCAACGGCGTTCCGTTCCTGCTCGGTGGATTCGATGGCCCTGCCGTCATCCTGCTGGACAAGGAGCCGGTGACGGTCGAACTGGAAGGAACGAGCGCCAGCTACGCCGTGTTTCTGCACGCGGTGGCCGACCGCGTGACCAACTATCTGGACGGCTTCGCCGACTTCCAGCAGGACGGAAACGAACTGGGCGATCACGTGTCTTCCTACGTTTTTGAGTACGAGGACGGGAGCCGTCACGAAACGGCGGTCCGGCGCCGGTTTGGTATCCAGCAGAGTCGCGTCGTGTGGGGAGGCAGCCCGTTCGAAACGGTTCCGGCAGCGAAGGCGACCGTCTTTAATTCTGCAACGGAGGAGATACAGCTGGGGCGAGTCCCAGGCACGGATTACGGCCGCGGCGAAACGCGCACCAGCTCCGGGCGGGATCAGATGGAAGAGAAAATGTGGCTGTACGCGCTGGAAAACCCGCATCCGGACAAGCCGATCCGCCGCCTGTTATTGCAGCCGCGCAAAGAGGGGTCGACCGTCTACGCCATCAGCCTCACGAATTTGAACGAGCACCCGTTGCGGCCCGGTGTGCGCCGCAAACTGCGGCTGACACTGCCGGAAGGCGTGGAGTTGAACGCCATTGATGAATACGAGGACCTGGCTATCGACCTGGGCTATGTGATGTCGGCCCGAGCCGCGTTCGACTATGACCGCGGCCAATGGCTGGGTGATGAGGCGAACGTCCAGCCCGCCGTATCGCAACAGGACCTGATCATCGAGTACAGCGCGCATCCGCAAGCATGGCTGCACGTGGGCGTGGACAGCGACGAGCCGATCGTTTATGACCTTGCACAACTTGAAAACGGCCAGGCATCAGACACCATCGTCGGGGTGGCGCCGGCCCACCGATTGGTCGACGTGCGCGTGGTGCAGAAGGGGACGAACAACCTGGTGCCGGTGCGCATTCACTTTCACGGCGCGCACGGCGAGTATCTGCCGCCGCGCGGCCGCCATCGCAAGGTCAACCCCCACTGGTTTGAGGACAACTATGGCGAATTCGTCAACGGTCGCAACCAGTACAGCTACATCGACGGCCACTGCGAGGTCGATATGCCGCTGGGCGACGTCTTCGTGGAGATCACAAAGGGCTATGAGACGGCGCCGGTGCGGAAGCAGGTCACGATCGGGCCGGACACGGATGAGCTGGCGTTCGAGTTGGAACGGGTGCTGCCTTGGCGCGAGAAGGGTTGGGTGACTGCGGATACGCATGTGCACTTCCTGAGCCCGTCGACAGCGCTGCTGGAGGGCCAGGCTGAGGATGTGCACGTCGTCAATCTGCTGGCGAGCCAGTGGGGCGAGATGTTCAGCAACGTCAGCGACTTTGACGGCAGGACCACGCTGGGCGCGCGCGAGTTCGGCGGCGACGGCGAGTTTCTGGTGCGGGTCGGAACCGAGAACCGCATGCAGATCCTCGGTCATATTTCGCTGCTGGGCTACAACGGCAAGATGATCCACCCGCTTTGCAGCGGCGGCCCGTCGGAGTCGGCCCTGGGGGATCCCCAGGAGGTGGTGATGGCCGAATGGGCGCAGAAGTGTATCGACCAAGGCGGGCTGGTGGTGATGCCGCACGCGCCCAACCCCCAACTGGAACGGGCAGCCGATATCGTTCTCGGCCTGATCCATGCGATCGAGATGATGACTTTCAACCCCTGTGAACGTGAGTTGAACCCTTACGGCATTGCCGACTGGTACCGCTATCTGAACCTGGGCTATCAGCTGCCGATCGTGGGCGGCTCGGACAAGATGGCTGCCTCGTCGCAGCTGGGCGGAGTGCGCACCTATGCCCATCTGGGAGAGCGGGAGTTCACCTACGAGAACTGGATGGCGGCGGTACAGGCGGGCAACACCTTCATGACGATCGGTCCGCTGGCGGAGTTGACCGTTGAGGGCGTTGCGCCGGGCGGGCAGGTGCAGCTGCCCGCCGGCGGCGGGAGCGTGGGCGTCGACTGGCGGGTCGAGTCGGTGCAGATTCCGATCCAGCAGGTGGAGATTATACAGGGCGGGTTGGTGGTTGACCAGGTTGACGTCCAGGGCGAGTACAGCGCGTCAGGCAGTGTGCAGATTGCGGTCACGGCTTCTTCCTGGATAGCGCTGCGGGTGCGCGGCAGTTACATAGGCGAGGACGGCGAGATCGCGGCCCACACGAGCGCGGTGCAGACGCTGGTGGCGGACAGCCCTCTTTTTAACGAGCCGGACGCGTCGGCGGTGTTGGAGCAGATCGAGGGCGCGATTGCCTATGTGGACACGATCGCCCCCCGGCCGAACGCGCAGCGTTTTCGGGAGATGCGGGCGGTGCTGGAGGCGGCCCACAACCGACTGCACCAGCGTATGCACGCGCACGGCGTTTACCACCAGCATACGCCGGTGCACGGGCACGGGGACGACAGTGATCAGTAGTCGGTGATCAGTAGTCGGTGATCAGCAGTCGGTGGTCAGTGGTCAGTGCCGACTCTCATAGGTGATCTTTGATTCGTATTGGGCAATTAACGATGAGCCGGGTAGGGGACAGAGACATGGCAAAGATTCGCTGGGGGATCGTCGGTTGCGGGGACGTGTGCGAGGTGAAGAGCGGGCCTGGGCTTTACAAGGCCGAGAACTCCGCGCTGACGGCCGTGATGCGGCGCAATGGGGAGCTTGCAGCCGACTTTGCGCGGCGCCATGGCGTGGCCCGCTGGTACGACGACGGTGACAGGCTGATCAACGACCCGGAGGTGGACGCGGTCTACGTGGCCACGCCGCCCGATACGCACATGGAGTATACGCGCAAGGCGGCCGAAGCGGGCAAGCCGGTCTACGTGGAGAAGCCGATGGCGCGTACGTACGCAGAGTGCCAGACGATGATCCGGGCCTGCGAAGCGGCCGGCGTACCGTTGTGGGTCGGCTATTACCGGCGGCGGCTGCCCAAGTTCCTGAAAGTACAGGAGCTGATAGAACAGGGCGCCATCGGCGATGTGCGCTCAGTGCTGATCCGCTACTACCAGCCGGCCAGGCCGGCCGACGCCTTCCCGGACCAGCGGGGGTGGCGGGTCGATCCGGAGATCGCGGGCGCGGGCCTCTTTCTGGACCTGGGCTCGCACATGCTGGATATCCTCGACTATCTGCTCGGCCCCATCAGCCGCGTGCAAGGGTTCGCGGCCAATCAGGCGGGGCTTTACGATGCCGAAGACATCGTGTGCGGCAGCTTCACGTTCGAATCGGGCGTGCAGGGGACCGGCACGTGGATGTTCACCGGCTTTGAAAACCTCGACTGGACGGAGATCGAAGGCACGAAAGGGCGCATCGGCTATGTCTGTTTCGATCCCAGCCCGATCGCGCTGACGACGAGCGCCGGCGCCGAGGAGATCCCCGTCACGCAGCCGGACCACGTGCATCAGCCGCTGATCCAGACCATTGTTGACGAGTTGAATGGAAGCGGGCGCTGCCCGAGCACCGGCGTCAGCGGCGCGCGTACGTCGTGGGTGATGGACCAGATGCTGGCGGAGTACCGGCAGAAGAACTATGGATAAATATAATGGATAGCGACAAATGAAACTGAGCAGCCAGGCGTTCGGGAAAACGGGTAGCGGGCAGCCGGTCAGGCAGTATTCGCTCGCCAACAACACGGGTATCGAACTTGATGTTCTCGACTACGGCGGGCTGATCCGCACGTTGTCGACGCCGGACCGCGACGGCCAGGCGGGGGACGTAGTGCTGGGCTTCGATACGCTCGACGAATACCTTGCCGGGCACCCCTACTACGGCGTGCTGGTGGGCCGCTGCGCCAACCGCATCCGCGGCGGGAGGTTCGAGCTGGACGGTGTGCGCTACCAGCTTGCGCGCAACATCAACAACGACCATCTTCACGGTGGGGATGTCGGCTTCGACAAGGTCGTGTGGCAGGCCCAGCCATTCCAGAACGAGCGGGAGGTCGGGCTGGTGCTCTCCTACCACAGCCCGGACGGGGAAGAGCACTACCCGGGCGCACTGGACACGACGGTGAGACTCAGCCTGAACGATGACAACGAGGTGCGTCTCGACTACCGCGCCGCCTGCGACGCACCGACCATCGTTAACCTGACCAACCACAGCTACTTCAACCTGGCCGGGGAGGGAAACATCCACGACCATGTCGCCATGATCGATGCCGACGCGTTCACGCCGATGGACGGCGCGCTCATCGTGACAGGTGAAGTGCGCGACGTGACCGGCACACCCTTCGACTTCCGCCGGCCCACTGCCATCGGCGCGCGCATCAACGCGGACGACGAGCAGATCCGGGCGGGCGGCGGCTACGATCACAACTTCGTTCTCAACGGCCCGCCGGGCACACTGCGACTAGCAGCACGCGTCTCCGAGCCGGTCAGCGGACGTGTGCTGGAGGTGCTCACAACCGAGCCGGGTGTGCAGTTCTATGCAGGCAACCAGATGGAGGAAGCGAACCCGGGCAAAGGCGGACAGGTTTTCCCCCGTCGCGGCGGGTTCTGCCTGGAGACGCAGCATTTCCCGGATTCGCCCAATCAGCCGCACTTTCCGTCGATCGTTCTGCGGCCCGGCGAGGAATATACGCAGACGACGATTTTCCGCTTTTCCACCGAACAGTAGACCCGGCTCCGGGGCGAAGCGTCCTACGGTCGGTGTCCGTTGCCAGTTTTCGACTGGCAAAGGGGCTGAAGATGGAGGCGTATCCAACCGAGCTGACCGCGGCGGCGGCCTTTGACGCAAAACGGGCCGTCCTGAGCAAGCGAGATATGTTCCGGCCGCTGGCTGTGCAGCGCACCGAGGGGCTGGCAGACGCGTTGAGCGGCAAGAAGGTCCGCGCGGAGACGCCGCTCCTGGTGCTGGAACGGGGCGGGGCGGCCCTGACGCTGCTCACCAGCCAGATGATCTTTCACCACGTGGCGCAGGGTGAGTGGAACGGGACACCGTTTCTCGCCACCTTCTGAGCCCCCTGCAATAGCGGCGTCGGTCTGACGCCGGTACTTGACGGGGAAACTTACACTTTTGCGACGCGGGGCCTCTATAACGGCATGTCGCTGATGGGGGATCACCAGACCGGCTCCTATTGGGATCACGTCACGGGCGAATGTCTGCACGGCCCGCTCAAGGGACGTCGTCTCGAACTGGAGCCGCTGCGGCACATGCAGGCGGAACAGGCGCTGGCGCAGTTCCCGGATGCGCGAATCGGGCGGTCGCGGTTGCCGCTTCCCTTTGGCTTGACGGCGGGCCTTATGAAGATCCTGGTGCGATTGACCAGGGGACGTTTTCTGCCGCCGGGGTTCGCGGGTTCGATGGGCGCGGAAGACCCGCGGCGGCCGCGCCTGGAAATGGGACTGGGCGTCTGGACGGACAGCGTCAGCCGTTACTATCCGCTGGAGGTTCTCAAGGCGGGGGGCGGCGTGTTGCTCGACGTCATCGACAACAGAAAGTTGCTGATCTACCTGGACCCGGTTTCCGGCACGCCGACCCCCCTCTTCGCCGATGTGCAGGATGCCGAATGGGATGGCAGAGACCTGCGCCTGGACGGAGGAGCGGTCATTCGCGACGGAAGACTCTACAGTTCTGCCGGAGACGAGTTGCCAACCGAACGGCCTTTGCACCTCTTTGCCCGCTGGTACGGTTTCTCGCTGACCTTTCCGAGCTGCAAGATCTACGGGAACGCGGGCGCAGGAAGCAGATGAGGGTCGCCTCTACGTCAACCCAAGTTTCGCGGGCAGACCTCGCAGGAAAACACTTTTGAAGGAGAAGCCATACCTTGCAACTCAATCTTTCCGGCAAGACGGCCATCATCACCGGCGGCAGCGCGGGCATTGGACTGGCCTGCGCGCAGGCGCTTTACGCTGAAGGCGTCAGCGTTCTGATCGCGGCGCGCAACGAGGAACGGCTGGCGCAGGGCCTCGCCGCGATTGCCGACCATGCGCCGGAGAGCGGCGCCAAAGCGCTCTCCGTAAGCGCGGACGTGAGCACGGCGGAAGGGGTCGAACGCGCCGTCGAACGCGCCCTCTCTACGTGGGGTCATGTGGACATCCTCATCAATAACGCCGGCTCGGCGCCGAGCGGTGACTTCTACAGCCTTGGCGACGACGCCTATCAGGGCGCATGGAGCCTGAAACTGCTTGGATATATACGGATGGTGCGGGCGCTGGCGCCGCAGATGAAGTCGCGACGGGAAGGACGCATCGTCAACATTGTGGGCGCCGCGGCCCACAATCCCACGCCGGCATTTGTCGCCGGCGGCACGGCCAACGCCGCCATCATCAACTTTACAAAGGGCATCTCCCAGGACCTTGCCCCCTACGGCGTGCGCATCAACGCCATTTCGCCGGGCCCCGTGAACACGGCAAGGGCGCGGCAGCTCGCACGCCAGGAGGCGGAAGCGCAGGGCATTTCGGTGGAGGAGGCAAAAGCCCGCCGCATCGCGTCAGTGCCGTTGAGCCGCATGGCCGAGGCGGACGAGATCGCGGACATGGCCCTGTTCCTGATCTCAGACCGGGCGGCAAGCATCACGGGCGCGGAGGTCCTCATCGACGGCGGAGCAACCGCGAGTGTCTGATCCGCTGCGCGTCTCGGCCCCGCCGGCCGCGGCCAATCCAGCGCAAGGCGCGTACCGCTGGTACGTTCTGGTGCTGGCCGCCCTGACCCACACGCTCGTCGTGGGTATGCCGATGATGTCCCTGCCGGTCTTGTTCGAGGAAATTGGCACTGAACTCTCGCTGAACCTGGTGCAGATCGGATACGTTTGGGGCGCGTCCTCGCTGTTGGGCGTTGCGATGAGCCTGACCGGCGGCGTGATAGGCGACCGCATTGGCGCCAGGCGGATGCTGGTGATCGCCTGTCTGTTTGCCGGCGTTACGGGCGCGACTCGGGCGTTTGCCAACGACTACGCCAGCCTGACCGCGACGGTACTGGTCGCCGGGCTCTTTCCAATGGCCGCGCCGATGAATGTGCACAAGACGTGCGGCGTCTGGTTTTCGGGGAAGCGGCTGGGGATGGCGAACGGCGTGGTGTCGGCGGGCATGGCGTTGGGTTTTCTGCTTGGCTCGCTGATCAGCGCGACCTTCCTCTCGCCGCTTCTGGGCGGCTGGCGCAACGTTCTTCTCTTCTACGCGGCGCTGGCGGTCATCGTCGGCGTTTTGTGGATGTTCACCAGACCTGGGCCGGACGGCGACGGAAGGGCCAGTGCGCAAGGGGACCGGCCTTCGCTGCGCGACTCGATGCTCCAGGTGGGCCGTCTGCGCAACGTGTGGCTGCTGGCGGTGGCGATGTTTGGCATCGGCGGCGCGATCCAGGGATCGCTTGGCTACCTGCCTCTCTATCTCCGCAATGAGGGTTGGGAGCCGAGTACGGCGGACAGCGCCCTGGCCAGCTTCCATTTCGCCAGTCTGCTGTTCACGGTTCCGTTTACTCTGTTGTCCGACCGGATGGGCGTGCGCCGTCCGCTGCTTCTTGCGTCGGCACTGATGTTATTGATTGGCTTCGGGGTTCTTTCGTTCGTACAGGGGATCGTTGTGTGGCTGGCCGTTATTTTTGCCGGAATTACGCGGGATGGCTACATGGCGACGATGATGACGCTGATCATCGAGCTGCGGGGGGTTGGCCCGGCCCTGGCGGGCACGGCGACCGGCCTGATCATGGCTATATCCCGGATTGGCTCTGTCGTTGCGCCCCCGCTCGGCAACGGCCTGGAAGCAGTCGGCCCCGGTGTGCCGTTTCTTTTCTGGGCGGTGCTGGCGCTGATGGGCCTGGTCGCGTTGACGGCCGTGCGCGAGGAGCGCGGGACGGCGAGGAGAGAGTGAACAGGAGTGAGGGGTGAGAAACAGCTTTGCATGTCTCAGTTGGGGTTGCAGTTTGACTGTGGCTGAGTTGGTGCATTTGGGGTGACCGTAGTCGATGGTTTACTGTGTGGATCGATGCTTTGTGTAAGGATTGGGCCATAGGAAACGAGGAGGCCAAGTATGACAACCACAGTTGCTGCCGGCGCTTTTCAGCGCATTGCAAGTGTCGACGAAGTCAAAGAGACCGGTCTGCATACGGTCCAGGTGAACGGCCACGTGATCGTCCTCGTTCATCACGAGGACGAGATTTACGCGCTTGACAACCGCTGCCCGCATATGGGCTTCCCCCTGGACAGGGGCAGTGTCCAGGATGGGATTCTGACGTGCCACTGGCATCACGCCCGCTTTGATCTCTGCACAGGCGGCTCTTTCGATCTGTGGGCGGACGATACCCCCAATTTCCCGGTAGAGTTGCGGAACGGAGATGTATTTGTCGATGTTACACCGCGGCAGGACCCGGTGGAACACCAGCGCCGCCGCCTGGCCGTCGGTCTGGAGCGCAACCTTTCGCTGGTTGTGGCCAAGGCGGCGATCACGCTGGTGGACGAAGCCGGAGACACCTTGTCTCCCTTTGCCGCGGGCCTGGAGTTCGGGGCGCGTTACCGCATGGAGGGTTGGGGGCAGGGGCTGACGATGCTGACCTGTTTTCAGAATCTCCTTCCGAGCCTGGGGGCCGAGGACCGGGCCCGAGCCCTGGCGCACGGTTTGGCCGCGGTGGCGTCCGATTCGGCGGGCAGCTCACCGCGCTTCCCGGTTACGCCTCTGCCGGACGGCAGCCCGGACCTGACAACGTTGAAGCAGTGGTTCCGCCGCTTCATTCTGGTGCGGGATGCAGAGGGCGCGGAGCGCTGCATCATCACGGCGTTGCGGGCGGGGGCCGGGCCGCAGGAGATGGCGGATATTCTGTTCAGCGCGGCAACGGATTTCCGCTATATCGATGTCGGACATCCGCTGGACTTTACGAATAAGGCTTTCGAAGCGTTGGATATCGTCGGCTGGGAGCAGGCGGAAGCGGTTCTGACCAGCCTGGTGCCCGGCTATGCTTCGGCGCGGCGGATGGAGGAGTCGAACGCGTGGCGCAATCCGATCGATCTGATCGATCTGTTGGGCGATGCCCGTGCACAGATCCCGGCTGCCCTCGCCCAAGGTCAGGGGCAGCGGGGCCGGTGGGCGGGACGCGCCGAACTGGTGCCGGTGCTGCTGCGCGATGATCCGCATGCCATCGCTGACGCGCTGCTGGCCGCGCTGCGGGCCGGCGCCGGCGAAGCTGAGCTGGCGGGTGCTGTCACCTATGCCGCGGCGCTGCGCATTGCGCGTTTCCACACGAGCAACGAGTTCGGCGACTGGGACACGGCTCTGCACACCTTCACATTTGCCAACGCGGTCCACCAGGGTCTGCGCCGTTTGGAGGGATACGAACAACCGGACGAGTATCTGCTACTGCTGCGGGGTGTATTCGACGCGGCGATGAGCATCTATCTGGACCGTTTTCTTAACATTCCCGCGGCGAGGCTGCCGGCCTCCAACGGCACGAACGGGACAGCCCCTTCGTTGCCGGCGCTTGCTGACCTGCTGGATCAGCAGCAACAGGTGAACGAGGCGGGCAACGCGGTGGGCGGCTACCTCTTCGAAGACGGCGACGCGGCCGCGCTGCGGGCAGAGCTTGGCGCGCTGCTGCTGCGGGAAGACCGCAACTTCCACACAATTCAGTGTGTGGAAACGGCTTTCCGCCAGCATGAGCTGCTGTCGGCCGAGCCGGATTCACAAAAGGAAGCTGTGCTGGTGCTGGTGGCGTCGGCCCGCTACCTGGCGGCACACGCGCCGACGATGCGCGCCCAGGGCCAGACTTTTGGCATCGCCCGCCGGCTGCACCGTAATGAGAAGCTGTTTGAGGGGGAGTAAAGCTCTCTGTCAGGAAGAGAAAGCGGTGGGAAGAGAGAAGCGGCTTTTCTCTCTCTTCCCACCGCTCGTCGTTTTCGGATGACGATCCATATCCCATACCGCCGCCGTCCCGGAGGAAAGTGTGACCGCAAAAATCATGACGCTGCACCCGGCTGGAAAGCAGGGCGTGAACATCGATAAAGGCAAGTATGACATGGTGCGGCAGGCGATTGAGGAGACGCTGCAGGCGCAGCCGGGAATTACGTTCAGCGGGATGACGGAGGCGGTGGACAAGCGCATAGGGGACGTCTTTGACGGTTCGATAAGCTGGTATGTGACGTCGGTGAAACTTGATCTTGAGGCGCGGGGGGTGTTGGAGCGGATAGATGGACGCAGTCCGCAGCGGCTGCGGTTGGTGACGTAGATTTCTCAAGTGCGGACTGTTGACAGGGCAATTGCATCTAAATGTGTCAACTTCCTGGGAGGCCGCCCGGAATGTAGGGGCAGGCCTTGTGCCTGCCCTTCGTGGACCCTCTGGCTAACTTCGGCAGTATTGGCAAACCAATTAGATGCGATTGCCCTGGAATTGTTGAGCAAATAAACCGGTGTGTGAGTCAGGTCGTAGGCACTGCACGTCAACGAAAAGAACAGGTCCGGATGGCGACTCTGACATTTGAAGTTTCTGATTCTCTCCTGACACGCGCTCGCGAAACAGCCCAAGCGCTAAACCGCCCCTTGGAAGAGGTATTGATTGGGGCATTGGCGGTCGGCCTGCCTGATGTGCAGGATGTCCCCGCATCGGTACGCGGTGAACTTCTGGAGATGACTTTTCTCAACGAAGAGCTGCTTTGGACAATCGCGAAGGATGAAATGGCTTCCGTAGAACAAAAAGAGCTTCAAGCCCTTCTTGACATGCAGCAGCGCCCCCTTGTCCCTCAAGAAGAGGTGCGCTTGCAGGAGTTGCGAGAAAGTTACGGGAAGGCCATGCTTCGAAAGGCACGCGCTTTTGCGCTTTTGAGTTTGCGCAGCGGTCAGCCGCTACTGACAGCGCTGGAAGAGACTGAATAGCCAGAAGGCTCTGGATTCTGGCAGGGTGGCATCCGCCCGAGTCGGACTGATAGGACCCCTGCGCGTCTCCCAAAGACATGGACTTCTCCGGACAGGGTGTTGCAGTTCTCCAGGCTCCCTTCACTGCACCAGCGCTCAAAATGATCAATGCCAAAGTATGACGCCGTCGTAGTCGGCGCCGGGCCCAATGGCCTGGCGGCCGCGATCACTCTCGCCAGGGCCGGGCATTCGGTCCTCGTGATTGAAGGCAGGGACACGATCGGCGGGGGGAACCGGACTGCCGAACTTACACTGCCCGGCTTTCGACACGACGTCTGCGCCGCGGTCCATCCCCTGGTGGCCGGTTCGCCGTTTCTAAGTAGCTTGCCGTTGGAGCAGTTCGGGGTGGAGTGGGTCCAGCCGGAGGTTGCCGCGGCGCATCCGTTGGATGACGGCACGGCGGTCGGACTGTATCGTTCGCTGGCGGAGACGGCGGCGTCGCTCGGAGGGGACGGCTTGAGCTGGACCCGGCTGTTGGGACCGTCTGCGGCTGACTGGGACAAGCTGGCGCCGATGGTACTGGGGCCGCCGTATCCTGTAGGCGTCGATCTGCCGGCCCTGGTCCGTTTTGGCCTTCCCGCGGCGCTGCCGGTTCACCTGCTGTCACGCCTTTGTTTCCGTGAAGAACGGGCGCGGGCACTTTTTGCGGGGCTTGCGGCCCACGCCTTTCTCAGTTTTCGCCAGCCTTTTACTTCTGCCTTCGGCATGTTGTTGGGGATACTGGCCCATACGGTCGGGTGGCCGTTTCCGCGGGGCGGTGCGCAGGCCATTACCGATGCGATGGGAGAATATCTGCGCGCGCTGGGCGGAGATATCGTGGCCGGTTGGCAGGTGCAGACTTTGGACGAGCTGCCGCCCAGCCGGACCATACTGCTGGATGTAACGCCGCGGCAGGTCTTGCGGCTGGCAGGGGCGCGGCTGCCGGACGCGTACCGGCGCAGACTGGAAAGATTTCGCTATGGCCCAGGTGTGTTCAAGGTGGACTATGCGCTGAGCGCGCCTGTGCCGTGGCGGGCGCAGGTCTGCCGCCGCGCCGGCACTGTTCATCTGGGAGGGACGCTGGCGGAGATCGCGGCGGCGGAAGAGGCGGCGGGCGGCGGGCGCACACCGAGGCGGCCCTATGTACTGCTGGCGCAGCATAGCCTGTTTGACGGGACGCGTGCGCCGGCGGGCAAGCACACGCTGTGGGCTTACTGCCATACGCCGCATGCTTCGACCACCGATATGACGAATGCCATCGAGGCGCAGATCGAACGGTTCGCGCCCGGTTTTCGGGATACGGTTCTGGCGCGGGCGGTGATGAACAGCGCCGACTACGAACGTTACAACCCCAACTATGTGGGCGGCGACATCAACAGCGGCCTGCAGGACGTGCGCCAGCTGTGGACGCGGCCTGTGTTGCGGTTTCCCCCTTACAGCACGCCGGTTCGCGGGCTTTACCTGTGTTCCGCATCGACGCCGCCCGGGGGAGGTGTCCATGGCATGTGCGGCTACAACGCGGCGCGAACCGCGCTGAAGAGGCTGTAGCCGTGCATTGTGGTGACGATAGTGCACAAGCCGCTCAAACCCCTTCCCCTTGCAGCCTTGCCTTCAACTGCTCCCAGGGGCTGCGTTGCAACGAGTCAAATTCGTAGTCGGAATCGCCCTCTTGCTTGCAGAAAAGAATGTTCAAGCGGTCGCCTTCGTAATTGGCGCCGTCGATCTTGAGCCGCGCCAGGCCAATCGGCAGGGCGATATTGCGTTTCCAGTTGCCGATGCGGACGATCAGCTCGTCGACGACGCTGCGATGGAGGTTCACCTCCTCCTTGGTCACGAGCGGCAGAGCGATGCTGAGGATGTAGTGGCCGTTGCGGGCGAAGATCTTCTGCGGTTCACCCTCATAGTAGAGGCGGGTGGGGTCTCCCTTGCCGCCGCGCTCCATCTCGTCTCCGAAGAGCGTAGCCGCCATGCGCTGGAGCATCTTCTGGCCCAGCACCTCTTCTTCGAAGAATGGGATCCGGGAAATGGGAAGCGGTTGGAACGCTTCTTCGACGAAGGCCAGATTGCGTTGCTGCGCTTCGATCCAGCTGCTGAAATAGGCATCCTGCAGCTCCTGCGGGAACACGCGATTGCAGACAACGGAATCGACGGCATAGCCATAGAGATTGAGGTAGGCGTAGGCGCGCTGGGCCTCCTTTATGACCATCTTCTCAGGGTTGATCACCAGCCGCATACTGCTGACGCTGCTGTCGCTCAAAAGGAGACTGGTGCGCTCCAGAACGTTCACCAGGTCTTCGACGCTCTCGAAGAGGTCGTCGTCCGGCAGGGGGATATCGCTCATTCGGGACACGATAGGCCGCGCGATCTGGAGTGTGCGGCGTTCGAAGGGCATGATCTTCTCGATATACCAGCGGGCGATATCGGGAAAACTGAGCAGCTGCAGGGTGGATCCGGTGGGCGCTGCGTCGATGATAATCGTGTCGTAGGCGCCGCTGTCGGCGAGATGTGTTATGTGCATGAGGCTGGCGAGTTCCTCCATGCCCGGCAGCACGGAAGTTTCTTCGGCGACCAGCGAATCCATGCCGCGCCAGGAGAAGAGCACATTCAGATATTCCTGCACCCGCCCCCAGTATTTGTCCATCTGATGGAGCAGGTCGATCTCCTGTCCCCAGAGGTTGGGCGCCAGTTCCACCAGTTCGCTGCCGATGCGGGTGTCGAAACTGTCGCCGAGGCTGTGGGCGGAGTCGGTGCTGAGAACGACAGTGCGGTAGCCCAGTTCGGCGCAACGCAGCGCGCAGGCCGCGCTGACGCTGGTCTTGCCGACTCCGCCTTTCCCGGTATAAAGAAGAATTCGCATCAGTTTCACTCCGTAACTCTATTTGCGAGCGCGCGTTCCGTTTCACTATTGGTCATATGCATAAAAATACGCCGTATGGCCAGATTGGTTCCCGGATGTGTCCGAAACCTGAGGCGGCCGGTACGGCGCTGTTTTGCTGCAAAATCGAGTGCGGCAGTTGTGATTCAGATGACCTCTGTCACCTCCATCACACAATCCTTTGTGAGGCTATACTTGCCTGCGGCTGGCCTGCTTTCCCCTGGTCGTTTTCGTCGTTGCCGTCTGTCCCGGCATCGACGTCCTCTTCTCCCTCTGCCGGGAGGATGTCCACAAGTGCAGCCAAAATCCAGAAACCGTTTTCGAGCTGTAACCACTGTTCATCGTCAGACCTGTCGATAATCGTGACAAGCGTGCCGGCGGAGGCGGACTCGACGATGGTTGCGTCGAGTCCGGGGCCGTTGCGCAGATTTGCGTCTGTGTTTACGGTTGCGAACAAGACCGGCACAATCTCTTCCTGCGTTTCCTGTTCGTCCTCGTCGGTTTGAGCATCTTGCTCGTCTTCGTCGGTCTGCGCTTCCTGTTCGTCTTCGTCGGTCTGGACGTCCTGCCCGTCTTCGGCGGCTTCCTCAGACGCTACGGGAAGATCTGCGGGCACATTTTCTACAAGTCCGGCGAAGATCCAGGACCCATCATCAAGTTTCAGCCACTCACCGGAACTGTCCTGGGCCACAATTGTCAATACCTGACCTTCTTCGGCGCCGTCCACGCGATCAAATTCGACACCAGGGCCGGCGCGCAGATTGGCGCCGCGGAGGGCAATGACGACCGGCAGCAGTTGCTCAGCGTCGGTCTCTGCCTGTTCGGTCTCTGTCTGTTCGGTCTCTGTCTGTTCGGTCTCTGTCTGTTCGGTCTCTGTCTGTTCGGTCTCTGTCTGCTCTGTTTCTGCCGTCGTCTGTTCGTCGTCCGAGTCAGGCTGCTCGGCATCTGTCTGTTCAGTGTCCGCCTGCGTCTGTTCCGCCCCTGCCTCTTGTTCGCCCGTGTCAGCTTGTGCGGTTTCCGGTTGCTCGGCGTCTGGAGCAGCCATCTGATCTGTCAAGGTATCTTCAGTGACAACAGGGACGTCAACGGCTTCCGTGATGAGGGCGGCAAAGAGCCACACGCCCTGCTCAAGCAGGTACCATTCACCATCTGTGGAAATGCCGACAACGAAAGCTTCTTCGCCGAAATTGATACCGTCTACGCGGTCGTATTCGATCCCGGGGCCGGCCCGCAGATTCGAATCGGCATTGACAACGGCTCTGACAGGCGCGGGCGGTGTGATTGTAGTGTCTTCGGTTGTTTCAGGTGGCGGCGGCTCATCAGATCCTTCGGGGGGTTGCTGGGTCTCGACCATGACAACCGGGACCTGATCAAGCGGGGCTTCAACGAGGTCCGCGGCGTTAATCCATGTTCCGTCTTCCAGGCGATACCAGTTCCCGGTGGGATCCTGGCCGTCGATGTCGACCTCTCCACCTGCTGCTACGAGCCCGATAACGTCCGCATCTTCACTTGGAGCGGAGCGCAGGTCAGCTTGTCCAGCCTCTGACACTGAGACCGAAACGATCGTTTCGAGAGCGGGCGTCTCTTCACCGTCATCGGAAGTCATGGCCGGGGCGGCCGTCGGTGTCGGAGTTTCCGCGGGCAGCGGCGTGGCAGTAGGAGATTCGGACAGGGGCGTGGCAGTTGGCGGGGGCGGCAGTGCGGCATCCGGCGTGGGCGTCTCTGTGGCTTCGGGTGCAGGAGAAGGCTGCATGCCGATTCCCGTCACCAGTGAATCGGTGAAAGATTGCCACCGTTCACGAAGCGCCTCCGGGTCAGTGTATTCTCTCACCGGTGCTGGCAAAAGCTGGTGAAGATTGGGCGCGAAGAAACCTGCCAACAAAATGAGAATGAAACTGAGCCAGACGATACTTACGAGAACCGCGGCGATTCTCTTCACAATTCCTGCCATTAAGCTTTTCTCGTCACGTGATTTGATTGAAATAGATGGAGAAGTCCATTCTTCGACCCAACTTCCGTGTGTACGGCTCTGGGTGCAAAGGGGTGTTGCATGAGAAAAGCTTCAGCCCAGTACTTAACGTATAGGAGAATATAGAGAGCCATGGAAACCAGAAATAGCTCTCAATTGTCTGGCAATTGTCTACAGAAATTTAGTGTAGCATAACAGGAAATTGTCCACAATTGCGCTATTTTGGCGGGTGCAGCTCAATATGGGGGTGAACACTCTTACACCCCTGGTAACGACAAAACTACGGTAGGGGCAGGCCTTGTGCCTGCCCTCTCCCCACCCAATGTATATGGAATGCTAAGGATACTCTGAACAAGTCTGAGTGGTTGTGGCATAATACTATGGTACACG
>VXMH01000015.1:93732-117633 GCA_009841235.1 Caldilineaceae bacterium SB0661_bin_32 | reverse complement strand
CTACCGGAGGTTTGAGGGTGAGGGGGAGAGGCGACGCGTGCGACGGGGCTGGCGGCGCGAGGGCAGGCACAAGGCCTGCCCCTACCGTGGTTTGAGGGTGAGGGGGAGAGGCGACGCGTGCGACGGGGCTGGCGGTGCGAGGGCAGGCACAAGGCCTGCCCCTACCGGGGGTTTGAGGTGGATGGTGAGAGGCGGCGCGGGCGGCGGGTGCGCAAGGGCAGGCACAAGGCCTGCCCCTACCGGTGTTTGCGGGTGAGGGGGAGAGGCGACGCGTGCGGCGGGGCTGGCGGCGCAAGGGCAGGCGTAAAGGCGAGGAGAGAGTGGAGAGGAGTGAGGCGTGAGTGGGCAGGCGTAAGGGCCTCCACCTGCATTCCGGGCAGCCTTCCAGGAAGTTGACACATTTAGATGCAGTCGCCCTGGGACCCCAGTTCATCCTGTCGATGGCTGAGGGGCGGTCTGTCCGCGATGCGGATACGGTAATATATTTTATATTATTGTTTACCAAGTGGGGCGGCACTGTTGCCTGGGCTGAAACCACGACCGTTTGACTGATCACCGCAAAAAAATCCGGGATGCACCGGAGGGGGTGGGAAAGGCACTCTGTTTCAGTGCCGGGACGCCAAGCCCGTTCAGATTGGCAGATTCTCCCTCCCAACAGGTTTGCCCCTTGCGATGGCCGGTGGCGTCCGGAAATCTTGCGAGCGCTCGGGCCTTCACATATAATTCTGCCAGCGTATTACCTGCTCGCCTTCCCAACAGGAACTGATCACAGATGGATGCCCAATGCCAGCCTCGCCAGCGATTACTGTATCTGCATGCGCGTACGCCAAGCGTGTTTTCAGAGATACTGGGGTACACTCTGATTGAACCTGTCAAGGGATTCAGGGTAGAAATCAGCGGCGGGGCGTTCGAGTGGCCCTACACGACCGTACATGACGCCGTTGTTGACGGCTGGCAGATCGTTCAGTTCCCGCACTTGCAGTCCCCTTTCAGCGATACCGATCTCGATGTAGTCGGCTATGAGTTCATATTGCAGAAGATGGAGGCAGTTCCATGACCGCTACCGAATATCTGTTGACTGACGTTGACATGGCGCGCTTCCTGGTAAACGGCTACCATGTCGTCGAATTGGACCTGCCCGCGGATCTAAACGAGCAGATTGCCGAAGCGCTCGATGGGCTGACCGCCAACCCGGGCGACGCGATTACCGAATCGGTGCCCGAGCTTTGGCAGGTTGTTGAGCATCCTCAGGTACGAGGCGCTCTGATCAGCCTTCTTGGCGAGGATTATTCTGTAAATTCCCACCGGCACTGGCACTGCAAACTGCCCGGGTCCGGCGACATGCAGTGGCACCAGGACGGCACAAACAACCGCGGCACAACGATCGATCGCTTGCTGGGGCTCTACTATCCGCACACCATCACTGCGGAGATGGGCCCTACGGTCATCGTTCCGGGAACGCAGTTTCGAAACGCGCCGACTGACAGAATGGCGACCTACACTAACATTCGCGGTCAGGTGCCCCTGACAGTAGCGGCGGGTACTTTTGCAATCACTCACTACGACTTATGGCACGGCACCGCCAGCAATAGGTCGAGCGTCAAGCGTCACATGATCAAGTTCCTGTTCAACCGCACAAGTGAGAACAGCGCTCCCTCATGGAACCATGACCCGGAAGCGCTGAACAAGGCGCGCGATTGGGGCGCGCGCGACAAAGCGCAGGATGCGGTAAACATACTATCTTTTGGCAACCCGTTGGGGGTCTCGCAGAGCGACCACTACAAGGAGCGGATTATCCGCCAAGCATGCTGGCAGGAACTGATGGGGAATCGGGAGCAACAAGAGGGACGCCGATTCTAGAAACTCGGACAGGATAGCGAACCTGAGAATTCAGGTCAGACTCTGCAATGCACAGAGAATCTTGTCATTGAGGCGAACCATTCCTTTCACTGACAAGATTCGCCGACCAGTTGAAATAACCAAGAGAACAAGCTGAAATGGACGAGCTTTCCAGTCTCAACAGGGAACGCTGGAACGGATTGTCACGCGCCGGCGTCCTGTACTCGAGGCCCAAATTGGAGTTGGACGAAGCTGCTGCAAGAGAGATGGTGGACGAGGCGGGCTTGCTTGGCGACGTGCGCGATAGACGCGTACTCGTCCTCGGAGGCGGCGGGGGGCAGCAGTCGGCTGCACTGGGTCTGCTAGGGGCAATGGTAACGGTACTTGATCTGTCTGATGAGCAGCTGGAGAAGGATAGACTAGCTGCCGACCACTATGGGCTCTCGCCCGTCCTGTTGCAGGGTGACATGCGGGATCTTTCCCGTTTCACTGAGGACGCCTTCGACATCGTCTACCAGCCCTTTTCGATCAACTTCGTTCCGGATGTCCGCCCCGTCTTTGCCGGCGCGGCCCGTGTTCTCAAAGCAGGCGGGCTCTACCACGTGCAGTGGCACAATCCCTATACGCAGACCTTCAACCCCGACGACTACGATCCGGTCAGGGGATATTCATCCAACTCGATCTACAGGGATGGCGAGGTTGACGTGAAGGCCATCTATGGTACCGACACCTGGGGCGTTGAGACCGAGGATGGATCCAAGATAGAGGTGCCTGGTCCGAGGGAGTTTCGACACACGATGCCGACTTTCATCAACGGCTTGATAGCAAGCGGTTTCGAGATCCTGGCATTTTGTGAGCACACGACCTGGGAGGAGGACCCGGAGCCGGGCTCGTGGGAGCACTTCAAGGCCGTCAGTCCGCCTTACCTGGCCTTCTGGACAAGGAGGAGAAGCGGAGTTGATCGATGATCACTCTAGTGGAAGCGCTAAACTATCGTTGTCTCAGATACATTTCAAGACCGCTCAAGCCATTTCACGTCCTGGTAGGTCCGAACGCATCAGGAAAAACAACCTTTCTTGACGTGGTCGCATTTCTTCAGGAAGTGGTGTCTGAAGGGCTGGAAGCGGCTTTGGAGAGTCGCACCAATAATCCGCAGGACCTACTCTTCCGACGCAATGGGGAAAGGTTTGAACTGGCGGTAGAGGCGCATATACCCGAAGGACTGCGTAAGTTGACTGCGAGGCGAGAGCTAGATTCAGTTCGGTATGAAATTGCAATCGGCTTCGACGAAACCCATCGTCAATTCGAATTCAAGGCAGAAAAACTGCTACTCAAGGAGAAAGACAAATATGACAAAGAGCTCCGATCGCTCTTTCCTCAACACTTAAGCCCTCCGAAAACACTGGTGACCCCAAAAGGAAAACGAAATGTCAAAGCCGTAATCAATAAAGTGCCTGGAGGAAACGACAACTTCTACAGCGAAGCTTACATTCAGTCGGGTAAAGGATGGGCCCCGTCGTTCCGATTGGGTACCCAAAAGTCGGCCCTTGGCAATCTCCCGGAAGTGGAGAAGGATTTCCCGGTAGCCATGTGGTTTCGAGAGCTTCTCCAAAGTGGTGTGCAACAACTCGTCCTAAATAGCCTCAGAATCAGACGGCCTAGCCCGCCTACCAGGGTAGCAGGATTCCGGCTAGATGGATCAAATCTGCCATGGGTTGTCGCTCAGTTGCGGGAAGAAAGCCCGGAACGCTACAGTGAATGGATTGCCCACTTGCAGACATCTCTTACAGATCTTGTTGACATAAAGACTGTAGAGCGGCCGGAGGACAGACACTGCTATTTGGTCTACGAATATGAAGGAGATTTGAGAGTGCCTTCGTGGCTGGTTTCTGATGGGACTCTGCGTCTGACAGGCCTTACTTTGCCGGCCTACCTTGCTGATCTACAGGGGATCTTCTTAATTGAAGAACCGGAGAATGGCATTCATCCCCGTGCTGTTGCAACTGCATTTGACTCTTTGTCGTCGATGTATGAGTCACAGGTTTTGCTTGCAACGCACTCGCTGATGGTACTAAATGCGGCCGAAATGGATGATATGCTCTGCTTTGCCAAAGACAAGTCAGGCGCGACCGACATTGTTTTTGGTTCCGAGCATCCTGTGCTACAGGATTGGCGGGGAGAAGTAGCATTGGGAACACTTCTTGCATCAGGCGTTTTAGGATGAAAGACTTGATCATTTTGGCGGCAGATAAGAGCATGGAATACACTTTGAAAGGGGTGTTGGAGAGACCGGAAGCATTAGGAATCCGGCCAGTTTCCTTTGACATTCTCGTACATCCCGAGCGTGATCCAGGTTGCGCACATCGCGGGGTAGGATTTCTCGACAGCTCAGGATTCTCTAACCGATATTGCTGCGGACTGCTCGTCTTCGATTACGAAGGGTGTGGGAAAGAGCAATTATCGCCTCCGAAATTGCAAGAGAATCTCAATGAGGAATTCGCCCGTTCAAACTGGAACGATAGGGCAAAGGCCATTGTCATAGTACCGGAACTGGAGGCGTGGTTGTGGCGAGACTCACGCCATCTCGAAGAGGTTGTAGGCTGGAAGACCGAGCACCGAGGTCTATATCGCTGGTTACGCGAAAACGACTGGTTGAAGCAGGGAGACTTAAAGCCAGATAGGCCCAAAGAGGCTTTTGAAGCCACCTTGCGCAAAACGATGAAGAGGAGAAGTTCATCTTTATACCTGCAGATTGCGCAGACGGTTTCCCTGGCCAAGTGTGAGGACAAGTCATTCCAAAGTCTCACCGAGATCCTAAGAGTTTGGTTTCCGACTGTGGGTTGACAATGATCGGCTTCAGCAAAGTCAGATACGCCGCTGCAGACTTGTCGATTACTTTAGCCCACAGGAAGTACAAACGGATCCGCAGTCTTCTTGATTTCCTCGCTCAACAGTTCGCGGTGTTCGGACAGTACCTCTCGGTAGGAGGCAAGGTAGGCCAGATTTTCGGTTTCGCCGGGATTGTTTTCCAGATCGAAAAGTAGCTCGGGGCGCTGACCGTGCGAGAAGGCGATATATTTGTAGCGGGCCGTGCGGATCATGCGGCCCTTTTTTGTTTCATCGTCCAGAAAGGGCTGCAGCTCCGTCACAACATGGGAGCGCCCCGGCAGTGCAGGATTCTCGATCACCGGGCGCACACTTTGCCCGTCGATTCCTTCAGGAGCGGCGATGTCTGCGTAGTCGCACAACGTCGGCAACAGATCTACGCCGGAAACGAGATGCGTGCGGTCCAGCTTGTTCTCCGGAACTGCCCCCGGCAGCCGAATCACGAACGGCACTCTGACGACTTCCTCCCACAGCATCAGTTTGGTAACCCATTTGTGAGCGGCCACTCCTTCTCCGTGGTCACTCGTCAGTACGATCAACGTGTTCTCGGCGAGACCGCTCTCTTCAAGCGCCCTTAGCAACCTGCCAATCTGCTCGTCGACCCTTTCGGTCAGCCGGTTGTAAACATAGAGGTATCTGCGCCAGTCGTTCTCGTCCCAATTGTGTGTCCAGCTCATTTCGGGGCCGTACTCGGTGCGGTTGCGGCAGAGGCCGACAAACTCCGGCTCGTCGGTCAAGGGCTCGAAGTTCGCTGGCAGAGGCGGCAACTCGGCGTCCGATGGAATGTCGCAAATGTGATGCCACTCCATCACCCAGTAGCAGATGTCATGGGGGTTGTGGAGGGAAGCCACCAGCAAGAACGGGTCAGCGGCCGCGCCCGCCTGCGTTCCCTGCTTCTCCAGAAACTCGACAGCATGGTCTGTCCAAAGCGGATCGGTGTCGCTGCCCAATTGGGGCGGGATCCCTTCAGGGTACTCATCGCAAAGGAATTCGAAGCCCTGTCTGCCGCCGACCTGTTCAATACCCTTTCTGCACCTGGGACCCAGATGCAGCTTGCCGGCATAGTATGGTCTGTAGCCGGATTGACGGAAATGCGCGCCCATTGTGGTGAGGCCGGGCTTGACCGCCGGACCGTTGACCTCAACGCCGGTCCTGTGCGGCAACCTGCCGGAGAGCAGGCTGCCCCGGGAGGGACCGCAGACAGGTGAGGCGCAGCAGGCGTTTTGAAAACTCAGTCCACTTTGGACGAGTGCGTCCATGTGCGGCGTTTGCAGGTAGGGATTGCCGTGGGCGCTTAGCGCGGAATGTGTCTGCTGATCGGTAAGGATGACGAGAATGTTTGGTTGAGTAGTCATTTCGCGGTACCGGTTGCGATAGAGCCTTGCCTCGAAGAGTATACCAAACCAGAAGATACCTACCCCAGCTTGTTCATCCTTTTCAGGTATTCGGCGTCGACTCCGTGGATGCGCATTTCGATCAGCCGGTCCAGCGTGAGCCCCTCCACACCCAGGGCTTCCATCTGCCGAATATATTCGGGCGTTACTCCGTGGATCCGCAATTCGATCAGCTTTCCAATGTTCAGGTCTTCAAATCCCAGCGACTGGAATTCACGCAGAATTCCGGGCGTAACGCCATGAATGCGCATTTCGATCAGCTGGTTCACGGAAGGATCCAGCCCCGCGGCCCGCATTTCCAGAACATAATCCGGCGTTACACCATGAATGCGCATCTCCACCAGTTTGTCCATAGAGAGGCCGGCAAGATCCAGCTCGCGTATACTTTCGATGAACTCGGGCGTTACGCCGTGAATCTTCATCTCCGTCATCTTTGCCAGATCGACGCCGGAAAGGTCTCCTTCTCCCGCGTCCGAGGGCTGGGGCTGACCCAAGGGATCTCTCGTGAAAGGTTGGACCGGATCTGTACCAATCCGCTGTTCCTCTGGCAGGTCCGGCTGCTCGATGACGTCGAGGAGCGCGGTTGCTTCATCTACTGTAATCTTTCCGTCTTCCAGCATTTTCAGTACGGTGATCCGCTCCTGCACCATTTCTCCGGCTCCTTCATCTTTTCTCAGCTTGTCTGTTTTGCGGTCAATCGCCTCAAAAAACAGTTGCCTACAATCGTTTCATCCTCGACAGGCACACCTTCCGGCATTCTTCTTTCACTGAAGCCGGCCAAGGAGCTCAGCCGCTTCACCGGCAGTCAGTTCACCGCCACTGACTCTTTCAAGAATCTCCTGTCTCTGGCTGGCGAGCTCGTCCTGCTTCCCGGATTCAAATCCCAGATCGGTTATCAGATCGTTGATGCGACTGCGGATTATCCAGTAAGAGATGCCAAGCTCACGCTCCATCTCTTTTACGTTGCCGCGATTCCTGACGAAGAGTTCCAGGAACTGTGCCGTTTCAGGGGGAAGGCGGCAGAAGCGGCAGGGCGCGAAGCGGCCGGTTACTTCGGTGTCGCAGTAAGTGCACGAAACACGCGTTATTTCGACCTCCCCCCCACACGAAGGGCACTCTTCCAATACTTTGCGCACGGCCTCCTCCTTCGATATTGATCTATTGTAGCAAATTAAGTTGTTTGTGTCAAGATTTTTTGTGAATATCTTTGTAATTTATCAAATATTTTGCAGTTCTCTTATCAATTTTAGTCTGAATCTTTCGCGGCGGTTAACCGAATCCCCCATTAGCGATCCCTTGTGCAGAAACTCATCCCTTCCTTCTCTTTGCCAATTATTGCGCGATGGCAGACAATTCGGGCTACAAGCGGGATGTGCGGGCTTCACATCCTGCTTTTCCACAATAGTGCAAGGAGTCTCCTAAATGCTCACAAAAACGTTTGGAAAGCTCGGCTGGTCCGTCTCGGCGGTCGGGCTGGGCGCGTGGAATATCGGCAACCAGTGGGGCGATATCGATGACGCGACAGCCTGGTCAACCGTCCGGGCGGCCTATGACGCCGGCATGACCCTGTTCGACGTAGCCGAGTCCTACGGCATCCCCAACGGTCTCTCAGAAATGCGGGTCGGACAAGCGCTCAGCGGGATTCGCCACAATGTAGTTCTGGTCAGCAAAGTCGGCAACTGGGCTCAGCGCACCGGCGGCGAGATTCCCAAGAACAGCGTCGATTCGATCCGGATTTCGGGCCATGCCATACTGGGGCGACTGCGTACCGATTGGGTGGACGTGATCCTCTGCCACAAGGGCGACCTCGCCGACCCGACGGTCTACCTGGAAGGGTTCGAGGCCCTGAAAGAAGAGGGCTGCCTGCGCGTCTACGGCATTTCGACCAACTCCCTCGACGTGCTCAAACGCTTCAACCGTGAGGGGACTTGCAGTGTCGTCCAGGTGGACTACTCTTTACTCAACCGCGCTGCCGAAAAGGCGTTCCTGCCATACTGCCAAGAGCACGGCATTGCCGTGATGGTACGCGGTCCCCTGGCCAAAGGTCTGTTGTCGGGCCGCTACAGGAGGGGGGCAGTATTCACAGATACCGTTCGCGCGAGCTGGAACGCAGGCGGCGCCCAACAGGAGCAGTTCGAGACCCGCGCCGCGCAGGTCGGCCGGCTCAGCGAGATTGTGTCTCCCGGCGAAGAGATGGTACAGGCTGCGATTCGTTATACTTTCAGCCATCCGGCCGTTTCTATCTCGATTCCCGGCGCCAAATCACCTGAGCAGGCGCGGACAAACGCCGACGCAGGCAGCCGGGCACTGTCAGACGAGGAAGCGGAAAGTTTGCGGGCAGCAGTCGACGGTTAGCCGTTGCCGGATTCCATTACGTCATACCTGAAGTTCAAAGGGCCATGTGAATTCCATCAGTTGCGGTCTGAGGGTGGAAAGACTGTTTGATCGCTTTTGTGAAGCGGGTGGACTCAAATTCATCTCTGCCTTTATCTCTTGGAATGACGGCCAAGACAGGAAGAAGCCATGAAAATCACCGACATTAAGGCCTATCCCGCCTGGGTGGGGCAACGCAACCAGATGATCGTCAAAGTAGAGACCGACGAGGGTCTTCACGGCTGGGGAGAGGCTGGCCTGTCCGGCCGCGAACTGGCTGTGACCGGCGCGGTCAAGCACTACCGGGAGTTTCTGATCGGGCGGGACCCATTGCGGATGGGCGCCCTCTGGCAGGAGATGTACCGCAGTCAGTATTTTGAGGGTGGACGCGTACTGACTGCCGCCATATCCGCTATAGACATTGCCCTGTACGACATTGCCGGCAAGGCGCTCAACGTTCCCGTGTACCAACTGTTGGGCGGAAAACAGCGGGAGCTCGTGCCCTGTTTCGCTTCGACAGGAGGAGCAACCAAGGAGGAGCTGATCGAGAATGTCCAGCTGCTGGTGGATTTAGGCTGGCCCGCCATAAGAGCCGGCCGCAGTCCGGCCAGTGACGAGGGCGAGCCGGACTTCATCTTTGAACCGCGAGAATCTCTGGGCATCACGGCACAGTGGCTGACCGCCGTGCGGGAGGCGATCGGGCCCGAACCTGTGATGGGCATCGACTACCACCACCGATTGAGTGTGGCAGAGGCCGCATCTTTCTGCCAGCGCATGCCTTCCGGGACACTGGACTTTCTGGAAGAGCCGATCCGCGACGAGACGCCCGAGGCATACGAGGCGCTCCGCAGCATGACCGACGTTCCCTTTGCCATCGGCGAGGAGTTTTCGAGCAAGTGGCAGTTCCTGCCCTACATCGAGCGGGGCATTACGCAGTTCGCGCGCATCGACGTCTGCAATGTGGGGGGGTTGACCGAGGCGCTCAAGGTGGCGGCCATGGCAGAGGCGCACTACATCGACCTGATGCCTCACAACCCACTCGGCCCTATATGCAGCGCGGCAACGGTCCATTTGGCGGCAGCCGTCCCCAACTTCGCCTGGCTGGAGGTGAGGGTCTCTCCGACCGAAGAGGGGCGCTTCTATGACGCCGACTGGTTTCCAGAGCAGCCGGAGCTGGACGGCTACTATTACATCGTGCCGGACGGCCCAGGCCTAGGGGTGGAGTTCAACGAAGAACGGGCGCAGGCGGAAGAGTTCCGATACTGGGAAGCTCCTCATCTGCGGCGGCGCGACGGGTCTTACACGAACTGGTAGAGGCGCCGGTTGGTCATTCCGACCTGCCACTGTTTTCGCGATTCCGGCGTGGAATCCCCTCTACAAGAGAAAGAGAGTAAAGAGTATATCGATGAACGTAAAGCAGGCTGTACCATTCTTCAAAGTATCAGACATGGGTGCGTCGATTCGCTTTTATGTGGACGGATTGGGCTGCGAAATCAGGCAAAAGTGGGAGCAGGAGGGCCAGCTGCGCTGGTGCTGGCTGACCCTGGGAGAAGCCGCGCTCATGTTGCAGCAGTTCGCTACTTCGGGGCACGACTCCTGGTCGCCGTCAGGGAAAGTGGGCGAGGGTGTCACCACCGTTTTCATTTGTGAGGACGCGTTGCAACTCTACGAAGAGTTCAAGGCGCGTGGACTCGAGGCATCACGACCATTTGTCAGCAACGGCATGTGGCTCACGTCACTGACCGACCCCGATGGCTTCCGGTTGGAATTCGAGAGCGATACCGACGTGCCCGAGGGTACCCGCTTTGGAGAGGAGAGCGAGTAAACTGAGAGTCTCAAGGCAGCAGCCTGCCATTGCATCGTCCATTGGAATGCTTGACACCTGATGCCGAGGCAACCGCATCGGGCTCCGGCTGCGAGGGCAGGCACAAGGCCTGCCCCTACCGGAACTGCGAGGCGGACGGTGAGAGGCGGCGCCTCCGCTGCCGGAGATTGGAACGGGAACCGACCGCAGTTGGGTTGCCACCAGAAGAGTACCATCGTTTACCCTCATTTTGGGATGCACCCGGCACTTAGGCGAATTTGACTTTTTCGTCTTTGTTCAGTACTATTGTGCCTTGTTGGATATCTGGCGGAACGAAGAGGTCTGATTGGAGCGTGCGGCCGCACCGGCGGTTGAGATTACAACCAATGAGAAATTCGGAAATACCGTCCCTGTTGACCTGCATAAAGAGCAAGAAGCGGAATCCAGACTGACCTGTCTGTTGTTTGCGCCTGCTCAGACGTTGCAACCGTAGCGACCGGCCATTCCAGACAGGATGGACCGGTTTTTTTGTTGCCTATAAGATCGCCGGGAGTACGAGCATGAGTCTTGAAGAGTTTTCGATTATCGAATCGACACTGCGAGAGGGTGAGCAGTTTGCGAATGCTTTCTTCGACAGCGGGCAGAAGGAGGAGATCGCCCGCTTGCTGGATGCATTCGGCGTCGAGTACCTGGAGTTGACCTCTCCGGCCGCCAGCCCGCAGAGTCGCGCTGATTGCACGCGCATTGCCGGCCTGGGGCTGAGTACAAAGCTGCTTACCCATACCCGCTGTCACCTGGACGATGCCCGCCTGGCCGTGGACACCGGCGTTGACGGCATCGACGTCCTCTTCGGCACCAGCAGTTATCTGCGTGAGTTTTCGCATGGCAAGTCTATCCGCGAGATCATCGACAGCGCGGTACAGGTAATCGAATTCATCAAGGGCCAGGGACTGGAGGTCCGGTTCAGCAGTGAAGACTCCTTCCGCAGCGACCTGGTCGATCTGTTGACCGTTTACCGCGAGGTCGATCAGATTGGGGTTAACAGGGTAGGCATAGCCGATACCGTCGGAATCGCCACACCCCTGCAGGTGCACGACCTTGTGCGGACGTTACGGGGGGTCGTCTCCTGCGATATCGAGTTTCACGGCCACAACGATACCGGCTGCGCAATCGCCAACTCCTACTGCGCGCTGGCCGCCGGCGCCACTCATGTGGATACCTCGGTGCTCGGCATTGGCGAGCGCAACGGCATCACGCCGCTGGGCGGCCTTGTGGCGCGCATGTACGCTCTTGACCCGGCGCAGATTCGCAACAAATACAACCTGCCAATGTTGCGCGAGGTGGAAAACTTTGTCGCGGAGATCGTGGGTGTTGACGTTCCATTCAACAACTACATCACCGGCTACACCGCATTCACGCATAAGGCAGGGATTCATGCCAAGGCGATTCTCAACAACCCCGATACCTACGAGATCCTGGATCCGGAGGACTTCGGCCTGACGCGCTATCTTCACATTGCACACCGCCTTACCGGTTGGAACGCAGTCAAACAGCGTGCTGAACAGCTCCAGCTGGACCTGACCGATCCGCAGGTGAAGGAAGTGACAGCGCACATCAAAGAGGAAGCCGACCAGCGTAAACTCAGTTTGGACGACGTGGACGTGTTGCTGCGCGAGTACCACAGCCAGGCAGTGACGGTAACGAGTCCGCCTGCGTAAGAGGAATGGAATGAATCAGCAGTCGCCCTCCCCGGTTTTGGTGGGACAGGCGGGCACGGGCAGTAAAGATGCCCAGACATTTGCACAGAAGGCGCTCGCGCGTGCTGCCGGCTGTGAAAGAGTTGAAGTTGGGGAAGTCGTGGACGTGCGGCCTGACGTCGTACTGAGCCACGACAACACGGCTGCGATCCGGGAGATCTGGCAGGAGTTCGGGCAGGCGCGGGTAGTCATCCCTGAAAAGATGGCGATCACGCTCGACCATGCCGTGCCGGCGCCGACGACGCGCCATGCACAGAATCACGCTGAAATTCGCAGATTTGTGCAGGAGCAGGGCATCCGGCATTTTTTCGAAGTGGGCAGGGGGATTTGCCACCAGGTTCTCAGCGAAGAGGCATTGACGCTGCCGGGGCAGACAGTCCTGGGCGCGGACAGCCACACGCCGCATTTCGGCTGGCTGGGCGCCTTCGGCGCGGGCATAGGCCGCAGCGAGGTTGCGGCTCTCTGGGCTACGGGTGAACTGTGGCTGCGTGTGCCTGAGTCGATCCGTATTGTGTTGGACGGCCAACTGCCCAAGGGCGTTACTGCGAAGGATTTTGCTTTGCGCATTATCGGCGACTGGGGCGCGGACGGCGGGCTGTACGCCTCGGTCGAGTTCAGCGGCAGCGGCGTTGAAGCCATGAGCATCGATTCACGAATGGCGCTTGCCAATATGATGGCTGAATTTGGCGCCAAATCATCATACATTCCACCGGATGTCAAGACGCGGGCCTACCTGGAGGCTGCCCTGGAGAGGAGAGCAGCGAGAGGGACGAGCGCGGGGACGGCTGACGACTATCCTCCAACTGTTGCTGAATCGCAGCTATTTCCTGATGAAGGAGCCGAGTATATTGCAACCTACCGCTACGGCGCGGGTGAACTGGAGCCGACCGTATCCTGCCCGCACACGGTGGACAATATCGCGCCGCTGTCGGCCGTGGCGGGGACGGAGGTGCAGCAGGCGTTCATCGGGACATGCACAAACGGGCGCCTTGAAGATATCGCTGAGGCCGCGGAAATCATGCAGGGCCGCCAGGTAGCCGCAGGTACGCGTCTGCTGATCGTTCCCGCTTCCAGCCTGGTGTTGCAGGAGGCCATGCAGCGCGGTTACATTCAGGCGCTCGTTGCCGCGGGCGCGGCAATCGGGACGCCGGGGTGCGGACCCTGCATGGGCAACCACATGGGTGTGCCGGCGACGGGTGAAGTAACCATATCAAGCGCCAACCGCAACTTTCGCGGACGCATGGGAACGACGGACGCCGAGATCTATTTGGCGAGTCCGGCGGTAGTTGCGGCATCGGCGGTCGCAGGCAGGATTGCCGATCCCAGGGACATTGTGTAGGAAAGGCTGATGCGGACAGGAGCGGTTCCAGGCGGCGCAGCGACTGCACAGGTTGTTTTGGAATCGCTCGACGGCGGGAGGAAAGCAGTGATTCGAGGCCGGGCCTGGAAGTACGGGGACAACGTCAATACCGACGTGCTGTTTCCGGGCAAATATACCTATACGGCCAAGGGGCGGGACGAGATTGCCAGCCACGCGCTGGAAGACCTGGATCCCGCGTTCGCGTCCAACGTGTGCGACGGCGACGTCATCATAGGCGGACGCAACTTCGGTTGCGGGTCCAGCCGAGAGCAGGCCGCGACCTGTATGGTCTACAACGGGGTCGGCGCGGTGATCGCGCAGAGCTTTGCGCGGATCTTCTACCGCAACGCCATCAACAACGGCCTGCTCGCAATCGTCTGCCCTGAGGCTGCGCAGGCGATCCAGGGGCAGGAATACGTTGCCGTCGACCTGGAACAGCGGACGATCGAGTGCGCCTCCGGCCGCTTCGTATTCCCGCCGCTGAGCGCGACCGTGCAGGAGATTCTGGAGGCTGGCGGTCTGGTCGAACAGGTAAAGCGGCGCCTTGCGTCAGCCCATACGGCTTCTTGAGGAGCGGAAAGGGCAGTTGAACGTTCAGGAAGCGTGTTGTTGCCAATACAGGTGCCAAAGTTAGCAAGGTTTCTGCATTCCGTTCAGCGGCTACACTGGCGTTTCGCCAGACCGACGACGGTGGGCGTCCGGCTGCTGGCGGTCAAAGAAGGGGCGGTACTTCTCGTCAAGCACACTTATCTTGACGGCTGGTATCTGCCTGGCGGCGGCGTACAGGCGGGAGAAACCTTGCGAGATGCCGTCAAGCGGGAGGCCGCCGAGGAAGCAGGGGCCGGCCTTCAGGATCTGCGACTGTTCGGCGTCTATAGCAGCTTTTTTGAGGGAAAGAGCGACCACATCGTCGTCTTTCTCAGTGAGGAGTTCAGTTGGAGACGGGTAGGCAGCCAGGAAATCGAGAGCGTCCAATGTTTCGCGTTCAACGAGCTGCCGGAGGGGACATCCCTTGGCACGCACAGGCGAATCGCCGAGTATACAGCCGGTGAAAGAGCCGTCGCGACTTCCTGGTAAGCATTCATAGGTCGGAACTTATTTCAGCCAGAGGTATTTACAACAGATCAGGAGAAGTAGTATGGCAGTTCAAACCGTTACCGCTATGGCCGAGTGTCCGGAGTGCTTTGGCGAGGTCGAACTTAACGACGTGATGGAGAACGAAATCGTCCAGTGCGGCGAGTGCGGCGTGGACCTGGAGGTCATCGGGCTTGACCCTGTGGCGCTGGACTTGGCGCCGGAAGAGGACGAGGACTGGGGGGAATAGACTGATGCGAGTTGGTATCCTCTACAGCCGCGTGCGCGCGGAGGAGAAGCTGCTGTTCGAAGAGTTCAGGCTGCGAGGCGCCGAGTTCGACCTGCTCGACGATCGCAAACTGATCTTTGACATCACCGGCGGCGTGGATTCGACATGCTACGATGATTACGACGTAATCGTCGAACGCTGTATTCATCACGGGCGCGCGCTGGTCAGCCTGCGTATTCTCAATGATCGCGAAATTCCGACGGTAAATTCAGTTCAGGTGGCCGACGTTTGCGGCGACAAGCTGCAGACGACGAGCGCGCTGACTGCGGCCGGCATTCCTTCGCCGCGCACAAAAGTTGCGTTCACTGCCGAAAGCGCGCTGGATGCAATGGAAGAGCTGGGATATCCGGTGGTGATGAAGCCGTCGATTGGATCGTGGGGACGGTTGTTGAGCAAGATAAACGATCGCGAGGCGGCGGAGACGGTCCTGGAGCACAAGGAGGTACTGGGGACCTACCATCACAGCATATTCTACATACAGGAGTACATCGAAAAGCCGGGGCGCGACATCCGCGCGTTCACGGTCGGCAGCGAGACGATCTGCGCCATCTACAGGGATTCTCCGCACTGGATTACAAACACGGCGCGCGGCGGCCAGGCGTCGGTCTGCCCCGTCACACCGGAACTGAACGACATTTGCGTAAGGGCAGCCAAGGCAGTCGGCGGCGGTTGTGTGGCCATCGACGTGCTCGAGGATCCGGATCGAGGGCTGCTTGTGAACGAAGTCAACTACACAATGGAGTTTCGCAACAGTGTGCAGCCGACCGGCGTGAATATCCCCGGCCGTATTGCCGATTTCGTCCTGCAAGTGGGGCGAGAAGGCTGGGCGGCGGCCAACAGTTGACGCCGCGTTTTCGGGGCTGTCCATCTACAGAAAGTGAACGGTCAGGTCGTGGGTGAAGCCGGTTCGAACTCAACTATTTCAGTATCCATCCTGGGGGCCAGCGGGTATGCCGGCGGCGAGTTGCTGCGTCTGTTGCTGGACCATCCGCACGTCGAGGTGGCCCAGGTGACGAGCGAACGCAACGCGGGGTCGTTTGTCCATTTCACCCATCCCAACCTGCGCGGGCGCACGAGGCTGAAGTTCGTAAGCGCGGCGGAGCTGGGGCCCTGCGACGTGCTCGTGCTGGGACTTCCCCACGGCGGCGCGATGGGCCGTATCGACGAGTTTGCAGGGCTGGCCGGTCGTATTATCGACCTGAGCGCCGACTTCAGACTACGGAATGCGCAGTCCTATGTGGACTGGTACGGCAAGGAGCACAGTGCGCCCGCCTGGCTCGGCAGGTTCGTCTACGGTCTGCCCGAGTTGTACCGCCGGCAGATCTGCGGCGCCCGTTTTGTGAGCGGGGTCGGCTGCAACGCGACCGCCAGTGTGCTGGCCGTGTGGCCGCTTTTCGCGGCGGGGCTGGCCGACCCGGGGCGGGACTTGATCTGCGAGGTAAAGGTCGGCAGCAGTGAAGGCGGCAACCGCGCCGGCGAAGCGACGCACCACCCGGAGCGGGCGCGGGCGATGCGTAGTTTCGCCCCCACCGGCCACCGGCACACTGCGGAGGTCCTGCAGGCCCTGGCCCTGGCCGACGCCGAAGACTATTCGGTTGTCAAGGCACACATGAGCGCGACTGCGGTCGACAATGTGCGCGGTGTGCTGGCTACGGCCCATGTATTCGTCAAAGAGGGCGTCAGCGAACGGGACCTCTGGCGGGCCTACCGGCAGACGTACCGGGACGAGCCGTTCGTCCGGCTCGTGAAGGAGAAGACCGGCATCTACCGTTACCCGGAGCCGAAGATTCTGAGCGGGAGCAACTACGCAGACGTCGGTTTCGAACTGGATGAACGAACGGGGCGTGTGGTTGCGCTCTGCGCCATTGACAACCTGGTGAAAGGGGCGGCAGGCAGCGCGCTTCAGAGTATGAACTTGATGTGCGGCTGGGAGGAGTCAGTGGGGTTGGGTTTCGCTGGATTGCATCCGGTCTAGCCTGCGCGCAGTCAAGGGGCGATACGGGTCTGACACGCGGATAGGCAAGGAAGTATCGACCTGGTTTGCGCTACGTTTGCGGCAGAAGTGTTTGGGTACGCACGATCATGTCTGAGTTCAAGTCGGTCGTCTCTTTGCTGTGGACGCCCACCCGTCGACGGCTCTCGTTATCCCTTCACGGGAGCGTCGAGGCCGCGGTGCGGCGCCTTGAAGATGAGTTGAGCACAAGCGAAGAATTCAGCGGGCGGGTAGCTGAACGAGCCGTGAAGATCAGACGTCTTCCGCGGAAGTCAGCTGTCAAAGGCATTTTCTCAACATACCTTTATGCAATTGTTCAGGAAGATGGTGAGAACTGCCGCTTGGTAGGTCACTTCCAGTGGCATCCGGTCGGGCGCATCTATGCTGCCGCCTGGATGGTGCTAAGCGCCGTGATTCCGCTGGCGTTTCTTGTCGCTGGCGCCATTAGAGGAACGCCGGAGAGCACTGCTCGCGACGCACTGCCCTACTTGTTTCCCGTGTTACTGCCCTTGCTCCTAATTGGCTTGCTTTACGTGCAACGCCGGCGCGATCTGCCCGACGAAGAAGCGATACGCCGCTGGCTCGCAGGATTGAAAGTTGGCTGGCAGGAGGTTGAAACAGAATCCAAAGCTTCCTCCCCTCAGGAGGCCGCAGGCTGAACGGCCAAGGACGAAACAGGAGTAGATCCATGTCGACGGTCACCCATTTGGAAATGGCGGAACTGGAGAAGAATCTGGAAGAGATCAGGCGGTCACCGCAGGAAGAGGGCAGGCTAGCCCTGATCGTCAGACGGCCTCGGTCGGGGGAACGGGAGGTCATCGAAGCCGGCGAACTGTCGGTGGCCGAGGGGCTGGTCGGTGACAACTGGAGCACGCGTTCGCCGGACGCTGCACTGGAACCGGAACGCCAGCTTACGATAATGAATGCCCGCGTTGCCGGACTGCTGGCGCAGGACGAAGAGCGCTGGGAGCTATTCGGGGATCAGCTCTACATTGACCTCGAACTGAGCGAGGCGAACCTGCCCGTTGGCACGCGGCTTGCCATGGGCGAGGCGGTCATCGAAGTTACACCGGTCGACCATACGGGGTGCAAGAAGTTCGCGGAGCGCTTCGGTGTCGACGCGGTCAAGTTCGTCAGCACTCAGGTGGGCAAGGAGCTGAGGCTGCGCGGGATGTATGCGAAGGTGGTCCAGCCTGGCCCGATCAGGGCGGGTGACACGGTTCGAAAGCTCTAGATTCACAGCCCGCAATCACTCCTCGCGGTCATAGGATGGCATACTTGGCTGGCATCAACGAGAGGCCGAGGCCGCCTTATGGGAGGAGCAGGAGGCCTTCGACTGAGAATCGCCCTCACACCATCACTTTTCTGCCTCTTGCGCGCAGTACATTGATACCCCTTCCCCCTATCCCCTTTTTGGATGGACAACCGCAGTGGGGCTCAAACGCGAGAACGTGATACAATAGACGTCATACCCTATTTGCGCCCCTGTCGATCCGGAACTGAGAAATGGCTACGGTCCCCGCCGACCTGCCTGCGTTTACGTCTTCCACCAAGAGTCGCCGCTATTTGTGGCGGGCCATCCGTCGCCTGCGTCCGTACTGGAAGTTGACCGGGGCCGCCTATGTCTCGCTCCTTTTCACCACGGCCATTATCCTCGTCACACCCCAATTTATTCGCTGGATCGTTGACAGAGGAATCCGCCAGAATGACCTGGAGCTACTCACCTGGTCGGTTTTGGGGCTTCTGGCGCTGACGGCGCTGCGCGGCCTGCTTACCTTTTTCTCAAATCTCTGGACGGAAACTGCATCACAGAGCGTGTCCTACGATCTGCGCAAAGAGCTTCACGCCAAACTGACCGAACTCTCTTTTGCCTATCACGACCGCACTGAATCGGGGCAACTCCTGTCGCGAGCAATGCAGGACGTCGAACGGCTGCGCTTCGCAACCGGCCGGTCACTGTTGGGGATGGCAAATGGCGGCATCCTGCTCATCGGCACGACCGTTGCACTGGTGTTGATGAACCCAACGCTGGCATTGCTGGCGATGCTGACCATGCCGATAATGGCGCATCGCGCTACGGTTTTCGGCGCTCGATACAGGCCGCTGTCACTTGAAATCCAACATCAGCTGGCAGTGTTAACGACGCGGCTCGAACAGAATCTGCGCGGCGCGCGCATTGTCAAAGCCTTTGCCCAGGAAAATGCGGAGATAGACCGTTTCGAAAGCGAAAATCAAAAATGGTTCGGGCTTGCAGCCGCCACCGCCCGCCTTACTGCTTTGAATATCCCCCTCCTGGACCTCATCGCAAACCTTGCCACCGTCATCATCATCTGGCTGGGCGGCTTCCTCGTGGTCAGGCAAGCGTTGTCTCTTGGCGAGCTGGTTGCCTTCATTACCTACCTGGCCCAACTCGCAGCGCCGATCCGGAGGGTAGGCTTTCTCATCCCCGCATTGGCGATGGCAGGGGCGTCGGCCGAGCGCGTCTTCGAGATACTGGACGAGGAAACGCAGGTCAGGGAGGCTTTCGACGCGGCGCCTCTGGGTCCGATTCAAGGCCATCTCAAATTTGAAAACGTCTCCTTCAGTTACGCCCGCCCCCACAATGTTTTGCGAGAAGTGTCATTTGAAGTTGAGCCGGGGCAGGTGCTTGCCCTGCTGGGTCCTACAGGATCGGGCAAGTCCTCAATCATCAACATGATTCCTCGCTTTTATGACCCGACAGAAGGGCGAGTCTTGTTGGACGGCCTCGACACTCGAAAGGCTACATTGCATTCATTGCGCAGTCAGATCGGCATCGTCCTGCAAGAGTCCACACTCTTTGCCACGACCATCAGAGACAACATCGCGTTTGGGCGGCCTGACGCAACCGGGGAAGAGGTGGTCGAGGCGGCCGAGGCCGCGCAGGCGCACGACTTCATTATGAGCTTCCCAGACGGATACGATACCAGAGTAGGAGAGCGCGGCGCGACCTTGTCCGGCGGACAGAGACAGCGGGTGGCAATTGCTCGTACACTGCTTACCGATCCCCGCATTCTCATACTCGACGATGCCACTTCAAGTGTGGATACGCAGACTGAGCACCTGATCCAGCAGGCTCTGGCAAACCTGATGAAGGGGCGCACCTCGGTAATAATTGCCCAGCGCCTCAGTACAGTGCGACTGGCGAACCAGATCCTGATGTTGGAAAAGGGACGCATCGCAGCCGCCGGCACACATGAGCAGCTTTTTGAAGCGTCACCACTTTATCGCAGGATCTACGAGGACCAGTTGCAAGGCGCCGAATTGTAGAGATAAGCCCGGAGAATCGTCCGGAACCAAGAGAACGCATTCGACCATGTCAATTTCGATCGGATCTTCAGGACGCAGCGGCGGCCCCCAAAGTCTGTTGCGCAGCATGGCAAGCGAGGCTGAAGGCAAGGCATTTGATGGGCAGGTAGTGGGCCGGCTCCTCACATACCTGCGGCCGCATCGGACCAAGATGATCCTCGCTTTCTTGTTGATGCTTGTCGTTACCGGACTGACTTTGGGCATCCCTCTCTTGCTCAAGGTTGCGATCGACCGCTATATCGCAGCCGGCGAATTGAGAGGCCTGGCCCGAATTTCCGTGCTCATGGGGGTCATGTTTCTGGCCTTGTTTGGCGCAGCGTCCGGACAGCGGTACTTGCTGTCATGGGTGGGACAGAGAGTCCTGGCCACACTGCGCGCACAGCTGATGCGCCACTTGCAGGCACTGTCCCTGGGATATCACAACCGGCATATCATTGGCGTTACAATCTCGCGCGTCATCAACGACGTGGCGGTGATAAACGAGCTGCTTTCGCAAGGGTTGATCGCTCTTATCGGCGATTTGCTGGTGCTGGTTGGAATCATTGCCGTAATGCTTGCCTTGAGCCCATCTCTGGCACTGCTTACTTTCAGTACCATTCCTCTCATGCTGGTGGTCACGTATCTGTTTTCGCGGCGGGCCAAGGTCGCCTTCCGACAAACCAGGCAGAGTGTGGCCGGCGTTGTGGGGACCTTGGCGGAACATCTGACAGGAATGCGGGTGATCCAGACATTCGCCCAGGAAGAAGCCATGCGCAAACGCTTTGATTCCGCCAATCGCGAGAATCGAAACGCATACGTGGATGCGATGACCCTTTCCTTTGTCTTCCTTCCGACCGTAGAGTTCCTGGCGATTCTGGCGACCGCGATTGTGCTCCTGTTTGGCGGTCGCGCCGCCGCTCAAGGCGCTCTCGAGCTGGGTGTCCTGGTGGCCTTCCTCGCCTACGTCACCCGTTTCTTCCAGCCAGTGCAGGAGTTGAGCCAGCTATATACGACGATGCAATCGGCCATGGCAGGCGGCGAACGCGTGTTGGAGCTTCTCGACGCTCGGCCGGAGGTGACCGATCCCCTTGACGGCCGGGAAATGCCGACCGTCAAGGGACGTATAGAACTGCGCCGCGTTCACTTCTCCTATGGCAGCGACGTACCGGTTCTGCGCAACGTTAATCTCATCATCAAGCCGGGGCAGACGGTCGCGCTGGTCGGGCCTACGGGCGCAGGAAAATCGACCATTGCCAATCTTGTAGCCCGTTTTTACGACGTGACGAAAGGAAACGTCCTGGTCGACGATATCGACGTCCGCACCGTTGTGCAGCAGTCGCTGCGCCGGCAGACGGGAATCGTTTCCCAGGAGCCCTTCCTGTTCGCAGGGACCGTGCTGGACAACATTCGCTTTGGTCTGCCGGACATCGAGGCCGGATCCGTCGAGGACGCCGCCAGACAGGCCAACGCACACGAATTCATTATGGATCTACCCAAAGGTTTTGAGACCGAGATCCTTGAAGGAGGGGCGAACCTGTCGATGGGCCAGCGGCAGCTGATCTGCATTGCCAGGGCGGTTCTCGCAGATCCAAGAATTCTGATTCTTGATGAAGCGACGGCCAGCGTCGATACTGCCACTGAGTCGCTGATCCAGGAGGCGCTCGACCGGCTCCTGAGCGGTCGCACCGCTATCGTTATCGCTCACAGGCTGAGCACGATTCGCAAAGCCGACCTTATCTGCGCAATGCAGGACGGTGAGATTGTCAGCAGAGGGACCCATGACCAGCTGCTGGAAGAAGGGGGCCTTTACGCTACCCTGTATCAGAGGCAGTTCATGGAACAGTAAAGACAGGCGCAGGCGATCCAAGTTCCTTGCACAGTCGATAAGTAGCCCTGCCGCTCGAGCCCACTAAGAGATACCCAGACTCTCCATTTTCGATTGGGAGCGCACGCCAAATGTCAGCCCAACCCAATATTCTTTTTCTCATCGCCGACGACCACCGCGCTTCGGCGATTGGGGCCTATGGGGATCCCACTGTACGGACGCCTGCATTGGACCAGCTTTGCGCGGAGGGGGCTTCCTTCCGACGGCACTGCCACATGGGGGGACTGAGCGGAGCCGTCTGCGTCCCGACGCGGGCCTGCATTCACACCGGCGCGCATGTCTTCCGCGCTTCGATGGGCAACGACGTAAATGACCGCGAGACCCTGAATACGCTGGATCCCGGACACACGTACCTGGCCGAACTGTTCCGCCAGAATGGGTACGCCACCTTCGCCACCGGGAAATGGCACAATGACGCCGCCAGCTTTGCCCGTTCTTTCGGCGAAGCGGAGAATGTGTTTTTCGGCGGCATGGACAGCCACTTCGCGGTCCCGGTCCAGGACTTCGACCCGACCGGCGCTTACGACAAGAGCCGCCAGCGCATAGGCGACCAGTTTTCAACCGATCTGTTCGGAGATGCGGCCATTCGCTTTATTGAGCGACAGGACGGGAGGCGCCCGTTCTTTCTGTACTGCGCCTTCACCGCGCCCCACGATCCCCGCACGCCGCCGCAGGACTGGGCAGGCGTATACAGGCCGGAAGCCATGCCCTTGCCCGCCAACTTCGCGGAGATACATCCATTCGACAACGGGGAGATGTGGGTACGGGACGAGAAGCTGGCAGACTTTCCGCGCACTGCCGAGGACACGCGGCGGCATATTGCCGAGTATTACGGTATGATCTCCGATATGGACGAGAAGATCGGCGACATGCTGGCAGCGCTGTCGAGCAATGGTCTGGCGGAAAACACGATGATCGTTTACACCGCCGATCACGGGCTGTCCGTCGGTCAGCACGGCCTTTTGGGGAAACAGAATCTGTACGAGCACAGTGTGCGCGTCCCATTGATACTGCGCGGGCCCGGCGTGCCTGCCGGCAAGGAGATTGAAGCGCTCACACACACATTTGATGTGTATCCGACGCTTTGTGACCTCGCGGGGTTGGAGATTCCTGAGAGTGTGGATGCCGAATCTCTGGCGCCGCTGTTGGAGGGAACTGTCACAGCAACCAGACCATTCCTGCATTCGGTTTATAAGCATGTCCAGAGGATGACCCAGGACCAGGAGTGGAAGTTGATCTCCTATCGCCGCGACGGAGAGCAGGGCAGTGATCGAACGCAACTCTTTCACCTCGCGTCGGACCCATGGGAGTTGAACGACCTTTCGGAGGACGCGTCAGTCGCTACAGAGAGGGAGAGGCTGGAAGAGGAGCTGGCCCGCTGGCAAGTGGAGGCGGGAGACCCAGTGCTCACGGCGAAGTGGCAGTAGGGATCCCGTTGCTTCCTTGCGGCATGCGCCCAGTTGACATTACAAGCCGGTAACCACTTGCGAGCACTCTCTTCTGAACTTCAGGTCGGATCCTGTAACAGAAGCAGACCGGAACGACTTCACCGGCCAGATGTGAGCCGGCACGCGCCACCAACTTGGAGAATCTGTCCAGGTCCCGCATCGTCAGATTGAACTTCACCTCTCCAACGATCCAAAGAACTGTATCTGGTCGGGATGGGTCATACGCTTTGCCAAAGGCGTCGATCTCCTCATCTACGCCGTCCCTGGTCTGCCATACCCGGCTCAACGCCTCGACCTCCCAGCCCAGTTCACGATGCAACGCGTCCTCGATTACGATCGCGGCCACGTCTTCCAGGTCACCGCCTAGCCGGTTGCTCAAGCCGCCCACTTCCCGGGCCAGACTCTGGAGAGCAGATTCGGTTCGCGTTTGCGCTCCTCCCAACTCGTCAAATCGCTGCTCAGTCCGCTGCTGCGCCTCCGCCAACTCGTCAAA
>VXMH01000015.1:0-93722 GCA_009841235.1 Caldilineaceae bacterium SB0661_bin_32 | reverse complement strand
CCAACTCGTCAAATCGCTGCTCAGTCCGCTGCTGCGCCTCCGCCAACTCGTCAAATCGCTGCTCAGTCCGCTGCTGCGCCTCCGCCAACTCGTCAAATCGCTGCTCAGTCCGCTGCTGCGCCTCTGCCAGTTCTCCGACGCGTTGCTCCGTGCGCTGCTGCGCCTCTGCCAGTTCCTCGACGCGTTGCTCCGTGCGATGTTGCGTTTCTACCAATTCCCCGACGCGTTGCTCCGTGCGCTGTTGCGTTTCTACCAGTTCCCCGACGCGCTGCTCCGTGCGCTGTTGCGTTTCACCTAAATCGCGGACGATTTCTTTGAGCTCGCTGAAATCCTCGCGACGCACAAGGTCATTGTAAGAACTGTAGATGACTTCTGTCAGGACTTGGGCCTGATTTTGGTCAAATGCAGTTGAGAGCCGCTCCAACATATGAATGCGGTCTGCCATTCGATACAGTCTCCGTATTTTTCCCTGGCCGTGCTTCTCCGTAGGAGATTATAGCACATAGTGACCCAATACATCCGCCGGCATTGCAAGAGCTACAGGCGGTTTCAGGCGTCACTGCAAATTGCCTGAATCAGAAGTTGCACAACTCCTCAATCTGCATATAATAGGACGAAGCTGTTGACTCGCGACCGAATTTGTCGCCAATTTTCAATAGAAAATGAGTAGCATCTCTGTCTTGAACCTGCTTATCAGCCTTACGGTCATTCTTCGCGGCCTTGTAGCCTTTCTTGTAAGCGGCTCTCGGCCCTGAATGGTTGGCGAAGGCAGGCGTCCGGAAGAACGGACTTCTTGCTCAGGTCAGTGCAGACCCTTCCCCGACCGGGAAGGGTTTTTCTTTAGCAGGAGAATGCGTTTCCGGGAACAAGCGCGGCCTGCGCAGCATCTTAGGAGTGCAAGAGCGGGATGGCGGACGCCCGGCCAAGTGGGTCTGAGTGAATATCCCAACAGAATGTGAGCCAGGTAGCAGGAGGTGAAGGATGGCACTAGCCAAGAGAGAACCGGAAAACAGCGGATACGACCTGGGACCCCAGGAGATGACCGGGTCTGAGATGATCTGGGAGTCCCTTTTGCGGGAGGGCGTCCAAATCGTCTTTGGACATCCGGGCGGAGCGATCTTGCCGGCCTACGACGCGCTTGCCGAATATGAGGGGGACGGCCGCATCCATCATGTCCTCGTGCGGCACGAGCAGTGCGCGGCGCATATGGCCGACGGTTTCGCTCGCGCCACGGGGGACGTAGGCGTTTGCATTGTCACCAGCGGTCCGGGGGCGACGAACCTTGTCACCGGCCTGGCAACTGCGCAGATGGACAGTGTGCCCGTTGTCGCGATCACCGGCCAGGTGCCGACCAACCTGCTGGGTACGGACGCGTTTCAGGAATCGGACGTTGTGGGCGTCTCGCAGCCTGTGTGCAAACACAACTATCTGGTGACCGATATTGCCGAGCTGCCGCTGGTGATGAAAGAGGCTTTCTACATCGCTCGCGAAGGCCGGCCGGGCGTTGTACTGGTCGACATCTGCAAGGATGTTCAGATCGAGACCGGCATTTTTCGCTATGACTTCGAGATTAACCTGCCCGGTTTCGAGCCGTGGCCGGAATACAGTCGCGAAGCAGTGCAGGCGGCGGCCGACCTGTTGAACGATTCCGAGCGTCCGCTGATTCTTGCCGGCCACGGCGTCCACCTGTCGAATACCAGCGAAGAGCTGCTCCAGCTTGTAGAAAAGGCCGGCATACCCGTTGTTACGACGCTGCTTGGCACTGGGAACATCCCAGAGACGCACCCGCTGAGCCTGGGAATGGGGGGAATGCACGGAGAGGCGTTTGCAAACCGGGCGGTTCAGGCCTGCGACGTGCTTATCGCAATGGGAATGCGCTTCGACGACCGCATCACCGGGCGGCTGGACCGCTTTGCCGCGAACGCCAAGATCATCCACTTTGAACTGGACAAGGCGGAAGTAGGCAAGAACATTGTGCCTGACGTGGCCGTGGTAGGGGACCTGGCTGACACGCTGCCGGCCTATCTGCCGCTTGTGGAGGAACGGCGCCACCAGGAGTGGGTAGACACGTTGAACGAGTGGCGATCGGAGACGGACGAGGCCGACATCATCCAGTTCGAAGTAGAGGAGTTGATTCCTCCCTACGTTATCCGGCAGCTGTGGCATGCCACCGAACGGACCGACAAGCGCGTTATCGTTGTCACCGACGTCGGCCAGCACCAGATGTGGGAGAGCCAGTACTATATTCACGAACACGCCGGGATGCTGTTGACCAGCGGCGGCCTGGGCACGATGGGATACGCCTTGCCGGCGGCGCTTGGCGCGCAGATGTCCGATCCGGATGCGCTGGTCTGGTGCGTGGCGGGTGACGGTGGGTTCCAGATGACTTTGCAGGAGCTGGCCACCATCCAGCAGGAGAAGCTGCCGGTCAAAATCGCCATTATCAACAACGGATTCCTGGGCATGGTGCGCCAGTGGCAGCAGATATTTTACGACAAGCGCTATGTGGGTACGCCGATTCTTTCACCGGACTACGTTAAGCTGGCCGACGCCTATGACATACCAGCCGCCGTGGTCCGCCATCCGAGCGATGTCGTGCCGGTCCTGGAGCAGGCGCACGCGACCGATGGGCCGTTCCTGGTTGATTTCCAGGTGAAAGAGGAGGTGAACGTCTATCCGATGGTGGCGCCCGGCGCGGCCGTGGATGAACTGATCCGGCGGCCGAAACCCGGCTATGTCCAGGGATACAGCGGCGTGCAGCCGAGCTGGTAATCGCCTGGCAGGCAGTTTGCCGGCAGATTGTAAGTGACCGGCCGGCGGACGCGTCCGGAAAATGGGAAAAGGAATCGCCACGGGGGAAACCAATGCAATATACTCTTGTCGCCTGGATGCGTGACAAGCCCGGCGTCCTGAACCGGGTGTCCGGCATGCTGCGCAGGCGCAACTTCAATATCGACAGCCTCCAGGTGAGCCACAGCGAGACACCTGGCATCAGCCGCATGACCTTCGTGGTTGATGGTGACGAGCGGGTGGCCGACCAGGTGGTCAAGCAGCTGCGCAAAGTCGTGGACGTGACCGCGGTGGAGGACATTACAAACCGGCTGGCGATTCTGCGCGAGCTGGCTCTGATCCGCGTTCGGACGACGCCGGCGACGCGCGGGGAGATCATGCAGTTCGCTGAAATCTACCGGGCCCAGATCGTGGATGTCAACGCGGAGAATCTCGTCGTGCAGGCGGTTGGGACCGAAGACAAGGTCGATTCGCTGATCGAGCTGCTGCGCCCCTTCGGCATTGAGGAGATGGTACGCACGGGCCGCGTCGCCCTGTGCCGCGGTGACGAACGGCCGAAACGGAACAAGCAGCCGACTTCCATATTCAAAGCCGCGGCCAGCCTCAACGGCAGCGGGCACGGCGACCAGGAGTAGACGGCACTTTCTTCTGAATGGCAAAGGACTGCGGTTTGCGCGGGCGCGGTGACCACCTATGGTCTGATCCAGGTAGCAGGCGCGACGACAGTATGTCCTAGAGAAACTCTCAAAATACAGGAAACTCAGATTCTCGGAGGGGAATGTGGCAACGATCTATTACGAGAAAGACGCCGACATGGCGAGGTTGGACGGCAAGAAGATCGCGGTAATCGGCTACGGCAGCCAGGGCCATGCGCATGCCTTGAACATGAAGGACAGCGGCCAGGACGTTCGCATCGGTTTGCACGAAGGCAGCCGCAGCAAGGCCAAGGCCGAGGCCGACGGACTGCGCGTCGTGAGTGTGGCCGACGCGGCTCGCGAAGCCGATTTCATCATGGTGGTCATTCCCGACCCGATCCAGGGCAAGGTGTATGAGGAGCAGATCCAGCCGAACCTCGAGCCCGGCAACACTTTGATGTTCGCGCACGGATTTAACGTGCGCTACGGATTCATTGTTGCGCCGGATGAAGTCGATGTGTCGATGGTGGCGCCGAAGGCCCCAGGACACCGGGTGCGGGAGGTCTTTGTCGAAGGTTCAGGCGTCCCTGCCCTGGTCGCCATCCATCAGGACGCTTCAGGCAATGCACTTGCCAACGCGCTCGCCTATGCCAAAGCGATCGGCTCGGCGCGCGCCGGCGTACTGGAGACGACCTTTGCCGAGGAGACCGAGACCGACCTGTTCGGCGAGCAGACGGTCCTGTGCGGAGGTGTCAGCGAGCTGATAAAGGCCGGCTTCGAGATCCTTGTGGATGCCGGATATCAGCCGGAGATCGCCTATTTCGAATGTCTGCACGAACTCAAGCTGATCGTGGACCTGATGTACCAGGGCGGGCTGAACTACATGCGCTACAGCGTCAGCGACACGGCAGAATGGGGCGATTACAAGAGCGGCCAGCGCGTAATCACCGACGAAACCAAAGAGTCGATGCGGAAGATTCTGGCGGATGTCCAATCGGGCGCCTTTGCCGAAGAGTGGATGGACGAGTATCACGGCGGCGGCAAGGTCTACTACGAGCGTCGCCGCAACGAACAGAACCAGCAGCTTGAAAACGTGGGCAAAGAGCTGCGCAGGATGATGACCTTCCTGGACGCCAAGGAAGTTTAGCCTGATACGGGCAGGTCGGAGCAGTGTCGAAAGGGGGTGATGAACATGGATGACGGCCTTAGCGACCTTAGTTTAAGCGCTGAGTTGTACGCCGCGTTCACGACGTCCAGCGCCGCTTTGCGCGAGGGACGGAACTGTCATCTCTTGTACAGATTCACCTCCGGAGGCATATTGTCATGACAAACACAGTTGATGGGCAAGAACAGGACGAGGCCGCCGTCGTAGGCGGTGCGCCGATCGACGTTGAGCAGTTCCGCCTCGCCGACGTCGACCAGTGGGCGAAGGACGTTGCCCACGGCAACACAGTTCTGGTTTTCGACACAACCCTGCGCGACGGGGAGCAGTCGCCGGGCGCCACGTTGAACGAGCAGGAGAAGCTTGAAATCGCCCGTCAGCTGGCGCGTTTGGGCATCGACATCATGGAGGCCGGTTTTCCGGCTGCCTCGCCAGGCGACCTTGCCGCTGTTAAGCGCATAGCCGAAACGGTAGGACGTACGCCTCGACTGGATGAAGAAGGCAATGCGACTGCCCCGCCTATCGTCGCCGGCCTGGCCAGGGCCAATAAGGACGACATCGACAAGGCCTGGGAAGCGGTGCAGGGCGCGGTGCGGCCGCGCATACACACCTTTCTCGCCACCAGTGAAATTCACATGCAGCACAAGCTGCGCATGTCGCCCAACGAGGTGCTCGAAACCGTTGGCGACATGGTGCAATACGCCCGCAGCCTATGCGAAAACGTCGAATTCAGTCCTGAAGACGCCGGTCGCAGCGACCCTGAGTTTCTCGTCAAGGTGTGCAGCGTTGCGGTTCAGGCGGGGGCGACTACTCTGAACATTCCCGATACTGTCGGCTATACGACGCCTGAAGAGTTTGGCGAGTTGATCGAGTATTTGCGAGAGAATGTCGAGGGGGGTAAGGACGTAATTTTCAGCGTTCATTGCCACAATGACCTCGGCCTTGCGACCGCAAACACGCTGTCGGGCGTGCAGAACGGCGCACGCCAAATTGAAGTTACCATAAACGGAATCGGCGAACGCGCCGGCAATACAAGCCTGGAGGAGACAGTGATGGCGCTGTACACGCGCCAGTCGGTCTTCGATCTGCGCACAAATATCCGCAGCCAGGAAATCCACCGCAGCAGCGACATGGTCAGCCGCTACACAGGGATGGTGATTCAGCCCAACAAGGCGATCGTAGGCACGAACGCCTTTGCTCACGAGGCCGGAATCCACCAGGACGGCATGCTGAAGAACAAGCGCACCTACGAGATCATGGACGCCGATACGATCGGATTGCACCAGAGCCGCCTGGTGCTGGGTAAGCATTCGGGCCGCCATGCACTAAGTGTCCGTCTTCAGGAGATGGGCTACCACATGGACCGGGAAGACTTGAACGAAATCTTCACTCGCTTTAAGGATCTGGCGGACAAGAAGAAGACGGTCACCGACGCAGACATCGAGGCGCTGGTCGCAGATGAACTGTATCAGCCGGTTGAGATTTGGGAGCTGATGGGGATACAGGTGCAGTGCGGGACGAACATGACGCCGACTGCCGTGGTTACGCTGCACAATAACGAGACCGAGGAAGAGATCACCGAGGCCAGCTTTGGCGCGGGTCCGGTGGATGCCGTCTACAGTTGTATCGACAAGGTCGTTCAACAGCCGAACGAGTTGACCGAGTTCCTGGTGCAGGCGGTAACTGAGGGGATCGACGCAAACGGCGACGTTACTGTGCGCATCGAGGCGCCGGAAAGCCGCGGTCATAGCAGGACGGCGCAGGGCCGTCAGCGGCGGCGGCTTTTCAGCGGGCGCGGTGTGGACACGGATATAATCGTCGCGAGTACGAAGGCGTATCTGCAGGCGTTGAACAAGCTGTGCGCGGCCGATGAGGAGGACGCAGAGGTCGCGATTGCTGCTGACGATTCGGAGGTTGCTACGGTTGGGATATAGGGAGGGTAGGTTGTGAACAGGCGGCGATTGGGTTCTCCCAGTCGCCGCTTTTGCGATTAAGGCCAGCTCGTAGAGATGGTAGTTTGGGGAGGGAAAGAAACATGGCTAAAGAGATCACGGTCAGTCTACCTGAAAACACGTATCACCAAGTTGAGCTGGTTGCCCAGGCACGAGATTCCAGCATTTCGGACGTTCTCGTGAGCACGATAACGGATATCTTTGCGCCCTTCCCGGTTCACCCCAAACGGGCTGAAATGAAGAGAGAGGTCGCAGCCTACCGAAATCTTCATCCAGAGCTTGTCAAACAGTATTTGGGTCAGTATGTCGCGATCTATCGGGGCGAATTGGTAGATCACGATGCAGACCCGGTCGCATTGCATTATCGAGTGGTGGCTGATTATCCAGGAGAAATTGTGTTGAGTCGAAAGGTCGAACCGAAGGCGGAGACGGTTCTTCACATGAGGTCGCCGCGCCTTGAGTTCTTGCCATGACTATTGTGACATTCGATTATGACAGTTCATTTGTGCCCTCTGCGCCTGTCTTGGAGATAGAAATTGATGGGTACAATAGAGGGATGGGGAAGCAAAGGATACATGCACTGATCGATTCTGGGGCAGATGCAACACTGATTCCTACGACCATTTTGGAGACTGTGGGTGCAACATACAAGGAAACGGGGTGGATGCAGGGGATTACTGGACGGCGCATGGAAGTTGATCTGTATCTTACTGGCATAAGGGTTGGAACACAGTTAATCGAGGGCGTAACCGTTGTAGGTACAACCGCAACAATTGACCCGATAATTGGCCGTGACGTTCTGAATCAATTGGTTGTTACTCTTGATGGCCCAGGGGAGACAACAACAATACAAAGATCGTAAACGCGACATTTCTGAATGCCATTGAGAATCCTATCCTTTTTTCGAGCGTCCATAGGCTCCAATACTTGCTCCGGCATGACGCCGCGGATTGCCAACGCATTCCTCGCTACCCTCCTTCTCTTCACGATAGTGCCGGCGCGCCCTACCTTCGCGCAGGACACGTCACCTGTTCCTTACACCTTTCAGGAATGTGATCAGGTCGAAGAGGCTCGCTTGCGGGATGAGCTGAACGGCATTACCCAGTCCATTTTCGAGCCTGAAAAGATCCGCTTGGAAATAGCGGCGATCGTTGATCGCAAATGGGCGGAGTTAGACCTTGATTCCACGGTCGATGAGGCTGTGGACGCGGCCGTCGAAAAGGCCCGCAGTGAAACAGATTGGTGGGAACGAGTAAAATCCAATTGGTCTGCGGATACGACCAAAGAGTTAACAGAAAAGGTTGCCACATACGCTTTTGCCTCAGAGAGTTTCGTCACCGCCGTCAACCAATTATCCGAGAGTATCGCCAGTGAATTGGTCGATGAACTTCGGATCATGACCGCGAAGTCGGCTTCTTCAGCGTTGCAGTGTGTCCAAGCATTTATCGGCGATACGTTTTCTCAGACGATGGCGGCAGTATTGGAAGAACAGATCCAGGATAGAATCGACGAGATAGTTGTTGATCCGGATCCCGAAAATGCAACCATCCTGGATATCATAGAGCTGCACCCGGAACTATTGAGCGGCGTCGCGGTCATCGTAGGGACTCAGCTCGCGAAGCGATTTGCGGCCAAGATGGTCCAAAACATCGCCGGGAAGGTCATCGTGCGCATTTTGGGGAAGTTGGCCACTTCGGCGATTCCTCTCGTCGGCTGGATCATTGGCGGCGGCCTCATAGTATGGGATGTGATCAACGCAGGGGAAGGCGCCTTCCCACAGATCCGGAATTCACTCCAGGAGGACCAGACGAAGGCTGAACTTCGCAAACAGATCGCGAATGAAGTGCATGCAGAGCTTCTGGCAGAAATGGACCTGACGGAACTGTCCCGCTCCGTTTCCAACGACGTATACAGTCAGTGGCAGGAGTTCCGCAGGAAGTATGGCCGGGTGTTGGAGCTTGCGGAAACAAACTCACGCTTCCAGGGAATTCTGGACAATACCCCCGTCGAAGAGGTCAAGAAGCTGGCCGACTTCGTCTCGGTGGTGGAAGCTAAGCTCGGCTCGACAAGATTGGAAAGTCTGCTTGATAGGGGACAGTTTGAGCGATTACTTGCCCTTCCCCAGAACGTTCTTGAAATGCTCGAATTGGGCGTTGATCCTGACATCGTCATCGAATGGGCGGAACTGGCGGGAGATTCGATTGAGCTACTCATCGCGACGGAACTGTACCGCGTCGCCTCCCCTTCCGACTTCAGGGACAGGGCAGACTTGGAGCGGGTTCTTGTTCTGAACGATGCTGAACTCATTCAGAAGGCGATGCTTCTTGATCGGGAAGAACGAGATGCGGTGTTGGCATTGCCAACTGTACATATCGAACAGGTCCTGGAAAAGCTTTCGCCTGAGGAGCTGTCCTGGCTGGCCAAAGAGTATCTGACCAAACTGAATGCACAGGTGATAAACGTCCTGGTTGACCGCGTTCTTCGCGAGCCGGAGCTGATAGCTGAATTAGGAGTCGAGTTGGTCCAGGTGACCTTGCTGGAAAGCCAGGACTTCGAAGAGACGCTTGACTACATCATCTTGAAAACCGGTGATAGAACTTGGGCTGGGCAAGTCATAGAAATGCTGTCTGCGATTAGGCCGGCACTTTCCAGTGAACTGTCCTGGGCACTGTTTTGGCACTATGAGGGGGCGGCCCTGAGGAATACATTGTATGCGCTGGCAGGACTGCTCGCCCTTACGATTCTCTGGCGAAGAATCATGTCCCGCCGCCAACGTCAGGATGTCAATGTGACGGTAGTACTTCCCGAAAACCGCGGCAGCGGCGGAAGTGATCCCGTTCACAAGAGTGTTGACGACCATAGCTCCGATGAGAGTGGGTAGTGACTTTAATCGCTCTCGACCAACCGCACCGCCCCGACGTCGAGGTGGGCGAACTTCTCGTAGTCGTCGTCGTGTACGCTGCCAACATCGTTCAGGATGTCAGGGAGAACATAAGAAACCTCGTCGGCGGACGCATGACCCACTACGAATCGCTGATACAGGCAGCGATCGAACAAGGCTTGTCAGACCTTGAGGAAAAAGCCTCTACAAAGGGCTACGACGGCGTCCTTGGCGTCAAAATCAGCCACCCGGTGGTCGTGGACGGCGGTGTGGAAGTAATCATCTACGGCAATGGCTACCGCTTGTCCACTGATGGGCCGGCAAGTTGACGGAACGCCAATTTTCGTGTAAATTATACGAAATCACGGCGGATTTATGCCGCCCAGAATTTCATCTGTCTGCAAGGTTTTCGCGATAAGACAACGACGTCATCCGGTCTTTGCACACGATCTTCCTTCGCATTCGGAACGGCCTGAAGCCGCTCAGATGCAGAGTAGTTACCCCCTAACCACTACTCTGAACGAGTGGCGCGAAACGGAAGAATTAGTTGAGGAGATGTCGTTATGTCGGAAAAGCAACCCACTCCTTCCTGTTGTCATCATCCCTCACTCCATCCGCAGCCCGGACTGCCGGCCAAGCAGGGCCTGTATGACCCGCGTTACGAACATGATGCCTGCGGAGTTGGATTTGTCGTCAACATCAAGGGCGAAAAGTCTAACGCCATCGTCTCTCAGGGCCTGGAAGTACTCCTCAACCTCGCGCACAGGGGCGCGTGCGGATGCGAGCCGAATACCGGCGACGGAGCCGGCGTGCTCATGCAAATGCCGGACAAATTCATGCGAAAGGTGGCCGAAGAGGAGGGAATCGATTTGCCTCCCGAGGGCGACTACGCGGTTGGGATGATTTTCCTTCCCCCCAGGGGGGACTACCGTTTCCTGTGCGAGCAGCTTTTTGAAAAGATAGTCCGCTCCGAAGGTCAGACCGTTCTCGGCTGGCGGACCGTTCCTACTCAGAATACTGAAATAGGCCACACCGCCCGCTTAGGCGAACCTGTGGTGCGCCAGATCTTCATCGGGCGCAACTCCGACCGGTTGACCGGCAACGACGACCTTGCTTTCGAGCGCAAACTGTATGTAATCAGGAAGCAGGCTGAAAACCGGATCCGCTACTCCCAGCTACGTGAAGGAGACGCCTTCTACGTTGCCAGCCTCTCTTCGCGCACCATTGTCTATAAGGGCATGCTGATGGCGCCGCAGGTCAGGGGATTCTACCCCGATCTATTGGATGAGGACATGGAGTCGGCGCTGATCGTTATTCATTCGCGTTTCAGCACCAATACTTTCCCCAGTTGGGAGCGTGCTCATCCCTATCGGTACATGATCCACAATGGCGAGATCAACACGTTGCGCGGCAACGAGAATTGGATGTATGCCAGACAGTCCCAGTTTGAGAGCGAGTTGTTTGGCAACGACATCAAGAAGATTCTGCCGATCATCCACGACGACGGCAGCGACTCTGCCAAGTTCGACGAAACGCTTGAGTTCCTCTATCTGTCTGGGCGATCACTGCCGCACGCCATGATGATGATGATCCCGGAGCCGTGGTCGCAGCATGAAACGATGAGCGACGCCAAGAAAGCGTTCTACGAGTACCACAGCACCATGATGGAGCCGTGGGACGGGCCGGCCTCCATGGTCTTTACCGACGGTTCGATTGTAGGCGCGGTACTGGACCGCAACGGGCTGCGTCCCTCGCGCTACTGCGTCACAAAAGACGACATGGTCGTGATGGCGTCGGAGGTGGGCGTACTGCCGATGGAGCCTGACCGCATTCTCAAGAAGGCGCGTTTGGAACCGGGCCGCATGTTCCTGGTCGACACTTCGCAGGGCCGTATCATCTCCGACGAGGAGTTGAAGGAGACGATGGCCTCAGCGCACCCGTATCGCGAATGGCTGGACGAGCATCTGGTGAGCCTGGACGAGATTCCTGAGCCGCAGGCCGAAGTGCCGGGTGTTGACCACGGCACCATGCTCGAACGGCAGCAGATGTTCGGGTACACATTTGAACAGTTGCGCATTCTTTTGGCGCCGATGGCGACGGACGGCGTTGAAGCGCTGGGCGCCATGGGCAACGACACGCCGGCCGCAGCCCTGTCCAACCACTCGCAGCTGCTCTACAACTATTTCAAGCAACTCTTTGCCCAGGTCACCAACCCGCCCATTGACGCTATCCGCGAGGAACTGATCACCGCCACTGAAGTGATGATGGGAACGGAACTGAACCTGCTCGAGACCAAGCCGGAAAACTGCCGCCAGCTCAAGCTCAGCCAGCCAATTATCAACAACCTGGAGCTGGCAAAGATTCGGCACATCGAGAGCAGCGGCGCTGAGGGTTTCCGGGCGCAGACGCTTCCGATTCTATTCGATGTAAACGGTGGACGTGAAGCGTTGGAACGGGCGCTCGACGACCTGTTTCAGGCCGCAACCGACGCAATCGAGGCGGGGGTCAATATTCTGATTCTTTCCGACCGCGGTGTCGGTCCCGGCGTCGCGCCCATCCCCGCCCTGTTGGCGACTTCCGGGCTGCATCACCATCTCATCCGCAACGAAACGCGAACGCGAACCGCGCTGATCGTCGAATCGGGCGAACCGCGCGAAGTCCATCACCTCGCGCTTCTGATAGGCTTCGGCGCGACTGCCGTCAACCCCTATCTGGCGCTGGAGACGCTGGACCAGATGATTCAGGACCGGCTCCTCGTCGATATAGACCACGAGACCGCGACCTACAACTACGTCAAGGCCGCCATGAAGGGTGTCGTCAAGGTACTGTCCAAGATGGGCATCTCGACAATTCAGAGTTATTGCGGCGCCCAGATTTTCGAAGCGCTTGGCCTGAGCCAAAGATTGGTGGACAAGTACTTTACCTGGACATCCAGTCGCGTGGAGGGCATCGGTCTTAAGGAGATATTCAGCGAAATCAAGGTTCGACACGATCGGGCCTATCCGGTTCGGCTCTACGCGCAATCCGAGTCCAACGGCCACGGACTTGTCGAGATCAAGCCGGAGGAGTCTGGCGCCAACGGCAATGGCCATGGCGGCCAGCTGCTTTCGCCCGGTGGTGACTACCAGTGGCGCAAAGATGGAGAGCTGCACCTTTTCAACCCTCGCACCGTGCACCTGCTGCAAAAGGCTACACGAACCAACGACTACGAGTCCTTCAAGGCCTATACGAAGGACATCGACCAGATGAACAAGGAGTGGTGCAACCTGCGGGGCCTCCTGGAGTTCGACTTTGAGGGGTCCCGGAGCATTCCCATCGAGGAAGTGGAGCCGGTAGAGTCGATCTGCAAACGCTTCAAGACGGGGGCCATGTCCTACGGGTCGATCAGCAAAGAGGCGCATGAGACCCTGGCGATCGCGATGAACCGCATCGGAGGGCGGAGCAACACGGGCGAAGGCGGTGAAGATCCGGCCCGCTACATCCTTGAACCGAACGGCGACTCGAAGAACAGCGCCATCAAGCAGGTGGCCTCTGCCCGTTTCGGCGTCACCAGCAACTATCTTGTCAATGCAAGGGAGCTGCAGATCAAGATGGCGCAAGGCGCCAAGCCAGGCGAAGGAGGTCAGCTGCCCGGCAAAAAGGTCTATCCCTGGATCGCGGAAGTACGGCACTCGACGCCCGGCGTCGGACTGATCTCGCCTCCACCGCACCATGACATCTATTCGATTGAAGACCTGGCCGAGTTGATCCACGACCTCAAGAACTCCAACCATCACGCCCGCATCAATGTCAAGCTGGTGTCGGAAGTCGGCGTGGGCACCGTCGCCGCCGGCGTCGCCAAGGGGCATGCCGACGTCATCCTGATCAGCGGCCATGACGGTGGAACCGGGGCATCGCCTCAGACCAGCATCAAGCATGCCGGCCTGCCCTGGGAGCTGGGGGTGGCCGAGACCCACCAGACGCTCCTCATAAACAATCTGCGCAGCCGGGTCGTCGTCGAGACTGACGGCCAGCTGAAGACCGGCCGCGACCTTGCGATTGCGGCGCTGTTGGGCGCCGAGGAGTACGGCTTCGCCACGAGCCCTCTGGTCGCATTGGGCTGCATCATGATGCGTGTCTGTCACCTGGACACTTGCCCGGTAGGCGTCGCCACGCAGAACCCCGAACTGCGAAAGATGTACACCGGGGACCCGCAGCACGTCGTCAACTTCATGTACTTTATCGCCCAGGAGTTGCGGGAGTACATGGCAAAGCTGGGTTTTCGTACCGTAAACGAAATGATCGGACGCACCGACCGTCTGCAGGCGCCTCAATCGATCGAACACTGGAAGGCGCAGGGCATCGACCTGACCGCGATCCTGCATCGACCAGACGTGCCGGAAGACTGGGGCCGCTACTGCCAGATTGACCAGGATCATGGCCTCGACAAGGCGCTTGACAACACGACCCTTCTTGAACTTTGCATGCCTGCGCTCGAAAACAGTGTAGAAGATGTGAAGCTGGCACACGATGCCCAGGATGGCATTGGATCTGAGAGCCCGCTGAAGCGGGTCAAGCAGTCTCTGCCCATCCAGAATACGAACCGAGTTGTCGGCACTATCACCGGCAGTGAGATTACCCGCCGTTTCGGACCGGACGGCCTGCCTGAAGACACCATTCAACTGCATTTCAGCGGCGCTGCCGGCCAGAGTTTCGGCGCCTTCATTCCCAAGGGCATGACGCTAGAACTCGAGGGCGACGGCAACGACTACTTCGGCAAAGGGCTCTCCGGCGGCAAGATCATCGCCTACCCGCCCTACGGCTCCACCTTCAAGGCCGAAGACAACATCATCATCGGCAACGTGGCCTTCTATGGCGCGACCAGCGGCGAAGCCTATGTTCGCGGCATGGCTGGCGAGCGCTTCTGTGTCCGAAACTCCGGAATGCATGCTGTCATCGAGGGTGTAGGCGACCACGGTTGCGAATACATGACCGGCGGCCGTGTGGTCGTTCTGGGGCGCACCGGACGAAACTTTGCCGCCGGCATGTCCGGCGGGATCGCCTATGTCCTGGACGAAAAACCGGTGGACGGCGTCCGCTTCGACAAACGCGTCAACCTGGAAATGGTCGAAATCGGGAGACTGGAAGACCCGGAAGAGACCGCCGAAGTACGTGAGATGATCCAGCGCCATTACGCCTACACCAATTCGGAGGTTGCCGGACGGGTCCTTTCGGATTGGGAGAACTACCTGCCCAAATTAGTCAAGGTATTGCCCAAAGACTACAAACGGATGCTGCAATGTCTTGCCGAAGTAGAAGCCGCCGGTCTCAAGGGCGCGGAGGCATTGATGGCTGCTTTCGAACGCAACAGCCAGGACCTGGCCGCGCGCGTAAGCGGCAACTGAGGATTGCTTAACGGAGTACATCGACCCGGTATTGCGCGTTAACCCTTTCCACGCAATACGCAGTCAGGAGATTTCGAATGGGTAAACCAACCGGCTTTCTTGAATTCGAGCGGCAGCCCTTCCCTGAACGTGCGCCCCTTGAACGAATTCAAGATTGGGATGAGTTTCATCTCCATTTGACGACAGAGGACCTTCAGGAGCAGGGCGCCAGGTGCATGGACTGCGGCATTCCCTTCTGCCATACCGGTACGATGCCGGAGGGCGGCTGTCCTGTCAATAATCTGATCCCTGAGTGGAATGACCTGGTCTATCAGAACCGCTGGCGCGAAGCGCTGGACCGGCTCCACGCCACCAATAATTTCCCTGAATTCACTGGCCGCGTCTGCCCGGCGCCGTGCGAAGGCTCCTGCACCTTGGGCATAATTGAGCCGCCGGTAACGATCAAGAGCATCGAGTGTGCGATCATCGACCGGGGATTTGAAGAGGGCTGGGTTGTTGCCCAGCCGCCGGCGGTTCGCACCGGCAAAAAAGTGGCCGTAGTCGGATCGGGGCCGGCCGGACTTGCCTGCGCCGACCAGCTTAACACTGCGGGCCACACTGTCACCGTTTATGAACGCGCCGACCGTATCGGCGGGCTGCTGATGTACGGCATCCCCAACATGAAACTGGAAAAGGAGCGCGTCGAGCAGCGCGTCGACCTGATGCGCGCCGAAGGGGTAACTTTCATTACAAACTGCGAAGTTGGCAAAGACATACCTGCCGACAGTTTGCTTGAAGAAAATGATGCAATTGTGCTCTGCGGCGGCGCGACCAATCCAAATAATTTGCCCATTGAGGGCAGAGAGTTGGAAGGCGTCCACTTTGCGATGGAGTTCCTGCACGGCAATACCAAGTATCTCCTGGATAGCAAATATGGCGAAGTTCCCGGTGAGGGCTTCGATTATCCCTACATTTCTGCCGAGGGCAAAGACGTTATCGTTATTGGTGGCGGTGACACCGGCAACGACTGTCTAGGGACAGCGATGCGCCACGGATGCAACAGTGTCAACATGTTCGAAATCATGCCCAAGCCGCCGCCGGAACGGGCCGCAGGCAATCCCTGGCCTGAATGGCCGAACATCTTTCGCGTCGACTACGGTCACGCCGAGGCGGCGGCGCGATTTGGCGATGACCCCCGCACTTTCCTGATCAGTACAAAAAGATTTGTTGGAGACGAAAGTGGCCGCTTGAAGGAGTTGCATACGGTCATGATCGAGTGGCTTCCGAGCGTGAACGGCCAACGCCCCCAGTTGCGCGAGGTGCCTGGCACAGAGAAAGTTTGGCCGGCCCAGTTAGTGTTTCTGGCGATGGGCTTTCGGGGGCCGGAGAACCCGGTGCTGGACCAGCTGGGCGTCGAAAGAGATGCCCGCTCCAATGCCCAGGCCGAGTACGGCAATTTCGCCACAAACGTGCCCGGCGTTTTCGCCGCCGGCGACATGCGCCGCGGGCAGAGCCTGGTCGTATGGGCGATCAACGAAGGTCGCGGCGCGGCGCGAGAGTGCGACCGCTACCTGATGGGCGAGACGAGCCTTCCATAAGCAGGCCGCTCCAATACTGCAAGACAACAGAGGCTAGGAAAGGTAGAATGGGAAAGACGCTGTTCGAAAAAATCTGGGATGCGCACGTGATTGCGGAAGATGAAGGCGCGCCTGCCGTGCTCTACATCGATGCCCACCTGGTGCACGAAGTCACTTCGCCCCAGGCGTTTGCCACTCTTCGCGAACGGGGTCTGCCGGTGCGGCGGCCGGACAAGACTTTTGCCACCATGGACCATGCCATCCCTACCCGTATCGGGGCCGTGGAAATCGACTGGCCGGACGATGCGGCCACGCAGGTCCGCACTCTCCGCCAAAACTGTGCCGACTTCGATGTCCCACTTTTCGATATCGAAGGTGACGTCCAGGGCATCGTTCACGTCATCGGGCCCGAGTTGGGCGTCACGCAGCCGGGCATGACGATTGTCTGCGGCGACAGCCACACCAGCACGCATGGCGCCTTCGGCGCGCTCGCCTTCGGCATTGGTACCAGCGAGGTCGGCCACGTACTGGCGACCCAGTGCCTTATGCAAAAGCAGGCGAAGACCTTCGCCATTAACGTTGAGGGTGCGCTCGGACATGGGGTGACGGCCAAAGATATCATTCTTGCCATTATCGCCAAGAACGGCGCCGGCGGCGGTGTGGGCTACGTCTTCGAATATCGCGGCGAAGCGATCCGCGCCCTCGACATGGCCAGCCGCATGACCATCTGCAATATGAGCATCGAAGGCGGCGCGCGCGCCGGCCTGATCGCCCCCGACGAGACCACTTTTGAGTACATCAAAGGGCGTACCTACGCTCCCAAGGGCGATGCCTGGGACAGGGCCGTTGCCCACTGGCGCACTTTGAAGACCGACGAAGACGCTGTCTTCGACCGGGCGTTGACGCTGGACGCGTCCGCGCTCGAGCCTATGGTGACCTACGGGACCAACCCCGGCCAGGGCGTGCCCGTCACCAAGCATGTACCCAGGGTGAACGACCTGGAAGACCCCGCCGAAAGACGCAGCCTCCAGAACGCGCTCGACTATATGGGCCTGGCCGAAGGCCAGCCCATCGAAGGCCAGCACGTCGACATCGTCTTCATCGGCTCCTGCACCAACAGCCGCATTGAAGACCTGCGCGCCGCGGCCGCGATTGCCAAGGGCCGCCGCGTCCCTAACCACGTGGAAGCGCTGGTCGTACCCGGATCCAAGGCGGTAAAAGCCCAGGCCGAAGCGGAAGGGCTCGACCGCATTTTCAGTGAAGCCGGATTTGAATGGCGCGGCGCCGGCTGCAGCATGTGCCTTGCGATGAACGACGACAAGGCCGGCGAAGGCAAGTACGTCGCCAGCACAAGCAACCGCAACTTTATGGGCAGACAGGGTCCGGGAAGCCGTTCGCTGTTGATGAGCCCGATCATGGCCGCGGCGGCCGCAGTCAACGGACGCGTCACTGACGTGCGGGAGATCCTCTGATGCAGCCTTTCACTACTCTGACATCAACCGCACTGCCGTTGCGCACGGAAAACGTCGACACCGACCAGATCATACCCGCCCGGTATCTTACCGCCGTCACCCAGGAGGGCATGGGCGATGGACTGTTCTCATGGTGGCGGTACGCCCGCGATGGCAGTCCGAATCCTGACTTCGTACTCAATCAGCCCCAATACCAAGGCTCCGAAATACTCGTGGCCGGCCGCAATTTCGGTATCGGATCCAGCCGTGAACATGCGGTATGGGCGCTCACCCAGTACGGTTTCCGGGCCGTAATCTCGCCTGCGTTCGCCGATATCTTCTACAACAACAGCCTGAAAAACGGACTCCTGCCGATCAGGTTGCCGGAAGAGACTGTCGGCCGGCTGCTCGATCTGGTCGAGGAAGTTCCGCATACCCGCATTGCCATCGACCTGCCAAGCCAGACCGTGACACTGCCGGACTTTGACAGCGGTACAGCGGGGGATTCGGAAGGTTCCTGGTCATTTGACATCGATCCTTTCCGCAAACAGTGCCTCCTGCGCGGCCTGGATGACCTCGGCTATCTTCTGGACAAGGAGGAGCAGATCAGCGCCTTTGAGGCCGCGGCGTCACACTGACAGTTCTTGATCCCGCGTTGCCCATGCTGCGAAAGCGGGTACAGGCAGCGACAGATCGAGAGCCGGCACACGGAAAGGGGATGTAGCGGATGACAACGGGCGCGCCTCCGGCGGATGCCAAGAGTGCGGTGTGGAAAGACCCCTCCCTGGTTGACAGTTACCTTCGTAGAGTTCGCAGGGGCATTCCCCTGGCGCAGATCCAGTTGGACGTGATGATGCGGGTTATCGCCGGGCCGGAGGAGGACCAGGCCCAGGGCGAGCGCCCTGTACACAATTTCCTGGACCTGGGTTGCGGCGACGGAATTCTTGCGGCAGCGATCCTGGAAAAGTACCCCCGCGCCAAGGGGACGCTGGTCGATTTCTCCGCGTCTATGCTCCAGGCCGCACTGAACAACCTGGAGGCGTATAGCAAGTCGCTGCATGTCTCGTCGGCAGATTACACGGACCCCTCGTGGTTCGATATCATCTCCGCCCACGCGCCGTTTGACGCGGTTGTTTCCGGTTTTTCGATTCACCACCAACCCGACTCAATTAAACACCAGGTCTATATCGACATTTTCGACCTGTTGATGCCCGGCGGCGTCTTCGTAAACGTCGAGCACGTCTCTTCGGCGACGCCGCGAATCGAGGCGCTCTATGACGACTATTTCATCGACACGTTATGGGCGAGCCAGCTGACGGACGGCGGCGGCCAGACACGCGACCAGGTGGCGGCCGCATATCACGGCAGGGAAGACAAACAGGCTAACATACTGGCCCCGGTGGAGTCGCAGTGCAACTGGCTGCGAGAAATCGGCTTCGACGATGTTGACTGCTACTTCAGAGTTTTCGAGTTGGCGGTCTTTGGCGGCAGACGGCCCCTGACGAAAGAGGAAGACCAAACGGATTCCGCACCCAAGCAATATCATCCTCCTGACTTCAGAGCGTAGTTCAATTCGAGTCCGGGACGGTACCGAAGAAGGAAAAGAGACGAATGGATGCAACGATTGTTATTTTGGATGGTGACGGCATCGGTCCGGAAGTCACGGCGGAAGCCCAAAAGGTCCTGGCGGCAGTGGCCGGCCGCTTCGACCATGACTTTGTCTTCGACCACAAACAGATTGGCGGGCGGTCCATCGACGAACTGGGGACCAGTCTGCCCGACGAAACAGTTGCGGCCGCATCCGCGGCGGAGGCGGTCCTGCTTGGCGCGGTAGGCGGGCCGAAGTGGGACGACCCCAGCCTGCCCGACAGGCCGGAACAGGGTGTGCTCGCCCTTCGCAAAAGCCTGGACCTTTTTGCCAACCTGCGTCCCGTGAAGCTTCAGCCTGAATTGCTCTCCGCCAGTACCATCAAGGAAGAGACGCTGGAAGGTGTGGACCTTCTCGTGGTACGGGAATTGACCGGAGGGATCTACTTTGGCGAGCGCAAAGAGCCGGACGACAATTTCGAAGCCTTCGACACAATGCTCTACACTCGCCCGGAGATCGATCGAGTCGTTCGACTGGCCGCGGATTCGGCCATGGAGCGCAACCGCCGTCTCGCGAGCGTTGACAAGTTCAATGTTCTCGCGTCCTCTCGCCTCTGGCGCAGCGTGGCCACAGAGGCACTGGCCGATTATCCGGAACTGGAGGTCGAACACATATTGGTCGATGCCATGGCCATGCATCTGATTCGCCGGCCCGCGGACTTCGACGTGATCGTAGCCGGCAATCTGTTCGGCGACATCCTCACCGATGAGGCCTCTATGCTGGCAGGATCTATGGGCATGCTGCCGTCTGCCAGCCTGGGAGAGGGCAGAAACCGGCACAACCTGCCCCTCGGTCTTTACGAGCCGATTCACGGCAGTGCGCCGGATATCGCCGGACAGGGCATTGCCAACCCGCTGGCCGCGATTCTGAGCAGCGCGATGCTGCTCCGCCACAGTCTCGGTCTGGAGAAGGAGGCCGCGGTTGTCGAGGCCGCGGTAGATGCCATCCTGGCTCTCGGCGTAAGGACACCGGACATCGCCCAGCCCGGTACCGAGACGGCGGGAACCGAGGTCCTCGGAGATCTCGTTGTGAAAGAGATCCGGGACGCCTAGGTCGGGCAGTATTGAACGAAAAACCGTAGAAATTCTTGTATGGCTACCAAGCCCAGCCAGAGCGAAGTCAAGACGGAAGTCGAGCTCGAGAGAGGCGGCGAATCAGCCCCGACAGATGCCGACCGCCAGTTGCGGCGGACCGTCCGCCAGCTTGGCAACCTGCTCGGCGAAACGATCGTCGAGCAGGAAGGACAGGCAATCCTCGATCTGGTCGAAGAGCTGCGGGCTCTGACCCGCGCCCAGCGCCAGGGGGACGCAAGCGCCGGCCTGCAGATCGAGCGGCTGACCGCCGATCTGGTCAATGACTTCGACAGCACGCTCGGTGTGCTGAAAGCCTTCACCACATACTTCCAGCTCGTCAATCTGGCCGAAGAGCAGCAGCGTGTACGCGTCATTCGCCGGCGCACGGCACAGGCGGAAGAAAACGACCGGCACATGCCCGAAACCATTGCGGCCGCCGTCATGAGGCTGCGCAAGGGCGGAACACAGCCTGCTGAAATAAGGCGTCTGCTCAATGAGTTGCTGATCAAGCCCGTCTTCACGGCTCACCCTACCGAGGCCAAACGCCGCACCATCCTCCTGAAGCTGCTCGACTTGACCAGACTGTTGCGCGAACTGGACGCCCACGTACTTTTGCCAAGCGAGAAAAGGAGAATCTGGAATCAGATCCGCGAGATCGTAGTTTCACTGTGGCAGAGCGACGTAAATCGGGACCGGCGGCCGGATGTTCTGGACGAGGTCCGCGAGGGGCTCTATTTTTTCGATACTACTCTGTTTGACCTGCTGCCGGACATCTACAGCGAGTTGAACCGGGCGCTTGCGAGGGAATACCCGGACAGCGCAGTCAGCGATGGCGCGGCAGAGTTCTCAGACGGTCTGCCGACCTTTCTGCGTTACGGCTCCTGGATCGGCGGGGACCGGGACGGCAATCCTTTCGTTACCCAGGATGTCACGGAAGACGCCCTGCGCCAGCAGAAGGAACAGGCGCTGGAACTCTACCGCCGCACTGTCGTCGGCATGTACGGGCATTTGAGCGTGGCCAATACACGGGGCGCCTTCTCACAGGAGTTTCTCGACAGCCTGGCCGGCGACCTGGAACGCGCGCCGCCAAACGACAAAGCGCGCCTGGACCGCTTTTCCCTGGAACCCTACCGCCAGAAGATGATTCTGATCTACCGCAGGCTGGGCGCCACACTGGCACAGAACAGGGAGGCCTGGCAGGCGCAGCGTCCGGACCCCTGGGCCTACCCCAATGCCGCTGAATTCATCGCAGACCTGGAGTTGATCCAGCGGAGCCTTCGCCAGAACAAGGGCGACCGGCTGGCCGAAGGACGCTTCGCCCGGCTTGTCCAGCAGGCCCGCATCTTCGGATTCCATCTTGCGTCCATGGATATTCGCCAGCACTCTGACCGCCACCGGGACGCAGTCGCAGAACTGTTGCATCGCTACTACAGGCCGCAGGACCCAGGTTTTGACTACCGGCAGCTGCCGGAAGAGGAACGGACGCGGCTGCTGGTTGAAGAAATCGAAAGCCCGCGGCCCCTGACCGCCCGCCTGCAGTACGGCAACGAAACCAACGAGACGGTCGCCCTTTTCCGGCTTATCCGTCAAGCCCATGAGCGCATCGCGCCTCAGGCAGTCGGCGCATACATCATCAGCATGACCACCTCCGTCAGCCACGTGCTGGAGGTCCTGCTTCTGGCCAAGGACGCCGGACTCTTCGGCAAGATCGACATTGCGCCTCTCTTTGAAACGATTGACGACCTGGTCCGGGCGCCCGATGTCATGGGTGCGCTCTTCGAATCCCCGATCTACCGCAAACACCTGGCGCAGCGGGACAACCGCCAGGAGATCATGATCGGTTACAGCGACTCGAACAAAGACGGCGGCTACTTGCGCTCCAGCTGGTCGCTCTATCAGGCGCAGGAAAGACTGGCCGGCGCCTGCAGCGACTACAACGTCAAGCTGACTCTTTTCCATGGACGGGGCGGCTCGATCGGACGCGGCGGAGGACCTGCCAATCGTGCCATACTCGCGCAGCCGCCGGGATCGGTGCAAGGGCGGATCAAGCTGACCGAACAGGGGGAAGTTATCAGCGCCCGCTACAGCAACCGGGCCATTGCCAAGCGCCATCTTGAGCAGCTCGTCAACGCCGTTCTGATAGCAAGCTGTGAAACTCATCATGACAGCCTGGGCGGCCAGGAAGAAAGCGTGAACTCTTCGCACGCCGTCGAGGCGAGCTGGGTGAGAATACTGGAGGGGGCCAGCGAACGCTCGGAACGGAAGTACCGGACACTTGTCGAGAGTCCTGCCTTTCTGAGCTACTTCCACGAGGCGACGCCGATTGAACAGCTGGCGCAGATGAACATTGGCTCGCGGCCGGCAAAGCGCCGCCAGACCTCGGACATCTCTGATCTGCGTGCGATTCCCTGGGTTTTTGCCTGGACACAGAGTCGCGTAAATCTGCCTGGCTGGTACGGCCTGGGTACCGGACTGCACGCCGATTCGGTTCAACGCATGACCGTCTTGCAGGAGATGTACCACAACTGGCCCTTCTTCCGCACGGTCATTGACAGAGCGCAGCTCTCGATGCGCCGGGCCGATATGACCATCGCCGCGCTCTACGCGTCGCTGGCCGAGGACGCGACCCGTGCCGAGATCTTCGACGAATTCATGGAGGAGTTCAAACGCACGGAACGCATCATTCTGGGGATTACGAGCCAGGCTGCCCTCCTGGACAACGAGCCCTGGCTCCAACGCAGCATCAATCTGCGCAATCCCTATGTAGACCCGCTCAACTATATTCAGGTCGCGTTGCTTAACAAGCAACGATCTACGGTTGAGCAAACGATAAAGGACCCCCAGGCAGACCGGGACGCGACCCAGGAGGACCCCCGCCTGCGACAGGCGATCCTGCTGTCGATCAATGGAATCGCCGCCGGTCTGCAGGCGACGGGCTGACAGCAGGCGGCACTGACTATTCGTCGTCATTCCTGGCGGCATTAACGCGATTAGACCGATATGGAGTTTGGAGACGTGAAGATTCAACTATTCGACACCACTTTGCGCGACGGCGCCCAGGCCGAAGGCGTCTCGCTCAGCTGCGACGACAAGCTGCGCATCGCCGCCCGCCTGGACGAGTTCGGCATCGACTATATTGAGGGCGGCTGGCCCGGTTCCAACCCGAAAGACATGGAGTTCTTTGAACGGGCCGGGAGCGAGCTGACACTCAGACACGCCCGTTTGACCGCCTTCGGCTCCACCTGCAAACGCGACACCGACCCCGCCGACGACCCGCAGATTCAGCTGCTCCTGCAGGCCAACACGCCGGTCGTCTCCTTGTTCGGCAAGAGCTGGGACCTGCACGTGCGAGATGTATTGCAGACGACGCCGAAAGAGAACCTGCGCATGATTCGCAAGTCGATCGCCTTTCTCACCGGCCGCGGCCGCGAGGTGATCTACGACGCCGAGCACTTCTTCGACGGCTATAAGGAGAACGCCGAATACGCGCTGGCCACGCTCAGACAGGCCATCGCAGGGGGTGCTTCATGCGTCGTCCTCTGCGATACCAATGGCGGCAGCCTCGTCTGGGAGGTCGGCGAAATCGTACGCACGGTGCGCCGAGAACTGGCCTCCGACCTGGCGCCGATCGCGGGAAGTGTAAATGGAAGTAGCGGCCCGCAGCCAGGCGCCGGAACAGTCACTCTCGGCATCCACGCCCACAACGACAGCGACACCGGTGTCGCCAACTCGCTGGAGGCGCTGCGCAACGGCTGCACACACGTGCAGGGCACCATCAACGGTTACGGCGAACGCTGCGGCAACGCCAACCTGGTCAGCATCATCGCCAACATGCAGCTGAAAATGGGCTACGACCTCGTTTCGAAGGAGAGGCTTGCCCACCTGACCGACCTCAGCCACTATGTCAACGAACTCGCCAACCTGAGGCCCAACACACACCAGCCCTTTGTCGGCCTGAGCGCCTTCGCGCATAAGGGGGGGACCCACGTCAATGCGGTCCTCAAAAATGTCGACAGCTACCAGCACGTCGAGCCGGAGCGACTGGGTAACCAGACGCGGGTCCTCGTCAGCGAGCTCAGCGGCAAGGACAACATCTCCATCAAGGCCGGTGAGTTCGGCGTCGAAGGGCTGTCGCGGGAAAAGGAAAGAGCGGTTCTCCAGCAGATCAAGGAGCTGGAAAACGTCGGCTTTGAGTTTGAGAGCGCCGAGGCCAGCGTCGACCTCATGTTGCGGCGCTCGCAGGAAGGATACCAGCCCGGTTTTTCACTGATCGACTACTCTGTGTCGGTGGCTAACCGCACCGGCCGCGGGCTCTCGTCGGAGGCCACCATCAAGGCTGAAGTAGGCGGCCGAATCTACCACGAGGTCTCTGAGGGCAACGGGCCGGTCAACGCCCTGATGCTGGCGCTGCGCAAGGCGATTCAGGGCCACTTCCCTCATTTGGATAGAATGCACCTTCTCGACTACAAGGTGCGAATCATTAACAGCGACCAGGGCACGGGGGCATCGGTGCGCGTCCTCATCACCAGTTCCGACGGCGTGCACAACTGGACCACGGTCGGAGCCAGCACCAACATTATCGAGGCCAGCTGGACGGCTATCTCAGATGCCGTCGAATACTTCCTCATCAACTACGATCCAAACGATGAGAGCGGGCTGCCAGCCCGCGGCGCTGACATCGATTACGCGCAGCCGTCGGTCAGCGGAAACGTCGCGATCAGCTCGCCTATTGTGTCCGAGGAGAGACGCAGTGCGGAGCTCTCAAGCGCCGGATAGTCTGGTGGAGTCCCGGCGGTCATCGCGGGACGACCATCCTTTAGACAAGAAAGAGAATCCAATGTCAGTGACTACCAGCCGCAAACTCAACAGGTACAGTAGTGTGCTCACCCAGACGATTTCACAGGTCGGCTCTCAGGCGATGCTCTACGGCGTCGGGCTGACCGATGAAGACATGCACAAACCCCAGGTCGGCATCGCTTCGATGGGCTGGGAGGGCAACACCTGCAACATGCACCTGAACGCTCTCTCGCGGCGGGTCAAGCAGGGCGTGCAGGAGGCAGGGGCAGTCGGACTGATTTTCCACACCATTGGCGTCAGCGACGGGATGTCCATGGGCACGGCCGGGATGAAGTTTTCACTCCTGAGCCGCGATATTATCGCCGACTCGATCGAAGCCGTCATGCGGGCCCAGTGGTACGACGCCAATGTTTCACTGCCCGGCTGCGACAAAAACATGCCCGGCGTGCTGATGGCGATGGCACGCGTCAACCGCCCCAGCCTCATGGTCTACGGCGGGACGATCAGTCCCGGTATTCTGCAGCAGCCCGGAAACGGCAGCGTCCAGAAGCTGGACATCATCTCCGCTTTCGAAGCCTACGGCCAGTATCTGGCCGCCGACATCGACGAGGAGCAGATGCGCGAGGTCCTGCGCAACGCCTGCCCCGGCGAAGGCGCCTGCGGCGGCATGTACACTGCCAACACCATGGCCTCCGCCATCGAATCGCTGGGCATGAGCCTGCCCTACAGCTCCTCCTACCCAGCCGCCAGTGAGGGTAAGCAGCAGGAATGCCTGGAGGCGGGCGCGGCCATCCGCAACCTTCTGGAGCTGGACCTGAAGCCGCTCGACATTCTGACCCGCGAGGCCTTTGAAAACGCAATCACGCTCACGGTAATCCTCGGCGGCTCAACCAACGCCGTGCTTCACCTGATGGCCATCGCCAGGTCCACGGACGCCGAACTGACCATCGACGACTTCCAGGAGATCTCCGACCGTACGCCCCTGCTTGCCGACCTCAAGCCCAGCGGCCAGTACGTCATGGAAGACCTCTATGAGGTCGGCGGCGTTCCCGCAGTGCAGAAGATGCTGCTGCGCGAAGGCTTTCTCCACGGCGGCTGCATGACGGTCACCGGCAAGACACTGGCTGAGAACCTGGAGACCGTTCCCGACCTGACGGAGGGCCAGAGAATCATCATGCCTGTGGACGAGCCCATCAAGGAGACCGGCCACCTGCAGATCCTTTACGGCAACTTGGCGGAGACCGGCGCCGTTGCCAAAATTACGGGCAAAGAGGGCGTCCGCTTCAGCGGCCCCGCGGTCTGTTACGACTCGGAGGAAGACTGCCTCGCCGGCATCGAGAGCGACGAGGTCCTGCCAGGGAACGTCGTCGTCATCCGCTACGAGGGTCCCAAGGGCGGGCCGGGCATGCGTGAGATGCTCAGCATCACCGGCGCCATCATGGGTAAGGGGCTGGGCAATGATGTCGCCCTGATCACTGACGGCCGCTTCTCCGGCGGGAGCCACGGTTTCGTCGTCGGCCACATTACGCCCGAGGCGCAGGAGGGCGGCCTGCTCGCGCTGGCGCAGAACGGCGACATCATCACCATCGACGCCGAAGATAACACGCTCACGCTGGATGTCGCTGAAGAGGAGATCGACCGCCGCCGCGCGGCCTGGAGCTCACCGGAGTACAAGGCCAAGAGCGGCGTCCTCTGGAAATATATCAGGACCGTTTCCAGCGCCTCCGAAGGCTGCGTAACCGACGCGTAAGCCGGAAAGCTCAGCCGGAACCGCACGCACGAGACTCTAACGGGAGCAACACCCATGAACTCTGGCAACAACGCCCTCCGCCTCGGCACTTCGACCTACTCCTACTGGCACTTCACGCCGGAGAAAACGCCCATCGAATCCGTGCTCGACGCCGCAGCCGAGCTTGGCCTGTCAGGGGTGGAGATCCTCCACCGTCAGATGGAATCTGAGGAGAACGCCTACCTGCAGAAGCTCAAGCGGCACGCCTTCACCCTCGGCTTGGATCTCTACAACCTATCGATCCACCAGGACTTCGTCCACGACGATGCGGTCGTGCGCCAGCAGCACGTCGACCACACACTCCACTGCATCGATCTGGCCCACGAGATGGGCATCCCGTCGATTCGCGTCAACTCCGGCGGCTTTCGCAAACAGGGCAGCTTTGACGATCTGATCAAGGCCAAGGGCTGGGTGGAGCCGTGGAAGGGCTCCACTATGGATGACGGCTTCAACTGGGTGATCGACTCGATCGAGCGCTGCCTGCCCCACGCCGAGCGTCGGGGCGTGCTCCTGCTGCTCGAAAACCACTGGGGCCTGACCACATTCGCCCGCGATATGGCCCGCATCATCGAGACCATCGACTCGCCCTGGCTTCAGGCCATTCTGGACATGGGCAACTTCCTCTTCGAGGACGATATGTACGCCGCCATGGAGCGCGTCGCCCCCCATGTGCGGCTGGCACACGCCAAGACCTACCCTGGCGGCGGCTCCTGGTACAGCCTCGACCTCGACTACGCCCGCATCTTCCGCATTCTCCTCGACGCCGGCTGGCGCGGCTACTGCTCGATCGAGATGGAAGGCGCGGAGGACGTCGCTACCGCCGTCCCCAGGAGCATCGAGATGCTGCGCCAATCCTGGAAAAGTGCGTCGTAGTCCGTTGAGGCCGAGCTAAGGAAGAGGAACTGTCGAATCTCCTCTGCCGTAATGCTCCCGCAGAACCTTCTTGTCAAACTTGCCGGTCCCGGTCTTCGGAATCTCATCTATGAATTCGTAACCGTCCGGCAACCACCATCTTGCAACCTGCGGCTCCATAAAACGCCTTAATTCTTCAGCGCCAGGCCGGGTCCCGCCCTCTGTAGGTACGATAACCGCCAGCGGACGCTCGCCCCAGCGTTCATCGGGCACGGCGATAACGGCCGCCTCCAGCACCTGCGGATGGGCCATCAACAGATTCTCCAGCTCCACCGATGAGATCCACTCGCCGCCGCTTTTCACCAGGTCCTTTGTGCGATCCGCGATCGACATGAACCCGTCTGCGGAAATCGTAACCACGTCCCCCGTTCGGAACCATCCGTCCTGGGTAAAGCTGTCGCCGCCGCCTTCCAATTTGTAGTAGGCTTGCGCCACCCATGGCCCGCGTACCTGCAGTTCGCCGAGCGTCTCACCGTCCCAAGGCAGCTCCTGACCTGCGTCGTCCATGATCCGCATGTCGACACCGGAGATCGGATAACCCTGTCGGGCCTTGACATCCCACCTCTCCTCCTGCGGCAGTGTCTGGTGGTGGCTGAGTAGCTTCGATACCGTCCCCAGCGGCGACATTTCCGTCATGCCCCAGGCATGAACGACGTTTACGCCCAGCTCCTTCTCATAGGCCTCGATCAAGCTGCGGGGCATGGCCGAGCCGCCGACCACCAACGCGCGAATACATGATATGTCACGTGGACTCTGTTTCAGGTCGTGATAGAGCCCATTCCAGATCGTCGGCACGCCGGCGGCCACCGTCACCCGCTCCGCCTCGATCATCTCTGCCAGCGCGGCCGGCTGCATGTGCGGTCCGGGCATCACCAGATCGGCGCCGACGTTGACCGCGGCATAGGGCAGGCCCCAGGCCATCGCGTGGAACTGCGGCACGACCGGCATGACGACATCATTTTCCGTCAGGCCCACCGCGGCCGCCTGGCACGAACCCACCGTATGCAGATACATCGAGCGGTGGCTGTAGAGCGCTCCCTTGGGATGGCCTGTCGTGCCGCTGGTGTAACAGAGCCCCATGGCCTGGTTCTCACCCTCCACCTGCCAGACGTACTCATCCTCCGCAGCCGCCATCAACGTCTCGTAACTGTGGACCTGGCCCGGCAGATTGGCCGCCGCCCCGCCCTCCGGGCCGTTGAACAGCACGAAATGTTCGACTCCGCTGATCTTCTCTCCGAGCCCCTCCATCAGTGGCAGCAGCGTCGCGTCGATGAAGATCACCTTGTCTTCGGCGTGGTTGATGATATAGGCCAGCTGGTCGGGGAACAGGCGAACATTCAGTGTATGCACCACCGCCCCCGCGCCGGGCGCGCCGAAGTATAGCTCCACGTGTTGGTAGTTGTTCCATGCAAACGTCCCGACGCGGTCGCCCGGCTGCACGCCCAGCCCTTCGAGCACATTGCAGAGCCGCTTCACCCGCCCGTAGAGGTCCCGGTACGAATACTCGTGCAACGTCCCGTCAGGCAGTTTGGTCTTGACCTTCTTGTACGGATACAGGCGATTCCCGTGTTCCAGGACGCGATCGATCGTAAGCTGATAGTCCATCATCAGGCCGGAAAGCATACGATGGCTCCTTGACTATATCAATGTGTTCGAAGTCGTTGGGGTGGGGAGACGATGGGGAAATTGTAGTGCTTGCTGGCTGTTTGGTCAACCATCAACACTTGTCCGAACTCCATCCATACTCAGCGTCTTACATCCAAGCTGCCCTTTCTCTTCACTGTTCTCCAGACCCGTTCTCGGGCCCCTTCCGATCGATCGCGGTTACACGAACGCGCCTATGCCCGTAATCTCCCGACCGGCGATCAGGAGGTTGATCTCGTTTGTGCCCTCATAGGTATACGTGGCCTCGACGTCGGTGAACAGACGCGCCACGTGATTGTCAATCAGGATGCCGTTGCCGCCCAGTATCTCCCGAGCCAGCGCGGCTGCGCGCCGCGCCTTGACCGCACACGTCTGTTTCGCCAGCGAAAGCTGACCGGGCGTGGCTGCGTCCGCTTCCATCAGCTTTGCCAGCCGCCAGACCAGCAGTTGCGCCTGCGCCAAGTCGGCCGCCATCTCCACCAGTTTGGCCTGGATCAACTGAAAGGCCGCGATCCGTTTCCCAAACTGTTCCCTCTCGCAGGCGTATTGCAGCGCGATTTCGTAACAGCCGGCCGCCAAACCGACAGCCTCCCATGCGACGCCCGCCCGGGTGTTCGCCAGGACCGCCGTCAAATCGCGAAAGCTGTTACATTCAGCGAGCCGGTTCGCCGCCGGTACATGCACGTCTTCGAGCGTGATTTCCGCCTGGTGCACCGCCCGCTTCGCGATTTTGCCCTCCATCGCCGTTGCAGTAAAGCCGGGGAGCTGCCTTGGATCCTCCATCACGAATCCCCCAAAGCGCCCGCTCTCGTCCCGCGCCCAGACGATTATCAGATCGGCGATCGTCCCGTTGCCGATCCACCGCTTTTGGCCGTTGAGGACATAGTGGCTGCCCACACGCCGCGCGGTAGTCTGCACGTGCGCCGCGTCCGATCCCCGCTCCGGCTCAGTCAGCGCAAACGCGCCCAGCCTTTCCATGCGCGCCATTGCCGGCAGCCAGCGTTCCTTCTGCTCCGCCGAACCCAGCATTCCAATTGACCCCATCGCCAGCCCGGAGTGCACGCCGAACAGCGTACTGATGGAGCCGTCCACGCGGCAGATCTCGTACTTCACCAGCCCGTCGCTTACACAGTCCAGGCCCGCGGCGCCATGGCCGCGCATCGTCCCGCCGGCGATCTGCAGGTCGCGCAGCCCCAGCGCCAGATCCAGGGCAATCTCCCCCCGCTCCCAGTATTCGTTGATCGCCGGCCTGACGACACCTTCCATATACGCCCGAACCCGGTCGCGAACTGCGCGTTGGGCAGGCGATAGAAGGTCGTCAAATTGAAATAGATCGGTGACAGGCGCTGTCATTGAAATCCCTCTTTTTTGAGCAGGCTCGTATTGCAGATTGTAGTCCCTTCCGATCTGTCCTTGCAATTCTGAATTTGAGGTAACATGACATCTAAGGATTTGGCGGCTTTGCAGGAAGGTCGAGGCGTATGGTATACCGGAATCGCTCACCCGATCGACTATTGAACTGGAGACCCCAACCGCCATGTTTGACACAAAGCCCTACGAAGTCGACGTGGACGAGTTGCGTAAAAGCGTTCAGAAGGCTCTTGCCTTTGGAAAGCCGTTCATCCCTCAATCCAAAACAGCAGAAAAAATAAGGCCCGCCACCGCACAGCGGTCAAACGTCGAACGGTGAAAACGCCAGATCGCTGATGCCAACTCTCTTTCAGAATCAGAGGGCGCTTCCCTTTACCTGCGAAAACGCCTTGGGAAAAGACTTCCCTTTTCCTGGAGCCTGTCTGCTTTGGGCCCCCGGCCCCGTTTAACGAGTTCGGCATATTCCTAGCCGTCCTCTCCTTGCTCTACCAAGAGTGGCGAGTCGGCAAGGATACCGAGTCACAACAGATCGCACAACAAGCGAAGAGAATCTGGCCAGCCCTCCGTGCGTTTTGAGGAGAAGAGATAATGTTGCAAGGAATTCTTGACACGATCTACCTGATTTTCATTTTTAGTCTGGGTATCGCCTTTGAAATCATGACGCTGCTTGGCGTGCCAACATCAAACCTTGTTGTTCTGCACATGATTTTGGGACCGACCCTCGAATTTGTCACCTATATGTTCATGTTGTTTGATCCATCTGTAAGATTTCCAGGGTGAAGGGTAATGAGGACACTGATTCTTGTCTGTCTCTCCGCACTCGCAGCAGGATGCTCTCTTGTCTCGCCAGTCCCCCTGCCCGAGGGATAATGCCTACGAGTATCTGACATGCACTAACACGCCGCGCTCAACGCTGTTTTTGCGTCCGCCTGTGGTTACAACGCTGACTGTCCCGATGAGGATTCCCCGTTGGAAACGCTGGCGCGGAATCTAGCGGACAGCAGTAGTCCTTGAGACAAAACTGTACCAGGACTCGTGGCAAATGGTCCATTGACGTTGGGGGACCGAAAGCTTTCAACGGTATCTTGCCTTCATATCCTTGCCTGCCATATACTGACGGCGTGCCCGGGAAGATAAGCAGGACTTTCAACCCAGAGTTCGTTCATTTCTGGAAGGGGGACATGGACCATGCAGAAGGCGCTTCACTTGACGACGACTGTGTTGCCCGGTGGTAGGATAGAAGTCGCCGATGAGAAGCTTCCCGTTGGCGAATCTGTTAATATGGTAATCCTTCACTCATCAGGCTCAGATCGGCGGTCTGCAGTTGATATCTTGAAAGAGGCCCCAGGACAACGACTCTTCAAAACTGCGGAGGAGGTCGAGTCTTATTTCAGAGACGAATGATGACGATTTTCGGCGTCTTGAGGACTTGGAAGTCTTAGTCCTGGATAACCTCCTCTAAGGATCAAGGGCAGCCATTTCACCCCACTGCAAGTCTATTTGAAAACGGGAATCCGCCCCGAAGGGGAGGGGGCTCATGCCTTCTCAGTTTACCAATTGAGAGGGCTGCGGCTATGGATCATCTCAGGCCCGCAATGAAGTGCTGGAACGATTTGTGGGATCCAATAACCTTGTTATCGTTCAATCCGTGTGCTACAGTTCAGACCAAAGGAGGCCCGCACATGGCAACAGACCTGCACTCTCTCTTCCGCATCCCCGGTCCGACCCAGGCCGATATCGACTCGTTCCACAACGACGGCTACATCGCCTATCCCAACGTCTTCACCGACCATGCCAGGGAAGCCCTCATCGAGGAGATCGAGGGACTCGATCAGGTGCGCGACTACGTCCGGCAGCTGCCTAGCCATCAAGGCGAACCCAAAGCCTACTTTATCCGCCCATGGAACGACCGCGGGCCCTACTCAGACCAGTTGATCGACGATCCATTTATCACCTCCCTGCTGCGCGCCACCATCGGCGACGATTACCACTACTGCCACTCCGCCCTGAACATCGCGCCGCGCGGGATCGGTCCTCTCCGCTATCACCAGGACCATCATCACTGGAAGCATGAGAACCCCGTCAACCTGGCCGAACGCGACAAGTACTATGTCCAGATTCTCTACTACCTCAACGGCTTCTCACTTGGCGACCGCAACCTGAAAGTTATCCCAGGCAGCCACCGCGTCGCGCCGACCGAGGACGCCACACCGGACAGAATGCTCGCCGGAGAATTTGACGCCGAAGCGGGCCGACCGCTCAAGGAGAAGCGCCTGGAGCTGCCGCCGGGCAGCATGGTCTACATCAACGCTCGTATCTTCCACGGCGTCGAACCCAAGCCCGCAGGCTCTCAACAGCCCTACCGAATCTTCAACATCGATATCTTCAAAGAGGCGGGCCCGCCCCATCGTCACACGCAAGAGATTCCCGCTGAATGGATAGCCCGCGCCAACCCGGCCCGTAAGAAGCTCTTCCTGCGCCAGGCCTACTCCGAAGGTTGTTGGGCCTCGTAAAATGTCTGACTTCCTCCGCTACCGCCAGATCCACCTCGACTTCCATACCAGCGAACAGATCACCAACATCGGCGGAGAGTTCGACGCCGGGGCATGGGCTCAGCAACTGATAGACGCCCACGTCGACTCCATCACCTGCTTTGCCCGCGGCCATCACGGCATGATCTTCTACGATACTCATGCCCACCCGGAGCGGCGGCATCCCCACCTGCAGTGCAACCTGTTGAAAGAGCAGATCGAAGCTGCGCACGCCCGCGAGATTCGCGTACCCATCTACACGACAATCCAATGGGACTACTATACCACCCAGAAACAGCCGCAGTGGCTGCAGGTAGCCGCCGACGGTTCCATTCAGGGACAGAAGCCCTACGAAGCGGGTTTCTATGCGAAGCTCTGCCTCAACACGCCCTACGTCGACTTTCTCAGAGCCCACGTCGACGATATGTTCGCCTGCCTCCCCGCAGTTGACGGCCTCTTCTTCGACATCGTCCAGGACCAGGACTGCTCCTGCCCTGCCTGCCGGCATGAGATGCTGGCACGGGGCATCGACCCTGCCAGCGACGCCGACCGCCAGGCATTCGGCCAAGGCGTAACCGACCGCTTCAAGCGTGCGATGTCCGCACATGTACGCAGCCACAGCCAGGACTGCACCATCTTCTACAACTCCGGCCACGTCGGCCCGCGCCAGCGCGCCGCCGGGGAGACCTACAGCCACTGGGAACTCGAATCGCTGCCCTCGGGAGGCTGGGGCTACATGCACTTCCCGCTCTCGCAGCGATACGCACGCACAACCGGCCACGACAGCCTTGGCATGACCGGCAAATTCCATACGGCCTGGGGTGACTTCCAGTCCTACAAGAACGAGGCCGCTCTCCAGTTCGAATGTTTTCAGATGCTCGCCCTCAACGCCAAATGCTCTATCGGCGACCAGCTGCATCCCACCGGCCGGCTCGACCGGGCCACCTACGACCTCGTCGGGCCGGTCTACCGCGAGGTGGCGCGCAGGGAGCCGTGGTGCCGCGGCGTCAGCCCCTTGACGGATATCGGCGTCTTCACATTGGAGGAGTTTACAGGCGAGCGGCTGACCGCGGAGACGGTCGGCGCCGTGCGCATGCTGCAGGAAGGCGGGCACCAGTTCGACGTCGTCGACAGCGAGACCGGTTGGGACGGCTACCGCGTGCTCATCCTGCCCGACGCGGTGACCCTGGACGAAAAACTCGCCCGCAAAGTTTCCGAGTACATTGCCGGCGGCGGTAAGCTTATCGCCTCATTCGAGTCCGGACTCACGCCCGACCTGGTCGACTTCGCTTTGCCAGGCTGGGGCGTCCGCAAGATCGGTGAAGGACCGGTTGACGCCAACGGCGGTCCTGTGCGGGGCCGCCACTTTCACAGCGGGGACTACGTTGATTATTTGCGCGCGGAGAAACCGCTTGCCGGGGGCCTGCGGCCGACCGAATATGTCATGTATATGCGCGGGTTGGAAATTTCAGCCGGGGAGGACGCGGAGGTTCTTGCCAGGGTGGTTCCCGCCTACTTTGACCGGACCTGGCAGCACTTCTGCTCACACCGGCAGACGCCTAGCAGCGGCGAACTCGGCGCGCCCGCGGCCGCACGCACGGGAGACGTCATCTACTTCGCCCATCCCATCTTTCGCCAGTACCACCGCAACGCGCCCCACTGGTGCAAGCAGCTGCTTCTGAACGCCCTGGACATGCTTCTGCCGGACCCCATTCTACGGCACGGGGGCCCGACGGGAATGCTGACCGCGCTGAACGAGCAGAATGACCAGGCTAGGCTCGTCCTGCATTTGCTCCACTACGTCCCGGAACGCCGCGGCCAGGATTTCGACGTGATTGAGGACGTGCTGCCCCTGTACGATGTCGACGTGAGCCTGAAGTTACCCGGACAGGTCGCCGGTGTGCGCTGCGTCCCCGACGGAGAGGCGCTGGCATTCAGCGAGGCGCAAGGACGGCTTAACTTCACCGTGCCCAAGGTGGAAGGGCGCCAGATCGTGGAGATTGCCCTGGGCTAGAACGTCCGCGCGTTCCGCCGCCGCCGGCACAGTTCATCTCCTCTGCCAGTAATCTACGACCAGGACCTTTTCGAGGTGGGGACGCAGCACCGCGCCAAAGGCCGTGTGATCGGGGTGGGGCAGGTAGGCGTCGCGGTCGGCCTCGCTGGCGAACGTGACGAAGAAGCAGTGGGGTAAATCCCTCTGCCTTGCCCTCGACGCTCACGTCCGTTCCCCACTCAAAATCCTGGATCACGTCGATCTTGCCGGGCAAGGCCCGGAACGCGTCCTCGATTTCGCGCACGTTCTCATCCGGCGTTCCGTCTTTGAACTGAAACAGGACGACGTGACGCAATACTGACTGTTCAGACATATATACTCTCTTTCGGCAGATGCCCCGGCCTGTGCCGTTTGAATCAGGTCCAACTCACACAACCTACCTGAATATGGACCTCGCCGCAAGAGCACAGAATGGCGTTCAAGCCTTACTGCTTGACCTCATATTTGATGTCTGATAGCATGGCCGGGCCTATCACCGTATCTCCCGTCGATTACAATGAACCGATAGAATCAGCGGCTCCGCAGACTACACGTCACACCAGGAACGAGATTCCAAAAGGACTTGATATGCCCGACTCGCGCCCGAATATCCTCTTTATCATGTCGGACGACCACGCCTCACACGCCATGAGCTGCTACGGCAGCCGCATAAACCGTACACCGCATCTCGACCGCATCGCCGACGGGGGCATGCGCTTCAACAACTGCTTCTGCACCAACTCGATCTGCACGCCCAGCCGCGCCGTCATCCTGACCGGCACGTACAACCATATCAATGGCGTGACAACGCTTTCTTCGACCCTCGATGGCCGGCAGGTGACCATGCCCAAGTTGCTGCAGGCGGCAGGATACCAGACCGCCATCGTCGGCAAATGGCATCTGGGCCATGGCGGTGTCAACGATCCGACCGGATTTGACTATTGGAACGTGCTGCCGGGCCAGGGCCTCTACCACGACCCCGAAATGATCGAGATGGGCGAGCGGAAGGTCTTTCCCGGCTACGTCACCGACCTGACCACTGATTTCTCGCTGGACTGGCTCCGGGCGCGCGATCCGGAGCGGCCGTTCATGCTTATGTGCCACCACAAGGCGCCCCATCGCGCCTGGGAGCCTGACGAGAAGCATGCCTTGATGTATGAGGACGAAGAGATCCCCTACCCGGAGACTTTCAACGACGACTACAGCAACCGCGCCGCCGCGGCCGCCGCGGCCAAGATGCGCATTGATCGCGATATGACTCTGACCGATCTCAAGCAGCCGACGCCGGAGGGGCTGACCCCGGAGGAGGAAAAGAAGTGGAAGTACCAGCGCTACATCAAGGACTATCTCCGCTGCGTCGCTTCCATCGATGACAACGTCGGCCGCCTGCTCGACTACCTGGAAGAGGAAGGGCTGGCGGAGAACACCATCGTCGTCTACACGTCCGACCAGGGCTTTTTCCTGGGCGACCACGGCTGGTATGACAAGCGCTTCATGTACGAGGAGTCGCTGCGGATGCCGCTGCTCATCCGCTATCCGCGTGCGGTGGCTGCGGGGGCGGTCAACGATCAGATGGTTCTAAACGTCGACTTCACGCCTACGCTGCTCGAGTACGCCGGCGTCAAAATTCCGGACCATTTCCAGGGGACCAGCTTCTACCCCCTACTTACGGGCGAAGCGCCGGACGGTTGGCAGACGTCGATGTACTACCGCTACTGGATGCACCTGGCACACCACCACGTCTACGCCCACTACGGCGTGCGCACGCTGCGCTACAAACTGATCTACTACTACGCAGACGGATTGGACCAGCCGGGCGTCATCGACGAGTCCAAGGAGCCGGAGTGGGAGCTCTTCGACCTCGATGCCGACCCCTTTGAACTGAACAACGTCTACCATGATCCGGCCTACGCCGGCGTAGTGGAGGAGCTGACCGGTGAGCTGCACCGCCTGCAGGCACGCGTGGCCGACCAGCCCTACGATCATCCAACCGCGGCCGGAACCTGGCGGCAGTGAAGCCGTAACCCTTACTAAAGCTATATGTGGATTTTGCCAATGAACTGAATTCGAAAACTGAGGAATTCGAGGCCCTAGCCCCGTTCCGTGGCCAGGGCAAACAGGTGTTGCCGCCCCAACCAGAGCGCGAGGGCGCCCAGGGCCGCCGAGAAGAATACGCCGCTCACGGCCACAGCCACGACTCCGCTGACCGAATAGATGCCGCCGGTCCCCAGACTGCCGCAGGCAGAGGCGATCGCCACCATCGCTTCGTTGATGCCCTGCACGCGCCCCCGCTGCCGCGAGCCTTCCAGCGCAGCCGACAGCAGCGAGGAGCCTGCGATATAGCTGAAGTTCCACCCCAGACCGAGCAGAAAGAGTGAGACGAACAGAACCGGAAGCTCCGTCGAGAGCGGCATCATGATCGCCGCCAGTACTTGCACGAGCGCTCCGGCGAAGATCATCGGCACCCGGCCTACCCGCCCAGCCAGCCAGCCGCTGAGGCCCGAGAGACCGAACATTCCCAGCGTGTGCGCCATCAGCACGTAGGAAATTGCATCCGCCTTGTAGTCGGCGCGGTTCATGTGGAGCGGCGTCACAACCATCAGCAACGTCATGACCAATTGGCCGATCGCCATCGCCGCCATTGCCAGCTGTACGTCCGGCAACTTGAGCAGGTGCACGACCTGCCTCAGCCCCCTGGGAGCCTCCTCGCTTCCTACCTGGGTATCGAGCGAGTCGTCCTCTGACCCCTCCGCTGCCTTTGCGCCGCTTTCTTCCCGGGTAACCAGCGCGGCCAGCTCTTTCGGGTCAGGCCGCAGCGCCACCAGCAGTAGTATCAGTGCAACAACCATCAATGCCGCGCCAATCCAGAATGGCCCTACATGCTCATGGAATCCCTGCTCTCTGGCCACGCCGACCGCCGGTTCCACCAGAAGCGGGCCGCCTACGGCCCCCACGGTGCCAGCGAACACGATGAGCCCGATCACCTTGGCCTGTTGCGCCAGCGGAAAGATCTCGGCCGCGGCGTAGCGTGTCTGCTCCAGAGCGGCCCGGCCTACGCCCAGCAAGATGGCGCCTCCGAGAAAGAATAGCAGTGATCCGGCGCTGATTGCGGACGCCGAAACGAGCATTCCGAAGATCACAAAGGAGAGGCCCACGGCCAGCCCGATGCGCCGGCCCGCTTTGTCCAGCAGCCAGCCCAACGGGTAGCCGGCGCCGGCCCGCCCAACCATCGACAGGGCGTTGGGAAGACCGATCAGTTGTACGCGGCCGCTAAGGGAGTAGGAAATGATGGGGGTCAGAACAAAACTGGCGATCATCGCTGCACTGTTCAGGCTGCTGACGACGAAAAGCGTGATGATAAGCCGCCGCTGAACGCGGGACATCGGTATCATGGAGAAAGAGTCCTTCACAGGTCTGACCAACCGGGCTTTTCGCAGACCGGGGGCAGAGGGCCCTGTGCTTGGAATGGCGTACGAAACATTGTAAACAGTCATCAAGCAAAGAGCAATTGCGGGCAGTTCTGACACTATCGGACAACTGTCTTCCTCCGCGTCGCAGCGCAGATCTGCAAGGAATATTGGGGCAGATTCTTGCGGCGAATTGGGGGTTGTGGTACGGTTCAACCGGTCTGAGCCGGGAACAGTTGTTTTCGACTGTCAGAGTTGAATCCTCCACCTCGATACAGAAGACTTTCTTGAGCCAGCTGCTGTACCGGTTTGGCTCCTGCGCTCCACTATTAAGACCCGTCAGTTCACCAACTGCGAAGGAAAGCACGATGGCATCGAACGCAAAACCGAATATCGTCCTGTTCGGCATTGACTCGTTACATGCCGAACACATGAGTTGCTATGGATACGAACGGCTTACCAGCCCCTACCTGGACCGCTTCGCCGCCCAGGGCGTCCTTTTCGAGAACACTTTCAGCGCTCATATTCCCACAACCAGCGCCTACGCCTCGATGCTGACCGGCATGGACGTCTTCTCGACCCAGGTCGTGGCCCTCCGCCACCAGGGTCCGCTGCGCCCGGAGGTGAAGACGCTGGCCGAGATCTTGCGCGACGAGGGTTATCACACAATCTGCATCGGCTTCGACGGCAACCCCAGCAGCCGCGGCTTCGACGAATATCTCAGCTATACGGCCTGGGGTTCCTGGGAGGAAGGCCGCCTGCCAAAGGCCCAGCTGCTGAACGAACAGGCGATACCCGCCATCGATCGCATGGTGGCGGAAGACAAGCCGTTTTTCCTCTTTCTGCGCCACATGGACCCCCATGCGCCCTACCTGCCGCCTGAGCCGTACGAGCGCATGTTCTTTCACGGTGACGAGTGCGACCCGGGCAACAAGTCGATGGAGCCGGTGCTCGCCTTCAAGCCCTTCCGCGACTTTCTCGCCTCCTGGCTGCCGCCGGGCATCACGGACAAGGACTATGTCATCGCCCAATATGACGGCTCAATCGCTTACATGGACGCTGCGATCCAGTCTATCTTTACCTCGCTGGAGGAGCACGGGATCTTCGACGAGACTATCGTGGCGATCAACGGCGACCACGGCGAGACACTCTACGATCACGAGTGCTGGTTCGATCATCACGGCATCTATGACAACGTCCTGCACGTGCCGCTGATGCTGCGCTACCCGCCCAAGTTGCCGGCCCACCGCCGCGTCTCCGGCTTCAACCAGCACAAGGACCTCGTGCCCACTCTGCTCGAACTGGCCGGCATCGACGCCGGCATCGACTTCGACGGGCGCTCCCTCCTGCCGATGGTTGATGGACAGGTCGCTTCCCACGAGAGCGAGATCTACATCACCGAATGTACGTGGATGCGCAAGCACGGATGGCGCACGCCCCAATGGAAACTGATGCTGGCACTCGAGCCGGACTTCCACTTCAAGCCGCCGGTGGAGCTCTACAACCTGGTCGAAGATCCGTTGGAAAACTGCAATCTTGCCGACGAGCTGCCCGGCGTCGTGGCGGCCCTGACTGCGCGGCTGGACGCCTGGGTGGCCAAACGTGAAGCGGAGACCGGGTTGCCGAACCCGATCCACCACCAGGGTGACTGGCACGGTCTCAAAGGCGTTGGTCCTTTCACCAGTTCGCAACAGGCCTACGACTCGCTCTACATCGGCGATGCCAGCGCGGCCCGCCGTCTCCAGGCCAAGTCGCGTGAGGTCGAGGAAAAGAAATAGGGGCAAAGAAGGCGCAATGGCTTCGTCTGGGAAACCGAACATCGTCATATTGGGCATCGACTCCCTTCGGGCAGATCATCTCAGTTGCTATGGATACCACCGGCTGACCACGCCCCGTCTGGATCGCTTTGCCTCCCAGGGCGCGCTCTTCGAGAACACATTCAGCCCCCATATCCCGACGACCAGCGCCTACGGGATGATGCTGACGGGCATGGATATCTTCACCTCGCAGCTGGTGGCGCATCGTCCCAAAGGCCCGCTGCGGCCGGAAGTGAAGACACTGGCCGAAATCTTGCGCGCGCAAGGCTATTGCACAGTCTCGGTGGGCTTGTCGGGCAGGGCCAGCGCCAGGGGATTCGACGAGTATCTGAACTTCACGCAGATGGGAAGTTGGGCTGACGGCCGGGTGCCCAAGGCCCAGCGGTTGAATGAGCTGGCGCTGCCCGCGCTCGACCGCCTTGTGGCTGCCGACAAGCCGTTCTTTCTCTTCCTGCGCCACATGGACCCGCACTCGCCCTACCTTCCGCCGCAGCCTTTCGAGCGCATCTTCTATCACGGAGACGAGTGCGACCCCGACAACCGGTCAATGGATCCGGTCTTCGCGTTCGAGCCGTTCAAGCATACGCTCATCGACATGCTGCCGCCAGGGATCAGCGACCGGAGCTACGTGAACGCACAGTACGACGGCGCCATCGCCTACATGGACGCCTGTATTCAGTCTATCTTCACCGCGATCGAGGCGCACGGCATCTTCGACAAGACTATCGTTGCTGTCAACGGCGACCACGGCGAGGAGCTCGACGAACACGGATTCTGGTACGACCACCACGGCCTTTACGACAATGTGCTCCATGTGCCGCTCATGCTGCGCTACCCGCCAAAGGTGCCGTCGGGTATGCGGGTGGCCGGCTACAACCAGCACAAAGACCTGGCCCCAACGATTCTCGATCTTGCCGAGATCAACGCCGGCATCGACTTCGACGGTCGCTCCCTGCTGCCGATGATCGAGGGCGAGGTGGCGTCGCACGAGAGCGAAATCTACATCACCGAGTGTGCGTGGATGCGGAAACACGGATGGCGGACGCCGCAGTGGAAGTTGATCCGCGCGCTCGAGCCGGATTTCCACTTCATGCCGCCGGTCGAACTGTACAACCTGGTCGAGGACCCGCAGGAGACCTGCAACCTGGCCGGAGAACTGCCCGAAGTTGTGTCAGCCCTCACGGCGCGGATGGAGTCGTGGGTCAGCAGGCGGGAGACCGAGTCCGGGCTGCCCAATCCCATCCATCACCAGCCCGGCTGGCACGATATCGAGGGCATCGATTACTTCACCAGCTCGCAGCAGGCGTACGACAATCTGCGCATCGGCCGGCCCAGTCAGGAGGCGTTGCAGCAAGAGCGGGCGCAGACGAGCGCGAAATCAAGAAGGTCATAAACCCACGCGATTCGGGACCGGAGCGGCTGCTTTTGAACCCGCCGGCCCGCAAGGTCGCCTCACACGGAGCAACACTCATGAAACTTGGCGCAAATTCAGTCTTGTTCGGCGGCTACGATATGGAGACCGCCTTCCGCTGCATCGCCATGGCCGGCTACGACGGCATCGAGATAGCCGCAATCGACGCAATGGCCCAGCATCTTGTATTGGATCGCTGGCAGGAGCTGGCGCCGGAGATCAGGCGGCTTGCCCAGACCTACGAGCTGGAGCTGCTGGCCATGGAACAGCCCAGTCGCGACCGGGACCTGATGGAGAAGGCGATGCAGGCCGCCGTGGAGTGCGGCATTCCCATCGTCAATTGCGGGCCGGGCGGTGAAAGCGGCAACGAGGAAAGCCTCTTGCAGACCATCGACGAGCTGGGCGAACTCGCGCAGATGGCGGAGAAATACGGAGTCACCCTGTGCGTGAAGGCGCACGTCGGCGCCAGTATATTTGACACGCCAACGACTCTGCGTGCGATGCTGGCGATCAGTTCACCCAACTTCGGCATCGACATGGACCCGTCGCACATTCACCGCGCTGACGAAAATCCCGTCGATGCGATCGCCGCCGTCATCAGCCGTGTCAAGCACGTCCACATTCGCGATTGCAAGGGCCGCCAGCAGGGCCCGGGGAAGCCCGAGCTGCAGGCGAACGGTCGCGGCGACATCGATCTCGTGGGCTACGTTCGTGTCCTGCACGATAACGGCTACGACGGCCCGCTGAACCTTGAGGTGATCGGCGCGAAGGAGTATAGTCTTGAACAGTGCTGCATCATCGCTGCCGAGAGCCGGGGCCACATGCAGGCCTGTCTGCAGGCGTGCGGCGCCCGCTGAGTTGACCTGACAGGTTGACTAACCGTCCATTGAATGGGATGGTCATTCACAACGCAAACTCACACGTTTCAATGAGGAGTAACCTATGCTCACCGCAGCACAGATTGAGCAGTTTCAAGCCGACGGTTTTCTGAATGGCGGGCAGGTGCTCAGCAACGACGAAGTGGAGACGCTGCGCGCCGAAGTGATGCGCGTCATCGACGAGCGGGAGCGCGACGACATCCCCCAACCTGTTCATGTGCGGAATATGAGTCGGGACGAAGGCAGGGCAGTCTGGCAGATAGTCAACATCTGGGAGGCGAGCGGACCTTTCCGGGACCTGATCGGCAGAAAGGACATCACGACCGGCATTGCCCAGCTGACCGGCGCCAGCGAACTGCGCATCTGGCACGATCAGATTCAGTACAAACCGCCGCAGACGGGCGGTACGACGCACTGGCATCAGGACGCCCCGCTCTGGCCTATCATCAGGCCGATGACCGAGGTTACGGCCTGGGTTGCGCTGGATGACGCCGACGAAACGAACGGTTGCATGTCGATGGTGCGCGGATCGCACAAGTGGGGCAACAAAATCGAATATCTGAAGCAGCTAGAAGATATTCAGGAGATGCCAACCGAGTACGAGGGGCGGCCTCTGCGGGTAGCGAGTTGCCCGGTGAAGAAGGGGGAGGTGCACTTCCACCACGCGCTGACCTGGCACGGCTCCCACGACAACGACAGCGACCGTCCTCGCAGAGCAATTGCACTGCACTACATGACGAACGAGACCTTCTACGTTGCCAGCGGTGAGCATGTGATGAAAGCGTTTGTCGAAGTGGAAGACGGCGAGCAGCTGCGCGGCAAACACTTTCCGCAGGTGTATCCGAGACGGTAGCTGGGATTGGCGGCTTCCGGCATTCGGATTGGAGTCCTTGAATGACCTTCTACACAGATCAGGAACTCGCGGCGCTACTTTCGGGCGGTGAGTCACATCTTGTGGAACGGAAACGAAACGCGAGAGACAGCACTGCCATCCACAAGAATATCTGTGCTTTCGCCAACGATATTCAAGCCGCGGGAAAGCCAGGAGTGATTGTCGTGGGCATGGAAGACGATGGCAGCTGCTCAGGAATTGATGTAGATGACGAGTTACTTCGCAATCTGGCACAGATGCGCACGGACGGAAGCCTTTTGCCATTACCATTCATATCGGTGGAAAGAAAGACAATCCTGGGGTGCGAGACAGCAGTAGTTCAAGTTGCTCCCAGTGAAAATCCTCCCGTTCGATTTAGGGGTCGGGTATGGATCAGGGTTGGCCCTACAGTACAGGTGGCCACATCCGAGGAGGAACGCCGCTTAGGCGAGCGGCGCAGGGCTGGTGATCGATCATTTGATATGCAACCGGTCAGCAGTGCAACTGTGGACGACCTTGACCTGGAATACTTGAGCGAACATTACCTGCCTGCAGCAGTTGCGGAAGATGTCCTGGAACTGAATCAGCGCCCTCTGATTCAACAACTCCACTCACTGCGTCTCTTGGCGGGTGAATTCCCTACCTGGGGCGCACTACTGGCGTTTGGCACTGCTCCCCAGAATTGGTTGCCGGGCGCGTACGTACAGTTTCTTCGCGTTGCCGGTCATTCTCTCACTGACCCAATCAAGAGTCGCAAGGAACTTACAGGCAGACTTGAAGACGTGATGCTTCGTCTCAGAGATCTCATTGAAGTCAACATTGCGGTTGGTATGGATGTCACCTCCAAGCCGAGAGAGATAAATCTACCAGACTACCCTGTGGCGGCATTGTGGCAGTTGGTGAGCAATGCTGTCATGCACCGTAACTATGAAGTCACCAATGCGCCTACAAGGTTTTACTGGTACGACGATCGTATCGAAATCCAGAGTCCTGGAGGGCTGTTTGGAAGCGTAACATCCGAAAACATCCATCATGGCGTGACTGACTACCGGAATCCGCTTGTTGCGGAGATAATGCATCATTTGGGCTTTGCCCAACGTTTTGGCATGGGCATACAACTTACCAAGCAAGAATTGGAGAACAATGGCAATCCGCCACCCGAATTCGCTTTCCTGCCCTCTCAAGTTTCGGTTACCGTAAGAACGCGCCTATGAAAAGTATCGCTTTCTTCAACAATAAGGGCGGTGTCGGCAAGACTTCGTTGGTCTATCATCTTGCGTGGATGTACGCAGACCTCGGCCTGTCCGTCGTCGCGGCTGACTTCGACCCACAGGCCAATCTCACCACAATGTTTCTCGAAGAAAACGAACTGATTGAATTTTGGGAAAAAGACCGCCATGCTCGCACTATCTATGGAGCATTTGAACCGCTTCTGGAGGGCACAGGCGACATTGCCGCACCCCATACAGTAGAAGTGTCTCCAGGGCTGAACCTCCTAGTAGGAGACATTGCGCTATCTTCGGCGGAGGGCGATTTAGCCAGCGAGTGGTCAAACTGTCTAGACGGCAGACCGCGGGCATTTCGCGTGATCAGCGCTCTTTGGCGCATGGCATCCCTTGCAAGCGAACAGGCCGAAGCCAACGTTGTCCTGATCGATGTCGGCCCGAATCTGGGGCCGCTCAATCGTTCCGCCTTGGTGGCAGCTGAAGATGTGATTATTCCTTTAGGCCCGGATCTCTTTTCCTTGCAGGGCTTGAGAAATCTCGGGCCGACGCTGATTGATTGGCGCCGACAATGGCAGGAGCGCCTTGAGCAGAAACCTGCGTCACTGCAAGACTACCCGCTTCCTGCCGCGTCAATGACTCCCAGCGGCTACATCGTTTTACAGCACGCGGTTCGTTTTGACAGGCCCGTCAAGGCTTATGGCCTGTGGATGCAGCGTATCCCACTGGAGTACAGAAGTTCCATTCTACGACTTGAAGCTGAATCTGACGAAATAACGACCGATACCGATCCCCACTGCCTCAAGAATCTCAAGCATTACCGTAGTCTCATGCCGCTTGCTCAGGAGGCTCGAAAGCCAATTTTCTTTCTCAAGCCTGCTGATGGGGCGATAGGAGGGCACATGCAGTCGGTCAGGGAGTGTTACAATGACTTTCGCGATCTAGCCAGAAGGATTGCAGATCGTGTCGGGCTGACCCTCCCGCTTCAGACGAGAGCAAGCGAAACAGAACTGACGCCTTGAATTTGGTTGGCAATGACTTGGAGAGTTCGGCATGGATCTTGCGAATGTATATAGTGCAACGGGACCGCGAAGAGATACATAGGGGCTGGTCCGACGACTCGATTGAGCGCATCTTTTCGCCGCCAAAGATGAACGCGTTTCGAGCAGTGTCCCAATGCGGCCGGAGAATCCTCATATGATCCGAATCGGCATCGTCGGCTGCGGCCGCATCCTGAACGCCCATCTCCACGGCTACCGGCTTCTGCGGGAGGCGGGCATTGACGATTTTCGCATCACCGCGCTCTGTGCCCGCAAAGAGGACGATGCGCTCATGTTCCGCAAGCGCGGTGAAGGGCCGCCGCCGCGCGCGGCGGTGCTGGCGCCGGAAACGGGGGACCCTCTGGCGGCGCCCCACATCTACCTGGATGAGTTCCAGCCGGACACCGACGTTGCCGTATTCACCGATTACCGGGAGATGATAGCGGCGGGCGTTGTCGATGCGGTCAACGACTTTACGACACTGTCGATGCATCACCAGATCGCCGCGGCTGCTTTTGACGCGGGCTTGCATCTGCTCGTGCAGAAACCGCTGGCAATCTCGGTTGCCGCGGCCCGACTGATGGTCGACAGGGCCAGGGCGCACGGACTTACGCTCGGCCTGTTTGAAAACGTGCGCCAGTCAGCAGGTACGCGCGCGGCCGCCTGGGCGATCCGACAGGGTCTGATAGGAAACCTGCAGCTTGCCCTGTTCGGCGGTATCGGCGGCCTCTGGTCTCCGGACAAAATCGTCGCTGAAACGCCATGGCGCCATCGCAAGCTCGAAGGGGGAGGAGGCGGCGCCATCGATATCGGGGTGCATGTTATGCACATGGTCCGCTACGTCTGCGGCGAAGTCGCGGCGGTCAGTGGTACCGTCCGCACTTTCGAGCCGCTGCGCTACCTGCACGGCGACCCGGCGGCCGGCCCGAGCGTCGAAGCCAATGTGGACGACACCTACCTCGCGACCGTCACTTGCGAGGGTGGAGCGCTGGTGCAGCTGATGTGGTCCTGGGGCGGCCATGGCGAAGAGACCCCGATCCCCGGGGCTCCCGTCTACTACGGTAGCAAGGGCTGCATCAAGGGCGGCGAGATCATCCCCGACAGTGGCAGCCGCCGCAGTCTGCAGGAGACCTTCTGGGCCGAAGCTGAACCTTCTCTCCTGGACGTTCAGTTCCCTCCTGTTGGACCTGGCAAGACCCGTCTGACCGACCCCTTCGCCATCCAACAGTACGACTGGCTGCAGGCAATAGGCAGCGGCGGCCAGCCGGAGACCGACGGGGAAGAGGGCCTGCGGGATTTGGCCGCCGCGCTCGGCATGATCGAGTCCTCGCTGCTGGGCCGCACCGTTACGATGACCGAGCTTCTTTCCGGGGAAGTCTCCGGCTACCAGAATGAGATAGATGAGCACTTCGGCCTCGCCTAGATTATGAAAACGAGCGCAATGTCCAGGATAGCGAAAAAGGGGAATACCTGATGAAGCGTGTCGGGATCGTCGGAGCTGGTGGGATTTCCAGAACGCACGCAGACCGGTGGAGCCGGATGCCGGGTATTGAGCTGGCCGGCTTCCACGACATCGTTGAGGACGCGGCCCGGGGGGCTGTGCAGCGATCCGGCGGCAAAGTGTTCAGCAGTCTGAACGAGTTGTTCGATGCCGTTGACTACGTTGACGTATGTACTCCTGGCACCGCCCACGTCGGGCCGGTGGTTGCGGCGCTGGAGGCCGGACTGCCGACAGTTTGCGAAAAACCGCTTGCCAACTCCGTCGCCGACTGCGAGCAGATCGTGGACGCCGCGGAGCGTACTGGCACGCCGCTGTTTGTGGCGATGGTCGTCCGTTTCTTCCCGCAGTTCGCAAAGGCCAAGCAGGTGTTGGACAGCGGCGCGATCGGCGCGCCGGGCGTAATTCGCACCGTCCGCAGCGGCAGCTACCCCGATGCCGGCTCCAGCTGGCGAAAGGGCTTGGCGATTACCAGCTACTACGCCGACTTTGCCCAGAGCGGCGGTGTGCTGCTGGACCTTTGCATTCACGACATCGACTATCAGCGCTGGTGCTTTGGCGAGATTGAGCGCGTCTTTGCGCGTGGAATGATGTTCGCGGGCAAGGAGCCGAAGGACCACGCGCTGCTGACAGTGCGCTTTGCCAGTGGTGCGGTCGGCCATATTGAAGGCAGCTGGTCCTATCCCCGCGGTCGCTTCTCCACCCGCATCGAAATCGCCGGGACGAGAGGCATCATCGAATGGGATTCGCGGGCGCGGCAGCCCGTGGAAGTCGCCATTGCCCGGGAAGACGGGAGCCTGGCGTCGTCCAGCAGTTCGCCCACCGCTCCCCAGCACGATCCCTACTATGCGGAGCTCGCCCACTTTGTCAGTTGCGCCGAGGCGGAAGAGCCCTTCCTGGTGACACCTTACGACGGGCTGATGGCGGTGAAAATCTCACGCGCCGCCATAGAGAGCTTGGAGACGGGGAAGGCTGTCACCATCAGTTGAGACAACGAGATACGAAGTTTCCTTTTGCGGACTCATACAGGCTGCGCGGAAAAGTCAAATTGCCGGTTGCAACAGAAACGAAACGAAGGAATCCGAAACAATGGAGAATGCCGAGACCCGGGGCCCCGAATCTTTGTCTGAAGTTCGTGTCGGGATGTTCAGCTTTGCCCACATGCATGCGGCCAGCTATATCCACTTTCTTACGCAGATGGAGGGTGTGACACTGGCGGGTATCTACGACGATGACTATGATCGCGGCGGTCGTATTGCCGCCCAATTCAACGTGCCCTATTTCAGACGGTCCGAAGGTCTATTGGACCAGGAGCTTGACGGAGCGATCATCTGCTCTGAGAATGCCCTCCATGCCCCGCTTGTTCTTCAGGCTGCCGGCAAGGTCCGCGGTATTTTGTGCGAAAAGCCGATTGCCACGACTGTCAGCGATGGTCAGGCGATGATCGACCGCTGTCGTGAGTCCGGCACGAAACTCCAGATCGCCTTCCCGATGCGCTTTTCGCCGCCGGTCATTGAACTGAAGTCGCAGGTGGAGTCTGGTGTGCTGGGCGAGGTATACAGCGTCAAGACCACCAATCATGGCTCTATGCCGGGCCGCTGGTTTGTCGATGCAAAGCTCGCCGGCGGTGGCGCCGTCATCGATCACACGGTGCATGTCGTTGACCTGATTCGCTGGATCTGGGCCACTGAAGTGGTGGAGGTCTACGCCGAGGTCGGCCGCGAACTTCTGCATCCCGGCCTTGGCATCGACGACGTCGGGCTGTTGAGTTTCCAGCTGGCAAACGGTATCTTTGGCACGCTTGATACCAGCTGGTCGCGGCCGCCCAGCTACCCTACCTGGGGAGACGTGAAGGTGGATGTACTCGGCGAGAACGGCCTGATCTGCGTCGACGCCTTTGAGCAGAATCTCCACGTAAGTTCGGACGAAGCGGGCAAGACTTCCGACGTCAATTGGGGAAGCAGCGGCGACGAGGGCCTTGTCGCCGATTTCGTCGCCATGATCCGGGAGGGTCGGGAGCCGTCGGTAAACGGCGAGGACGGGTTGCGTGCCTTGGAAGTCGCGCTGGCGGCCTATGAGTCGGCGAGGCGGGCCGAGCCTGTAAAGTTGTGATCGAAAAATCGGTGAAACGTGCTTCCCATTTTTCTGAGCGCAGCGGTAATTCCGTTCGACACCCTTCCTCAACAAGCAATGAGCTCGCAATTGTTATATGAGTCAGAATACAGTCCTGCGCGCCCGCAGGATCCTCCGAAGCGATCCCCTCTTTTTCGACACCGAGACAACCGGTCTCGATAGATTCGCGGAGATCGTCGAGATCGGTGTCGTTGATGCGGCCGGCCAGACACTGCTCGATAGTCTGGTGCGCCCGAAGCGGCGCATCCCTGCCGACGCGACGTCGGTGCATGGCATCACCAACGAAATGGTGCTGGACGCCCCGACCTGGCCGGAGATCTGGCCGCAGGTGAAGCATCTCTTCGCCGACCGGCGGGTGGGCATATTCAACGCTGACTTTGATCTGCGCATGATGCGGCAGTCGCATGAGCGGCATGATCTGTCATGGGAGGAGATGGGAGGGAGAGCCTTCTGCGTGATGAAGATGTACGCCCGATATTATGGCGAACTTCGGGGTATCGGCAACATGAAATGGCAGAGCCTGCAGAGGGCGGGTCAGCAGTGCGGTATCGCCCTGCCCAACAGTCACAGAGCGGTGGACGACGCCAGACTGACTAGCGCGGTTTTCCGGCACATGGCGGGGCCTGAAGATTCTCCATGACACCGAGTAGTCTGCCCTCGACGAGCACGACGGTCGACCAGAAGTTGAAGGCGTTCCTGCGAGGAAGGACGCTGCTGGCTGAGGAACGCCTGGACTGGTCGGGAGGCGGCAAGGAGTTCGTACAGACTCGAACTACCTATGCGCTGAACCCGTCGGATTCACCACCGTTGAGCCTGGTAACTTCCGTTAGGGCCATTCTGACGCGAGGCCCGCAAGTCATGGTGATGCGGGATCCTGACGGAGAGCATATCGTGCCCGGGGGACGCCTGGATGGTGGAGAAGGGCTGCTGGAAGCCTTGAGGCGGGAACTATTGGAGGAAACAGGCTGGAGTATCCGGAACGATCCGGTGCTCATCGGCATGTTCCATTACCATATCCACTCGCCAAAGCCAGCCGGCCACCGCTACCCCTACCCGGACTTTCTTCAGCTTCTGTACCGGGCAGAAACCGATAGGCATTACCCAGAGGCAATGGAAGTCGACGGTTTCGAGATAGACGCCCAGTTGCGGTCGCGTGAACAGGTAGAAGGTCTCTCGCTCTCTGCGGGCGAGTTTGCATTGTTGAAGCTTGCGGACGAGTCCCAATAGCGTAAACGAGGAAAAGCCCTGCAAAATAGAAAACGGTTCTCCCTACTCCCCTGGACACGCACAAGCTTCGCCTCAGCCGTTTCCAGACCTTCCTCGACCAGAATGGCGCTGTCGCTTCATGTCGGCTCCGCGTCGGCGATGCGCGCCAAGCCCGCTTGATCGTTGTCGTTCAGGCCAGCCGGTGAAGTTCGGCCAGGAGGCGGTCGGTCTGCTCGGGGCGGCCGACGGAGATGCGAATGCAGTTGTCGAGGCCCGGCTTCTGGTAGTAGCGCACGAGGATGCCCTGCCGCTCAAGAGCAATCTTAAGGGCGGCGGCGTCCCCGCTTCCCTCGACTTTGAAATTATCAACGCGGCAGAGGACGAAGTTGGCGCCGGACGGGAAAGGCGACAGGTACGGCACATCTTCCAGGGCCCGGAGGAGCCGGTCTCGTTCGACCCTGATCTTGTCCACGATCGTCTGCATTTCATCTGCGTGGCGCAGACTGGCCAGGCCGGCGACGGTCGCGGCAACATTGACGTTATAGGGCTGCTTGAACTTCCAAAGGAGCGGCATCATCCAGCCAGGAAAGATTCCGTAACCCAGTCTCAGGCCCGCGATTCCGGCGGACTTGGAGAAGGTACGAATGATGACGAGATTGTCGTGCTCCAGGACCCACGGCGTGCGGCTTGTCTCGACGGCAAATTCGACGTACGCCTCATCCAATACCACGATTACGGGTAGCTCCAACAGGCGCAGCAGGTCTTTGTCTGGCAGCCAGTTTCCGGTGGGGTTGTTGGGCGAGGTGAGAAAAAGCAGCTTGGGGAGGACCGGTTCCCGCTTCTGCGCCGCAGAACTGACCAGATCAAAGATCGCGTTGACGTCGACGTGGTATCCGTCGTCCCGCCAAACTTCCAGGACCTCCGCGCCGACCAGCTTGGCGTCAAAGCTGTACATGCCGAAGGTTGGAGGCGTATTGATGATGGCGTCACCGGGGCCGAGAAACAGCCGGCAAAGATAGTCAAGGATTTCGTCGGTGCCGTGGCCGGGCAGGATCTGTTCGACAGGCACTGCCGGGGCGGCTGAATTGGCGGATTCGCCGCTCTCTTTTGCGTTGCCGGACAGTCGCTGCTCGTTTTCCAAATGGGCTGCCAGGGCTTGGCGAAGTTCAGTCTGCTGCGGATCCGGGTAAATGTGATAGTAGGCGTACTCGGCCAGCGCTTCCGCAACGGCAGGATGCGCCCCGTACGGATTTTCGTTCGCATCCAGTTTGACGATGTCGTGGGCAGGTATACCGAGCCGCTGGCTCAGGACTTCAAACGGCTGAATCGGTGTGTACTCTTCCAGGTCGGCGAGATGCGGGTTGAGCAGCGACTGAAACGTGGTGGCTTCCATTACGAAGTCTCATCCTCTTTGTAGACTGTCGGATTCAGTCGACGGTTGACGGCTGCGGCGTGCCCGCCCAGACCTTCGGTACGCGCCAGGGTTTCGGCAGCCGGGCCGATGGCCTGCAGGGCCTTCTCGTTGAGGCCTATCAGGCTGATCAGCTTGACAAAATCGGTAACGTTGACCGGGCTGGCGAAGCGCGCCGTGCCGCCTGTCGGCATGACATGGCTGGGCCCGGCGGTGTAGTCGCCCAGCACTTCGAAGCTGCGTTCGCCGAGAAAAATTCCGCCGGCGTTTTGGACCTGGTCGACCCAGCGCCACGGTTCTTCTACGAGGAGGCAAAGGTGTTCGGGCGCGTACTCGTTTGCGAGCGAGAGGGCTTCGTGCACGGAACTGGTGACGACGATACCTGCGCCGCGACCAAAAGTGGCGGCGGCGATCTCATCTCGCTCCAGCGCCTCCAGCTGGGTGTGGACTGCTGCCTGAACCTGGCGCGCCAGTTCCCGGCTCGGTGTCAGGAGTACCGCGCTGGCAAGAACGTCGTGCTCTGCCTGCGCCAGCAGGTCGGCCGCAGCCAGCTGCGGATCGGCCTCCTCATCCGCAACAATCACAGTCTCGGTGGGGCCGGGCAGGCCATCGATTCCGACCAGGCCAAAGAGCTGCCGTTTTGCCAGAGTGACAAACAGGTTGCCCGGCCCGCAGATCTTGTCGACCGCAGGGATGGTCTCGGTACCGAAGGCCATTGCGCCGATTGCCTGCGCGCCTCCGGCAATGTAGACGGCATCTACCTGGGCGACCAGCGCGGCGGCCAGTGTCACCTTATCCGGCAAGCCGGTCTCCATCTGGGGAGGCGTGACGACGATAATCTCCTGCACGTTGGCAACCTTGGCCGGTATCGCGGTCATTAGCAGGGTGCTGGGCAGGGGAGCGGTCCCGCCGGGAACGTAGATCCCGACCCGCCCGATGGGCCGCACGAGTTGACCTACGGTACCTTCGTCGTCATTCTGGATCCAGCTCTGGTTGGGCTGGCGGCGATGGAAGTTTTCGATGCGCTCGGCGGCCAGCGCCAGGGCGTCAAAGACTTCCTGATCGAGATCGGCAGTCTCCTGCAGAATGGTCTGGGAACTGACGTGCAAAGCGTCCAGCTCGACGCCGTCCAGCCTTTGCGTCCATCTGCGCACAGCGGCGTCGCCGCCGCTGCGGACGTCGGCAAGGATTCTGCGCACGGCCTCATCGGGGCCGATCCGCTCACCAAAGATGCGCTCGTTGGCGGCAAGCATATCTTCAGGCAGTTCGAACGCGTCCCAAGGCTGGCGGCGCAAAACTGATTTTCGGGCAGTCTCTGTATTTAGAATGGGAAAGGGATTAGTCATCGAATGAATGGGGAACTGATTGCTTTTGTAGAGCAGCGAACGATTGTCCTTTTCTCAACCGGCTTACTGCCGCATTCGCTCGGCGTCTTCCATCCGGCCCAGGACGACCACGATGTCTTCTTCTTTGATCTGAAAACTGGCGCTTGGACTGACAATCAGATCGTCACCCCGGCGCACGGCGATCACGGTCAGCCCATACCTTTGCCGCAAGCTCAACTCGGAAAGGGAGTGCTCCCACGTGCTGGGTGGGGCAAGGAGTTCGACGACGCCGACGTCGTTGCTCACTTCCAGGTAGTCGACCAGATGATCGACGGCCATTTTTCGCCCCAACCGGCGGCCGGCCTCATGTTCCGGCAAGATAACTTCGTCAGCCCCTACCTTCAACAGGATCTCCCTTTGGGTAATCGTCAGGGCCTTTGCGATCACGCGTTGTACACCCAGTTGCCTCAGCAGAACAGTGGCCAGCAGGTTATTCTCAAAGTCCGTGCCGATACAGACGAGTCCGGTATCGAACGTTTCTACGCCAGCCTGCCGCAGGGCGTCAATGTTGGTCGCATCCAGCTGCACAACGTGGGGAAGTTCGCCGCTGAGCGCCTGCACGCGGTCATGGTCCGAGTCGATGGCCAGAACGGTTCGACCGTTCTCGACGAGCGTGGTTGCAACCGCGGTCCCAAAGCGGCCCAGACCGATAACGACAAACTCCGAATCGCGTCCCCTTCTCCTGAAGGGTGAATATTGGACAGTTTCCTGGGCAGCCCGATCCTCCCTCACTTCGGGCGCGGGAGAAGTTGTCTGGGCAGCCAAAGGTGATAGCGCGCGAATGAGCCGGCCCGGAATTCGATGTATCGGCAAGAAGCGCCCCCAAGAAGAGGCGGCGGGTTCCATTGCCGGGGATTGCCTGCCCGGCTCTTCGTCTACAGCTGACTGCTTGATCTGTATGCTCGCTGTCATGAAGTCGTGCGCCCCGTTCCGGGGATAGGATACTCTGCCCGTCCGGTCGGCAATGACATGATGTCCGCATTATAGCATAGTCCCGGGGTCAAAACCTTTTCAATCGGGGCATCTCGTGATACCATTCGCCAGAATCAGGCGCGGCGGGATTGGGTTCAGATCCTCCTCAGAGGGAAGATGAGTCCGGGAATGTCTGACAGTACTCTACACTCAACAAAGGTTTCGCTGGATCCGCGTTTCTTCTCGGAGAAGAAGCGGCCGTTTCTTGAAAGCGGCGCGCTCAGGGCATCGCTGTTCCTGTATGACAGCGGTGTCGCGGCCGTCCAGCTCGAAAACGGTGTGAGCGAGCTGGTCATGTTGCCCTTTCAGGGGCAGCAGATCTGGTCGGCAACCTTCGGCGGCAGAAACGTCACCATGAAGTCGATGTTCGACCAGCCGCGGCCGACGAGCGACTATCTGCAGACCTACGGCGGGTTCTTGCTCCACTGCGGATTCACGGCGATGGGTGTGCCCACCGAGGAGGACGACCATCCCCTGCACGGTGAGTTGCCTAACGCCGTATTTCAGCATGCGTGGCTCGTGTCAGGGGAAGACGAAGGCGGCGCATACATCGGTTTGGGCGGGCGCTACCAGCACACGGTTGCCTTCGCCGACAACTATACTGCGACGCCGCTGGTTAAACTGTACGCGGGCGCAAAAGAGGTGCACGTTTCGCTTTGCTGCCGCAACTGCAAGAAAACGCCGATGGAATACATGTATCTGGCTCACGCGAACTTCAAGCCGGTTGATGGGGGGCGCATCGTATACAGCGCCAAGGTTTCGCCGCAGACGGTACGCGTCCGCCGCAGCATACCCGGCCACATAAGCACCGGCCCCGAATACCTGGACTTTCTCGACCGCCTGGGCGAGAGGCCGGAAGAACATCATCTTTTCGACGAAAGTATGACTTTTGTCCCGGAGCTGGTATTCAGTATCGACTACGATGCGGACGACAAGGGCTGGGCGCACACGCTGCAGGTGCATGCGGACGGCGGCGCGGACTACGTACGTCACCGTCCTGACCAGTTGCCGGTCGGCGTCCGTTGGATATGCCGCACGCCGGACAAGGACGCTTTAGGGTTGGTTCTGCCGTCGACCGCCGAGCCGGAGGGCAAGAGTGCCGAGATCGCCAAAGGCAACGTGAGAGAACTGGAAGGCGGCGGCGAGTGGCGTTGTGACTATGTATTGGGGACATTGGACGCTGCGGAAGTTGGCCCCGTCGAAGAGAAGATCGCGGAAATCGGCTAGCGCGCGGCCGGTGTCTGCATAGTTGAACTCCCACAGGACAGGATTGTTGAAACCTGATCAGGGCACTCTGGATGCTGGTTGTTAAAGTCGGCGGCGGCAAAGAGCTCAATATAGACGCGATCGTCAGCGATATTGTCGCGTTGCAGCAGGCTGGGAGGGAGCTGGTCCTGGTGCACGGCGGCGCCGAAACGACGAACGACGTGGCCGAGGCGCTGGGCCATCCGCCGGAATTCGTAACCAGCGAGAGCGGCTTCGAGAGCCGGCGCACCGACCGTCGCACGTTGGAAATCTTCGAGATGGTCTACTGCGGTCAGCTCAACAAGATGTGGGTGGAGAAGCTGCAGCGGGCCGGCGTGAATGCCGTGGGGCTCAGCGGTCTGGACGGCCGCATCTTCGAAGGCAAGCGGAAAGACAGGCTGCGGGTGCGGGTCAACGGACGCCGGCTGGTGCTGCGAGATGACTGGACGGGCACGGTTGAGCAGGTTAACGTCGATCTCCTGCAGCTGTTGCTGGGGGCTGGCTACCTGCCCGTGCTGACCCCGCCCGGCGCGTCCGACATTGGCGAGGCGATCAACGTAGACGGGGACCGTGCCGCCGCCATGGTCGCCGCAGCCTTCGGCGCCCAAGCGCTGGTGATTCTTTCAGACGTGCCCGGGCTGTTGCGGGAGTTCCCCGACGAATCGAGCTTGATTCGCGAAATACCGCGTGCGCAGGCCGGCAGTTTCATGCAGTTCGCGGCCGGCCGCATGAAGAAAAAGGTGATGGGTGCGGCCGAGGCGGTCGCAGCCGGCGTCCAGAAGGTGATCTTCGCCGACGGCAGGGTCGAGAAGCCGATTCGGAGAGCGCTGGAAGGACATGGGACCCAGATAGCGTGAGAAGGCAGTAATTTGGACCGCATTGACGGCTGGAAGTTTCAACACGACGGCCGTCAAATAAGAGCCCAATTGGAAAGTCCAAACTGAGATTCGCACAGTTACTAAATGGATATGGTGCAGACACTAGCTGATACGGAATTCGCGGTAAGCAGTACGCACTCTTATGAGTCAGGCGTGGTTCCCCGTCGCGGGGAAACTGTCATGGTGGCTGGCGAAGGCTGCTGGATGATAGACAGCGAAGGACGGCGCTACCTCGATATGACCTCGTCCCAAGGCGTGGCCATGCTGGGTTACGGCCATCCTGTGCTGACAGCGGCCCTTCAGGAGCAGGCGGGTCGCTTGCACGCCTGTCCCAATTTCTTCCACAACGACACGCGCGCAAGTTTTCTGGAAAAGTTGATTTCGGTTACGCCAGACCACTTGACGCGCGCCTTCCTGGGCAATAGCGGCGCCGAAGCGATCGACGGCGCCATCAAGTTCGCGCGGCTGGCAACGGGGCGAACCGGAATCGTGGCCGCCCGCAACAGCTTCCATGGGCGTACCGTGGGAGCGCTGGCCCTTACCTGGAACCCGAGATATCGCCGGAAATTCGAACCCCTGCTGCCCGACGTGAGCCACGTTCATTTCAATAACATCGAGCAGCTCGACGAAGCTGTTGATGAGGGGACCGCCGCGGTGGTGTTGGAGGTCATACAGGCCGAGGGAGGCGTGCACGAAGGAGCTGCCGGGTTCCTGGCGGCCGCCCAGGCGCTCTGCCGGGAGAGGGGCGCGCTGCTTGTAGTCGACGAGGTCCAGACGGGCTTCGGACGCACTGGGCGCTGGTTCAGCTTTCAACACTACGACCTTGAGCCCGACATTATCGCGCTGGCGAAGGGGCTTGGCGGCGGATTCCCAATGGGCGCCACCGTCTACACCGAACAGATTCAGGACAGTCTCTTCTCCGGGGCGCACGGCAGCACCTTTGGAGGCAACCCCCTGGCTTGCGCGGCCGGCATCGCCGCCTTGAGCGTCTATCAGGACGGACTGATTGAACAAGCGGAGAGGGCAGGCAAGCGCTTGTGGGAGGCTCTGGAAGCGGCGGTCGGCTCGCGCCGAGTCGTTCGCGAAATCCGCGGAAAGGGACTCCTCATCGGCATCGATCTTCGCACAAAGGCGGTACCCTTTCTGAAAACACTGATGGAGGAGCACAGCGTATTGGCGCTGCCCGCCGGTTCAACCGTTCTCCGTCTGCTGCCGCCGCTGACCATCAGTGATGAGGAAATCGATTTGGCCGTGGAGGCAATCGCCGCCACCCTGCCAGATTCAGTCTGACACAAGAAGTGCAACCACAATCGCAAAGGAATGAAACGTGAAGATCTCACATAACGGCATTTTTGTAAACGATCAAGAAAAGGCGCTGAAGTTCTACACAGAAGTCCTTGGCTTTGTGAAGAAGGAGGACATTCCCGTCGGTGAATTCAGGTGGCTAACAGTGGTATCACCCGACCATCAAGACGGTACGGAGCTGCTCCTGGAACCAAACGATAACCCGGCTGCCGAACAGTTTCAGAAGGCGATCTTCGAACAGGGGATACCGGCCACTATGTTCAGCGTAGAAGACCTGCAAAAGGAGTATGAACGGCTGATCGAACTAGGCGTTCATTTCGTCATTGAACCGACGGACTACGGAAGTTTCTCTATCGCTTCTTTTCGCGACACGTGTGGAAACGTGATTCAGATTATTCAGACCTAGCGTGGAGCAAAAGGATGGACCGGGGCAATTGTGGGCCAGCCCCCATACAAGTCCAATAGTTTGGGGGACAATGTTTGTAGGGGATCGAACTTTCTTGCATTCACATTCTGGCACATAGCATGAAGGTAGTTTTTCACATTCAAGCCTGGCGAATGTCGCTCTATGGACAGGTAAAAGACTACCACTAAGTGGCTTGATGTTGTCGGAGGCGTACAGACAATCGGGAGTCAGAGAATGGTTGAAACAAATCAGAACGGTGCAGAGATGCAAAACGGCGCGGGGGCCAAGACCGTCAAGGCCGGGGAAGAGGAAACGCTGCATGATGTGATCGTGATAGGCAGCGGGCCGGCAGGGTGGACTGCGGGCCTCTACGCAGCGCGGGCCAACCTTGAACCCTTGCTGATCACCGGCGACGACTACGGCGGCCAGGTCAGCATTACCTACGAGGTCGAAAACTATCCCGGCTTTCCCGAAGGGTTGAGCGGCCCTGATCTGGTCGAAAAGTTCAAGGCGCAGGCCGAGCGATTCGGTTGTGTGGTCGAATACGATCATGTCACGGAGATCGTGGTGGACGAGCATCCCTTTACAGTGCGGACCGCCCAGAGCAAGGAATACCGGACCAAATCGTTAATTCTCTGCACCGGCGCGCGCCCGCGCTTCCTGGAAGTGCCCGGCGAGCAGGAGTATACGGGGAAGGGTGTCAGTTACTGCGCGACCTGCGACGGGTTCTTTTTCCGGGGCAAAGAGCTAGTCGTTGTAGGCGGAGGCGACAGCGCGCTGGAAGAGGGCCTGTTCCTGACCAAGTTCGCCACCAATGTGAAGGTAATTCACCGGCGGGACGAGCTACGCGCAAGCAAAATTCTGCAAAGTCGCGCCTTTGATCATGACAAGATCGAATTCGTGTGGAATACGGTCGTGACTTCGATCAACGGGAACGAGAATGGCGTCGTTTCCGGTGTCACCACGCAAGATACGCAGAATGGCGCCGAGGGCGAAATCGCCACCGACGGTGTTTTCGTCTACATCGGCCACATCCCCAACAATGACCTCTATCACGGCAAGCTGGACCTGGACGGGGACGGTCATCTGATCGCCGACCCGTTCACGCGGACCAATATCCCTGGCGTCTTTGCCGCCGGTGAGATCGCCGACAAGGTCTTCAAACAGGTAGCGACCAGTGTTGGACAGGGCTGCGCGGCGGCAATGCAGGCGGAGAAGTTCCTGGCCTCATTGGAAGCCGAGGGTCTGCCCGATCTGAACGAGGACCCGCGGGCATGGCCCACGCCCGGCGTACCCAGCAAGCCGGCAGAATTGGTGGCTGCTGACTGAGTTCCGCCTCAGCGGCCGGCCGGATTCTGTGCAAACCAGGGCGGTGCTGCGAATGGCTCCTGCAATACGCCAAGGCCTCGTGACTGGCGAAAGATTGGACCCGTAGTGCCGCCGCCTCCCGGTTCGACACCCCAACATCAAGCCTCCGCGGCACTGGCTCGCAGCGCCTCTCTCTTGTCGATCGGCGCGGTTGCCAGCCGTATCCTGGGTCTCGTCCGCGAGATGGTGATCGCCAGCTACTTCGGTGCTACCGGGCTTGTCAGCGCCTTTACCGTAGCCGGTACCGCGCCCAAAATGCTGTACGACCTTCTCGTCGGAGGCATGCTGAGCGCGGCGCTCGTCCCTGTTCTCAGCGACTATGCCCGGTTCGACCGTGATCAAGAGCCCAGACCGGAGAAAGGCGATCCGCCCCCGGAAGCTGCGCAGTTTGGGCCGAATCCTGAGCTCGTGCGGCTGGTGGGCGCGCTGCTCAGCCTTTCGGTTGTATCTCTGGCAGCACTGGCTCTCCTGATATTCGTCTTTGCCCCCCAGGTTGCCAGCCTGCTTGCCGGGGATTTCGACGACTTTGATCCGGCGTTGCTTCCATTGACGTCCCATCTGCTTCGTCTGATGGCGCCGGTCGTCTGGTTTCTCTCGATGGCCGGCCTGTTGACGGCCGTCCTGTTTGCACTCCAGCGCTTCAGCCTGCCTGCACTGGCCACAGCCGTCTACAACCTTGGAATCCTTGTCGCGGCGCCGCTTCTGGCCGGGCGTATCGGCATTGCCAGCCTGGCGATTGGTGTGCTGGCAGGAAGTATGGTTCAGTTCGGACTGATGGCGTGGGACGTGCGTCGGGCCGGTCTCAGGTTCACGGTGGAGTGGAGCCATCCGGCGCTGGCCCGAATCGTGCGGCTCTATCTGCCGATTGCGGCTGGGCTGATCGTGGCACAGTTCCAGGTGGGGCTGGACCGGCGGCTGGCCAGTAGCACGGGCGTACAAAGTATCGCCTGGATGAGTAAGGCAACCACGTTGCAGCAGCTGCCCCTGGGGATGATCAGTGTTGCCATTTCGCTGGCGGCGTTGCCCCGGCTCAGCCAGCAGTTTGCCGCTGGCGACGAAGGCGCCTATCGTGCGACGCTGGCGCGCGGGCTGCGCATGGTGATCGTGCTGATCGTGCCTCTCCTGGTTGGCTTGGGTCTGCTGGCGGAGCCGGCGGTACGGGTTCTGTTCGAGCGGGGACAGTTTACGGCCGCAGACACCGCGCAGGTCGGGTCAGCCCTGCACGTCTATCTTGTGGGCGCGCTTTTTGCGGCGATCGACTTCCCGCTGATCTATGCATTTTATGCACGCAACAATACCTTGCTCCCGGCGCTGGTCGGCGTACTTAGTGTCCTGGTCTATGCGGTAATCGCGCTGGTCCTCTTGGAAGGGCTGGGCTTTCTGGGGCTCGTCTGGGCGGACACTGCCAAGCAGGGCGCTCATGCAGTCGTTATGCTGGGGTTGCTGTATTGGAAGCTGAAGACAGTCTCAGGGCGCGGGCGTCCTTCTGATGCAGAGGACGGCTTGGAATTCAGTCCAAAGCGGTATATCGGGCCGAACGTGAGAACGGCTGGGACGGTCGTTGGGGCTGCCGCAGCTATGGGACTGGTGATGGCCTGGCTGTTGTCGCTATTGGAACCTGTCGGAACCCCCTCCCTGTCAAACGACATTTTGCGGATCGTTGTCGGCGGCGGGGGCGGCGCCCTGGCCTACGCTGGCGCGTTGCTGCTGGCCCGCCAGCCTGAAGCATGGCAACTGTACCGGGCCGCAATGCGGCTGGGCAGACTGGAAAGGGAGAGTGAGCGCTGACGCCTTCCGATTTGAACCTATCCTTTAGCCTGGCCTTTATGAGAAGGACCTCCTGGACGGCCATCGCGCTTCTGCTTGCCCTGCTGCTCATCGGTGGCAGCGTTCCGCGCTCGATCCCCGCGCGTGCCCATATCATCAAGTCGGCAGTTGCCCTGCCCGACTTCAACTTTTTCGCCTGGGAGCTGAATGCCTTGGGCCGTATCTTCTTTGCAGGGGAGAAGCCGCTGCAAGACGGACTGGACGTCGAAACGCAGGTGAAGCTGGTGCGCGCCTACTTTGAACGGGCGAAGAAGATCGGAGAAAGAGAGGGGGAACTGAGAAGGCTGATCGCAGAAGAGAGTCCAGTTGCCGCTGAACTCTCTGAATCAGGCATTTCTGTTCAGCCTTCAGGACTTGGGTTTTCGGGTATGGACCCTGCTGGCGGCGCCGGACATTCGCCAGCAGTTGCAGAAGCGCACCGGGAGTTGGCCGCCTTGCGCCGCCAACAGGCAGCAGAACGCTCGCTTGTGGAAGAGGTCATTCAGCTCCAGGTCCGAGAAGAGATTCGGAGGGCCGGCCTGGGACTGGCCGGTTTTGTATGGCCCCCTGTGCAGTTCGCCTTTATCGAGCCCCCGCTGAAGCTGACGGTAAGCCCGCGCGACCGGATCTCTACCCTCCACTCGCGCGTTCTTCAGGCCGAGTATGATCCGGTTACACTTGAAGAGAGCGAACGCGCCATCGAAGATCGCACAGATCTCAGCGCGCATATTTCACGGATTGGAGGAATGGCCGTCTTTCCGGCAATGGTTGTGGAGAGCAGTTCGCTCGAATGGGTATTGGAGACAGTTGCCCATGAGTGGGTGCACCACTATCTCTTTCTTTTCCCATTGGGTCTGCGCTACGCGAGCAGCGACGATGCCACGACTCTCAACGAAACAGTATCGGAAATCGTGGGCGCCGAAATCGCCGGCCGGTTGACGCGGCGTCTCTATGACACTGCGCAGCCATCTGCAGAAGCGGCAAGCGGGTCGAATGAGGACGGTTCCTGCGCTTGTAGCACGGCCGATTCTTGGACGCGGACATATGAGTTGGAGCAAAGTCGATGGGAGCGATACGGCCGGCCTCTCCCGTTCGAGTTTCAGCGGGCAATGCGTGAGACGCGGCTGCACGTGGATACGTTGTTGGAAGCGGGGCTGGTGGAGACCGCCGAAACCTACATGGAGGGCCGCAGGCAGTTTTTGGTGGCGAACGGGTATCCCTTGCGCGTGTTGAATCAGGCCTACTTTGCTTTCCACGGCAGCTATGGGACCGACGGGGCTGCATCTGATCCCATCGGTCCGATGTTGCAGCGGCTACGCGCAGAGAGCGACGATCTGGCGCACTTTATGGGCCGGGTGCGCTGGTTTACCAGCTCTTCCGACCTGGAGAAGAGTTTGCAGGCAGACTAAGGAAGCAGGGACCGGCCGGTTTGTGCAGCAGCTTTCCCTTGGGACGACGGAGCGGGCACGGTACGCCGATCGCTTGGGCGCAGGTCCAGGCGAAAACGGGCCTCTATCAGGAGCATCCAATGGCAACTTATCGAACCGGAATCATTGCTTGTGGCATCATCGCGCGCGTCCACGCCCGGGCCTGGCTGGGCGTGGAGGGCGGCCCAACCGAAATCGGGGCGATTGCAGATACGAACCCGGACGCTCTGCGGGAGTTTGGCGAATTCTTCGGGGTCCCCGAGGCGCATCGCTACGCCGATTACCGGCAGATGCTGGACAGCGAGCGGCTTGATTTCGTCGATGTCTGCTCCTGGCACCAGCAGCACGCGGAAATGGTCATCGCGGCCGCCGCCCGCCAGCCGAAAGCGATCATCTGCCAGAAGCCGATGGCCGTGGACCTGGGAGAGGCCGACGCGATGTTGACCGCGTGCCAGCGAAACGGGGTCAAACTGACAGTTGCTTACCAGAGGCCCCACCACACCACTTGGAAAAAGGCCAAAGACCTCATTCGGGAGGGCGCGATTGGCCGCGTCACGCAGATTCAACTGGACGCAGGCGGAAATCTGCTCAACACCAATTCGCACAACATTCGCCTGGCCCTTTTTCTCATGGACGAGCCGCAGGTGGAGTGGGTGATGGGCGCGGTGGAACGAACCACCGACCTGATGGAACGCGGTCTGCCGGCGGAAGATGCCTGCCTCGGCCTGGCTGCCTGCGACAACGGAGCCATGATCCTCATCATGGGAAACCTGGTTGAAGGTCTGGGCCAGGGTTGCCGCGTGATCGGAACGCAGGGAATAATGGAGCTCAGCACGACCTGTCATCCCGATGAGATGATTCCGTCCGATGCGCCGATGCACATGCCCGAGGGACTTTCCGCGCGCTATAACTTTGAAATCGGCGCGGTTCGCTATCTGAACGGGAAAACGGGGGGCTGGGATGACCTGTCGGCGCCATGGCATGACTGCTGGTCGCAACAGTGCCGGGAGGCAATCGACTGGGTCGAAGGGCGAACGGACAGCCCCGTCAGCGGCGGGGAGCGGGGGAGGGCTGTACAGGAGGTGATGATGGCGCTCTACGAGTCGGCGCGCAAGCGCCAGCGGATCTACCTGCCCCTGAAGACGCGCGTCAATCCTCTCAGCCTCATGGTAGAAAGTGGGGAGCTGGAAGTGGAATGGCCCGGAAGCTATGAACGCCGCGCAACGCTTGTGCGAGGCGAGGCAATGTCATGGCACGAAACGTAGAGCGGCGGGAGCGGACTCTTCACTCTTCTCTGATGGTTCCATCCGGACGCACGCGCTTTGGGCGAATTATCGAAACGCTGTCATCTTCGATGATGGGACGGTCGTAGATATAGGGAGGCTCCAGGACCGCCTGTTGCGCGGGAGTCAACTCGTCCACCCAGTCCGGCATCGAAGTCTCGTAGACGCCGCCGGCAAAGTGCAGGTAGTTGGGCGAGAAACGATAGAGGAGCGAGCGACGCTGCTGCTTGGCACTCCAGGGCAGGGTCCCGTGAATCGTGGCCTCGTTGAAGATGCTATGGCGGGGTCTCTTCCGACGGCCTTCGCCGCTGGCACTGGAAGGCTGCAAGTTTTACCACCGTTGCGCCCACGCCATGGACCGTTGTGCATCCGGCACGCCGCTAGACTACGCTGTAGGGCCAAATCAGTCCGCCTCCTGCTTTCTCTTCGAGTAGCTTCCTCTGCCGCCGCCCCACTCCATAGTGCCGTCGTCTGCAAGTCCGAAAACTGAAGCACCGTTGAATATCCGGTAAGATCCCGGTCGGGTCTCACGGCTGGAGGGAAAAGGTTGCTTTCAGCATGATGGCCACTTCAACCTCCGACGGCGTGTTGGCCAGCGAACTGGAGCTTCCCATCAGATAGTAGCCTCCAATAGACGTCTGCCCGGCGTGGGCGATGCAGCCGCCCGCGGGTCGGATCGCGCCAACCGGGGAAACGTCCTCCGAGACTGAAATGACGCGGCCGAGCGACATGTCCAGAAGCCCTGCCATCCTTGACGCGCGCTGTCTGGCGTCGTCGAGTGCGGCGCGCATCGCCTCCAGCTCCAGCGCGGCACAGTCTTCGACCCGGAAGACCATGTTCGCGCCCTGAATCGTGGGGCCGCGTCTTCCTTCCATTTCGTCCAGGAGCCCCTGCATCAGATCAAGCAGCCGGTCCAATTCGTTAAAGGAAAAAGCAACTTCACCTGCGAAACTTGAAGGCCCATACGCATAGTTTCGGCTGAGGTAGTTTATCTCTATCGACTCAACATCAATTCCCTGTTCAACCAGGAAGTCGCCAACTTCTTCAAGGTCCTCTGGTTCGACGAAGGACAGCTCAGGACCCCCGGGGCCATAGGAGGGTTGCTCGCCGATATACAGGTTCACGCTGACACTGTCCGGGGGAGCCGAGGCAGCCCCATAGCCCAAGACCGTGACGCTCATGGGCAGGTCCGATGAGGCTTCCTGGTTTGGCGGGGCGCCGAGGCCCGTTGCCGGGACGAAGAGGAGCGATGCAATTAGCAGCAGGGTGAGGAAGGTGCGTTTCATCGGAGATTCCTTTCGACAGTCATCGTCGTCGTACTATTATTTTTTTGTTTCGCTTTCCGAGACGCCGGCATCTGCCCTGCAGAGTCGGCGGGATACGTGCCTGCGAACGGCTTGAGGAGGCCTGGGATGGCCGGCTTTGCCTTCAAGCCTTTCACCGGGAGTGCGATTCTACTTAACAGTTTGAAACGGATGCCAGTGTCGTTCGCTTTCGTTCTGACTCGGGAGGAGATAACCGATTTTGAGTCGAGAGTGGTTGCCTGGAAACTGTGAGCGACTGTGTCGATGGTTGACGCCTGGAAATGTATCCTATCCTGCGGCTGCACTGAAAAATGTATCCCATCCTACAACATCTGGCAAGTGGCTTTTTGGGGTTACCGGACCCGAAATTTCAATCCCATATTATTCTGTCAGTGGACCTGCGACGACTGCCAGAATGAAGCTGCGTCAGGCCCCGAAAATCGGTTAGCCCCTCTCGGATTCCCCGCTCTTCTGGAATCGCCTGGGTACTCAAGGCATTCGTATCTTATCGCGTCAATTTCCTGGGAGGCTGCCCGAAACGCATGGCCGGGCCGTGCCCCTGCCCTGGCGCACCCATGCACACCGCACTCTCCGCCTTCCCCCTCAATCTACGGTAGGGGCAGGCCTTGTGCCTGCCCTTCGTGGACTCTCTGGCTAACCTCGGCAATGTTGGCAAACCGGATTAGCTACGATTGCCCTGCCTGAGTTCTTTGTTGACTTGACACTGACTGACCGGGCCACTATCATTTAACGGACTTTCCCCAGGCCTTGAATATCGCAAAACTGTAGTTCGGTCCCGAAGCCGAACGAGCATGTCTCCCGATTGCAGAAGAGTCCACTCATCGTGTTGTTTTCGTGGAGTAACGTTATTTCATCCAGGGTTTCGTGTTCACAGGTGTGAAAGGGTAGACCGGAACATGATGCCTGGGTGAAGGCGCCTGTGTATTGGCCGACATTTCGCGGAGGAAACAGTTGAAATCCTTAGACGCAAAACCAATCCCGATGACCGAAGAACAGAAATTCTTCTTCGATCTGCGCGGCTGGATCCTGCTCCCCGGTGTGCTTACGCAGGACGAAATCGGGGCGATGAAGGCAGAGGCCTATACAGCGGATATAGCGAATAATCAGCAGGCGACAAATCCCAGGCAGTCGTTTCAAGGGACTCTCCAGACCTTGCTCGATCACCCGGCCGTCGCAGGGATTCTGGCTGAAATCCTGGCAGAAGAGCCCTTCCTGTCAGACGACTATTACCCCTTCCGCTGCGAAAACTCCTTTATCACGGTTCGTCCGCCGGGTTGGAGCAAGCAGGCGCGCCGCGACGGCGGGTTGCCGCACGTGGTGCGCCCGCCGCAACAGGCAAACGCGATGCGCTATCAGGCGGTCGGCGGGAAAATATTCGCCGGTCTGACGCGCGTGGTATGGGAACTCGAAGAGGTCAAGGCCGGTCAGGGCGGCACATCCTTCCTCAGCGGATCCCACAAGGCCCATTTCAATTACGGCGGCCCCGACCGTTACCGCCCCAACATCAGCGACTCTTCCTGGGAAAACAGCATTCGGGAGATGATGGAGGACTATAGCTGCCCGGCCGGGTCGGCGGTCATTTTCACCGAAAGCCTGCTCCACGCGGCCAACGACTGGACCAACCCGGACAATCCCCGTTGTGCGGTTTTCAACTGCTACAACTCCCTTTGGGCGCAGTGGCACCGGCTCAATCTCGAACACGAGATCATTGAGGCCATGCCCCCCAAGCGTCGATCGTTGTTCCGCGGTGTGTGGCAGATAGGTGGGGAGAACCACGCCTACTCGCTTGAAAATCGCAGTTTGTGACTTGCACAGCCTACAGCCGGTGTCCATCCCTTTGCCCCGTTGCCCTTTTTGGAACGCTTCTCCTGCACGCACTTGGCCGGCGACTGGCGCCTGATCGGTTGAGTCGAATCTGAATTCCCTTTCCATGACCTGACTTCAAGGAATGCGTAGCGTCGCGAAATGAATTCGCGATGCAAACGTTCGCGCGCCAGAACCCCCTGAAGTAGCTCTGTTGGCGCCGCTACAGCCTGCCGTCACCCCTGGGCAATAGCAGGAACAGACGAAAGCATCGCAAATTTGGACAAAAAAATAGGATTACATTGAAAAAATTCCTGGACTATAATGACGCATCGTCCGGACACGGCAACGAAGCTGTCCGAGACTGCGCGTGTTTCCCCCGATTCCCCGCTCCATTCTGCAGCGCGTATTGCGTGGAGGCCTCGCTATAAGCACTGTCCACTGACGTTCTCTGAGAAGGAAGTCTTGATGCGTTCCGGGGTTCACAGAAAAAAGGAGAGCTGCCGTATGTCTTCACAAGAGAATCGGGTGAGTCGAAGATCGTTTCTGCGCCTGACAGGGGTTGGCGCCGGCGCCGTGGCGGTAGCGGCCTGCGTCCCTGCGGCACCCGGTGCGGAGACCGCTGGCGGAGATTCAGCTTCACCCGCCGCCGAAGTGAGAGAAATTGTCTGGTCGACTTGGGCTGGAGGCGATGCCGAAATCAAGCTCAAGCAAGAGACTGTCGAGGTGTTCAATACGGACCGCGGCGATGGGATGGGCATTAACTGCTCTGTACGCATAATCACGGACTACATGGGCTACTTCACCAAGGTGGAGACCTCCTTCGCCGGTGGAGATGCCCCGGACGCGATCTGGTGCGACCACCGCCTTTGGGGAGGATGGATCTTCGCCGGCTGGCTGCGCGACCTGAAGCCCCTTGTCGATCTGGAGCCTGAAGACTCATCGATCAGGCTCGTGTTGGACATTATTCCCGAGTACAGCCACAGCTATGTCGGCGGTGTATACGGAATACCTCACCTGATCCAGATCATGGGAACCTGGGTCAACAAGGAGATGTTCGAAGAGGCGGGCATCGATCTGCCGCCTGTCAATTGGGGCGATCCCTCATGGACCGCGGAGAGAGTAACCGAGATCGCGCAGGCGCTTACCAAGCGCGACAGCGACGGCAACGCCGAGCAGCTGGGAATCAACATTCCGTGCTGTATTCTGGGTGGGGGTCCCGGCTACGCACTCGTCCAGTCAAACGGTGGACTGGCCTTCGACGAAGGCTGGACCGAATGGCTGATGGACGAAGATCCCGCTTCCGACGTTGTCCAATGGGCCTACGATAACTTCAATGTCCACAAGACCGCGCCCACACCCCAGGAGAGCCAGGCAGGCATCAGTTTCTGGACAGGCAAGGTCGCGATGGACATGGCTTGGCTGACCTGGCCGGCGCGGCTCGTGGAAGCGTCCTATGGTCAGTGGACGCCGTCGCCGCACCCGCTCCCGATGTTCAAGGAGCCCAAAGAGTGGGCCCACGGGATTCCGATCGCCTGCTCGCAGCAGTCCGAACACCCTGAAGCCGTCCTGGAATTCGCCCGCTGGATGGTCGAGGAGGGCGATGACCTGAACGTCGGTCTCGGTTACGCGGCTCCAATGCTGGACAAGCACGCCGACCTGCTGTTGACCCACGCGCCGGGCCTTGACTACGTAACCGAAGAGCTGCTCAAGATGCCGCGCGAGCCATTCCTGCAGGCCCTCGACTATGCCGACGTCGTCAATCCGCACTTCCCGCGCTGGTTCATCGTCAACCGCGACATCTGGACGCCGAAAGTGCATGACGTCCTGATTGTCGGCGAGCAGACCAATGCCCAGGAGCTCATCGCTGCGGTTGAGCCGGAGGTTCAGGAACAGATTGAACTGGGCATGAAGGACCTTGAGGAGTTCGGCAGCTAGACGGTCCGGGTGTGCAGCTCAAACACGTGGACGTCTCATTCCCGTGCGGGCCGGCCTCGCCGGCCCGCACTATCTCCTTTGCATCATTCTATCCTTCGCAGTTTTCAAGACAATCGACCGGAGACCCAGGCCCGGGCTACATGGCTGTTGACCTCTATCTTATCTTCAATTGACAATACGCCGTTGCTCGTAAGAGAGCAGCGAAGTCTGTTCCGGCCCTTAGCCTCCTAATGTCAGAAAACCTTGAAGCAGCGGTCCCACCCAACCGAACACAGCGCGGAGGCCGGCTTCGCGTCGCCCTCAGAAAGAACTTCGGGGGTTATCTCTTCATCATGCCCTGGTTGGTTGGATTCTTTCTGTTTGAAGCGGGGCCGCTCCTGGGCGCCGTTGGGCTCTCCTTTGTCGACTGGAAGTTTGTCGGCCCGCCGAACTGGGTGGGCCTGGAGAACTACCAGGAGATGTTCGGCAATGAGCTGTTTTACACGAGCCTTTACAATACCTTCTACTACACCTTTATTGCAGTGGGCCTCCAGCTGATCGTTGCGCTCGCCGCGGCCCTGGTGATCAACCAGCGCGTCTGGGGCATAAACTTCTACCGGGTCGCCTTTTTCATCCCCAGCATTGTACCCGCCGTTGGCCTGGCCTATTTGTGGATGTGGATCTACAACCCTGAATTCGGACTTCTGAATGCAGTCTTTGATGCGATTCAGCTGCCCAGGCAGCGCTGGATCTATCTGCCTCAGTACGCCAAACTTGCCTATATCTTCATGAGCCTGTGGGGCGTTGGCGGCACAATGGTGATCTTCCTCGCGGGCTTGCAGGGGATCCCGGAAGTGCTGTATGAAGCAGCCAGTATCGACGGCGCGGCCTGGTGGGCCAGATTCCGCTTTGTCACCATTCCGATGCTCACTCCTGTCATCTTTTTCAACCTTGTTCTGGGCATCATCGGCTCCTTCCAGATCTTCACAGCCGGCTTTCTGATGACCAACGGCAGCCCCCAACATTCCACTCTCTTCTACGTCCTCTATCTGTACCGATCGGCGTTTGAGGATCTGCAGTTTGGCTATGCGTCGGCTCTGGCCTGGATGCTGTTTCTGATCGTCGTTTTCTTTACGCTCATCCAGTTTCGCCTGTCGGGCCGCTGGGTTTACTACGAAAACTAGAGACGTGTTGCCAAATGAGACAGAAAAACGCCGGGGCTACCGCCCTGCCGGAGGAGAAAAAGATGACGCTCAGGCAGCGTCTGTTTGTTCTCTTCACACACTTCTATCTGTTTCCCCTGGCGGTCGTTGCTGTCTTTCCTCTCTACTGGCTGATGTCAACTTCGGTAAAGTTTCGCGGCAACATCCTCCGCTTTCCGCCGCAATGGTTTCCCGACCCCATTACGATCGAAAACTACCAGCGCCTCTTTATCACAAATCCGTTTGAAATCTGGTACTTCAACTCCCTTGTCATAACGATTTCAGCCACACTTGGGGCCACCTTGTCAGCATCTCTGGTAGCCTATGGCTTTGCCCGCCTTAATTTTCTGGGCCGGAATATCTGGTTTGCGGTAGTTCTGGCAACGCTGATGGTGCCGGAGAGTGTTCTCATCATCCCTCGCTTCGCTCTCATGCGCTTCTTCGGCTGGATCGATACGTGGATCCCTCTGATTCTCCCCTTTTTCCTGGGAGGAGGCGCGTTCAATATCTTTCTGCTGCGCCAGTTCTTTCGGACGATTCCGCTTGAATTCGATGAGGCCGCCAAGATCGATGGGGCCTCGAACCTGCGGATCTTCTGGCAGATTCTGTTGCCCAATCTGAAACCGGTGCTGGCGGTCGTAGTCGTCTTTACCGCCATATTCAATTGGAACTCCTTTATGTCTCCGCTGGTTTTCATCAATACCACCGAAAAGCTGCCGGTGGCGGTGGGAATCCAGATGGTGCTGGCCGGTTCTCAAGCAGGTCCCGGCAACACCGGTGCCATGATGGCGGCCTCGACTTTGATAACAATCCCGGTGATCATGCTCTTCGCTTTTTCCCAGAAATACTTCATGCAGGGAATCGTCCTGACAGGTCTCAGCGGCCGCTGACGGTTGGATGCGGACGACTGACCGCCTGGGATTGTCGGCCCCGAGCCGCATGACGGTACAATGCCTGGCAGTGGCGGTTTCGACTCCAGGAAAGGACAAAAGCATACGCCCTGCTTGCAAGATTAATCCCAGTAGCCTTTGGGTGTTCTTCGCGGCCCTTCGTGGCCCTTCGTGGAAAAAAGGTTTTCATCGTGGCCCTTCGCTTCACTTCGCGGGTCGAAATGAATAAGGCGCAAGAGGCACGGCTGGCGATGCGCAGGGGGGAATGGACCGGTCCGACCGTATTCAGAGTTCCCGGCTATGTGCAGTGCAACCTGGTCGTCCTGCCGCAGTCGGAGGCATACGACTTCCTGCTCTACTGCCAGAGAAACCCCAAGGCCTGCCCCCTCGTTGAAGTAACGGACGGCGGCGTGCCCGAGCCGCGTCTGTGCGCGCCGGGAGCCGACCTGCGCAGCGACCTGCCGCGTTATGCCGTCTTTCGCAAGGGTGTCCGCGAAGAAGACGTATGTGAGATACGCGCGCTCTGGAGGGAAGACAGCGTAGCCTTCCTGATCGGCTCAAGCCTGACGTTTGACGACGCCTTGGAAAGGGCCGGCGTCCCAAAATCGCAGGAGGTGTGGGTACTGAACACCGACCTGCCCACTGTACCCGCCGGCAGATACGCGGGCTCGCTGGTCGTAACCATGCGCTGGATGACGCCGGGCCAGGCCATCATCGCCACGCAGTTGACCAGTCGCTATCCCTTCAATCACGGGGCGCCGGTACACGTTGGCGACCCGGCCGGCATCGGCGCGGATCTTGCATCCCCGCTTGTCGGCGACCCCGTGGAGAGCATCCCAAACGGCGTCATGCCGGTCTTTTGGGCCTGCGGTGTAACGCCGCAGCAGACCGCGCTGCTGGCGAAACCTGAACTGATGATTACGCATGCGCCGGGACACGGTTTTGTAACGGACCTCAAGGCAGATCAGTTCTGCCTTCCATAGACAAAGGAGCTCCCAATGACTGCAATCGAATCGGCCATCCAGGAACCGGCTCTCTCCGAAAACGGCGCGCAGGACCCCGGCAGGACAACCGGGGAGCCGCTCGGTCAGAAGACAAACTCGATCCGCTGGCTTCAGAAGAAGGTAATGCGGAAAGCCCGGGAACTGCCTGCGGACTTTCACAGTCTGGCGGAGTGGGAGCAGTTTCGAGACCGCGTAAGAACCGTCCTGCCGGCGACGATCGGCATACCTGAGTTGCCGCCTTTGCGCGATAGTCTGGTCCGGGCCCGTATCCGGGTTGGTTCGAATGCACTATGTGAGCGCGTCGACGTCTATGTCGACGAGGACTACGCTATTCCTGCCTTCGTCTTTTCGCCTTCCCGACCAGCCGGGACGCAGATGCCGGGACTGGTGTGGAACCCCGGCTGGCCGGAGGACAAGTGGAAGCCGGCCTACCAGGCTTTCGCAGTTCGGATGGCGGAGCAGGGGTTTGTCGTTTTGGTCCTGGACCACGCCCCTTTTGGCGAAACGTCGCCCATGAAGGACAAGGCGGATATGGGGATGTCGCTGTTGATGGGGATGGGTGATGTCCTGGGGGTGAGCCAGCTGGGCCTGCGCGCGGCAGAGACGGTGCGGGCCGGTGAGTACCTGCGGGCGCGGGACGACGTCGACGAGAACCGCGTGGCTATCTCCGGCCTTTGCCAGGGGGGCATGGATACGTGGCTGGTCGCGGCGCTGGACGAACGCTTTTGCGCCGCGGCGCCGCTCTGCGCCGCTACTACCTTCGAGATTCATATGGTCGAAATGGCGTCATACTTCGCCAACGCCGACCCGTCCCCCTTTCCTTTCGGCATCCTCAACGTGTGCGACATTCAGCATCTTCACGCGGCCATTGCGCCGCGTCCTCTGCTGGTCAGGGCCAACCTGGGCGACCAGTGGTGGCCTGTGAGCGGGTTTGGCGAGGTGGAAAGGTTGACCCGGCAGGTGTATCGGCTCTACGAGGCGGAAGAGCGCGTGGACTTTCGGGCCGAGGTGCATGAGCACAACCTTACCGGCCCATTTGCCGCTGCCCTCGAAACGTTTCTGCTGCAATACGTATAGAAGACGCCAATCCAAGGTATTCGAGATGAGAATCGATTCGATTAAGACCTTCCTGGTTGACTCGGGATCCGCGAAGCACTGGCTGTTCGTTAAGGTTGAAACGGATGAAGGCGTGCACGGCTGGGGGGAGGCCTACACGCAGCTTGACCGGGACCGGGTTATCAAGCGTCAGATGGATGAGCTCGCCCGCTACCTGGTCGGGCGCTCTCCGTTCGATATCAAGCAGTTTCTCTTTTCCGCCTACGCCGACTTTGCTGGCAAGAGAGGGAGCCTGGAGCTGTTCTGCGCCGTCAGCGGACTTGAACAGGCGCTTTGGGACATTGTCGGCAAAGCCGCGGGCCAGCCCGTCTACAACCTGCTCGGCGGACGAACCCGGAGGCGGCTGCGGGTCTATGCGAACGGCTGGGACGGGGCGGAGGACCCGGAGGTACTGGCGGAGAGAGCCAGGGCGGTCGTCGCGCGGGGATTTACAGCGCTGAAATTCGACCCGTTCCCCGGCCGCTGGCGGGCCTATATCGACCGCAGTCAGGAGGAAGAGGCGGTCGAGAGGGTACGTGCAGTGCGCGAGGCCGTCGGCCCGGACGTGGACATACTGGTCGAGGTCCACCGCAGGCTGGCTCCACTGCACGCAGTGCGGGCGGCCCGGGCGATGGAGCCCTACGCGCCCTTCTGGTTCGAGGAGCCGGTTTCGGCCCGCGACCTGGACGCGCTTTCAGAGGTGCGTCACGCCATCGATCTGCCGGTCGTAACGGGTGAGGAGCTCTATACAAAGAACGAGTTTCGAGAGGTCTTTGAGAGGCGGGCCGCCGACATTCTCAACCCGGACGTATGCAACTGCGGCGGCATCCTTGAGCTCCGGGAGATCGGCGCGATGGCCGAGGCCTATCACGTGGCGATGGCCCCGCACAACTACAACAGCACGACCGTCGGCCTGGCCGCCACGCTGCACGCGTCGGCGGGCATGCCCAACTTCCTCATCACCGAGTACTTCGTCAACTTTGAGGAGGTGGGAAGGGAGATTTCACGCCAGGCTCTCGAGGTAGAAAACAGCTTCATAACGCTTCCCGAAACGCCCGGCCTGGGGATCGACCTAGACGAGCAGGCGCTGGAGGCGCGACCGTTTCAGCCGCGGCCCCTTCGGGACCTGCCCCTGGACTCCGGTACCGGCAGCGCTGCGGGTTGACTCACCATTGTTCGGGAGAAGTACCGGTCAGCCACATGTCCGTCAGGATTTCAAACTTCCTCCGGGACTCTACGGCGCATGAGTTAGGTTCGCCTTCTCCAGTTTCAGCTGCCCTATGAACAGTTCAAACGTGCTGTTTATAGCTTGCAACCGTTCGAAAGGGTACCGCGAACGCGCTTGCCACGCATCAGCCAGTTCAACCAGGCCCAGTTTCCCAAACCGTTCCTCGGGCAGGGGCAGACCCATCTGCTGAGAGAAGAGGTCGGGCAACAGGGTCACTTCGTCCAGGTAGATGCTCAGGCGAGAACGCCAGTTTCGCTGCAGGTAGACTGCCGCCATATACAGGGTCTGCAACTCCAGCAAGGCTGCTTTGTCCAGCCTGACAGCCAGATCGGGTACGGATGCCGAGATTTCAGGATGCCGGAGGAGGAGCGGCACAATCGCAAGCCGCATCCTCGAATCCTCTTGGTGCAGCAGCGCGCACAGGAGTTTCGCGTCTGATTCCGGCGCCTCGCGCGCGACCGCGTCGCTGGGAGCAAGATAGGAGATACCCCGGTCGCGCAGCGCCGCGACCAGGGATTCTCTCTCGTATCTGACTTCTGCCCGTCCTTGTTCGTCCAATTCCTGTCCGGTTTCTGCCCTGAAAGGTACGCGGCCTCAGGCAAACGGCTCTTCGACCCAAGGATACTTGTGAAGGTCGACCCGTTTGAAGGGAATCTCCGTGTATCGCGGCGCGACCGCACCGGGCGCGGCCATGTAAATGATCTGTGAAGCGATCGGCGCGAATCCGGCATAGAAATGTTGGGAGGACTTCACCACCAGGATATGCTTCTTCGTCGCGTCGACGCCGAGGTTGGTGAAGACGTCAGGGCTCATGGGCTGTCCGCGCTTGCTGCTGACGATGATGTCGATGCCGTTGCAGTTCAGGCAGACGGAATCTCCGCAGGGGATGCGCATGGGGTCGCCCTGCTGCGGCCACTCCTGGTACATCTCCTCAACGATGGCGGTCACTTCGACGTTCAGGTCGAGCGGGTCGCCGGACATCGGGCCCATTTTGCCGCCCAGCCGTATGTCGAGCTTCGCTCCGACGCCGCCTGACATGGCAACCTGGACCGCGATGGGGTCCCACATGGTCGCGATCCCGGCGTTGTCGATTCCTCGGTCCAGCATCGCCTTGAGCATGAACGTGGAATCGCTGGCCGCGCCGCCGCCCGCGTTGTCGGCCCGGTCCGCGATAACCACCGGCCCGGTCGGGTCGGCCAGCGCCTGCGCCAATGCTTCATCTATTGAGTAGGGTGTCTGGTCGAGTTCCCGGCGCATTCCGTGGAACCTCCGGCCGATCTCTTCAGCCACGCGTGCGGCCTGCTCCGGGTCGCCGTCCGTTACTGCCAACGCCTGGGCGCCGCAGGTGGGAACGTCTCCCCACGGGAAACAGTGGACAAGCGAGATGGAGAGGATGCCGTCCTTGCCCTCCATGGCCAGCAGTTCGTCTACGAAGCTGCGCAGGGGTTCGTAGGGCGTAAGGTAGAGCCCGATCATGCGGCAGTCAAAGAGCGCCATTGTGGGATTGGTCTTGCCTTCGGCTGCGTCGGCCACAATGTTGAAGAGGTCCGCTGCCCGTGCCGCGACGTCGGTATGCGGATACTCCTTGTAGAGCACGATGGCGTCGGCCGTGTCGATCATGGCTTGGGTGACGTCGCAATGCAGGTCCAGCTCGACGCCGATCTTAACGTCGGGCCCGACGATCTTGCGAACGCGGTCGATGATGTCCGTTTCGCAGTCGTCATAGCCCTCTGCGACCATGGCGCCGTGCAGGCCCAGTAGAACAATGTCAACCGGCATCGCAGCCTCAAGTCTTTCAAGCAGCTCATCGCGCAGGCTCTCGTAGGTGCTGCGTGTGGTGAGGCCGGCCGGCTGCGCGTTGGCCGACATGCCAAAGACGTACTCCCACCCGCGGGCCTCGGTTGCCGCCTGGAACTGGTCGAAAGCGACCTTTGTGCCCTTCTCGACCTCGTCATCGGGCCGGATGATAGTGTAATCGCGCATCCCTGTCGGCATTGGGGAAAAGGTGTTCGTTTCGGTTGAGACTCCGCCTGCGAATACTTTCATTGCGTCAACCTTTCTTTGGGGCGATAATACGGACAGTCCGACCGCCTGATCTGCGAGCCCGGGGCAGGAGTTCGCCAGCTCGCCGGTTGAAGGCAATGTTAGCACATCCGGCCGCTGCGGCGTACTTTCCGCCCGCGCGCAGAAGCGATTGCCGTTTGACGCCTGACCATCCAAAAACATCTGTCTTTCACGCCACATGAAAGGGACAGCAAAGAATGAACAATGGATCGCCGAGAAAATTTCGTGTTGCTCTGGTCGGGACCGGCGGGATCTCCCGCGGCCATGCAACTGCCTGCCAGAACCTGGAGAGGGCCGCGCTCACGGCCGTCTGCGACGTCTCGTCGCAGGCGATTGAACGATTTACACAGCAGTTTGATGTACCCTACGCATACGACTCCTTGGACGAAATGCTGGCGGCAGGGGAGTATGACATCGCTGTGATCTGTCTCTGGGGCCAACTGCATGCGGAAGCCGGAATTCAGCTGGCCTCTTCGGGCCGCGTCAAGGCCGTCCTGTGCGAGAAGCCGTTCACGCAAAGCGCAGAGGAGGCCAGGGCCTTTGTGGCCGCCTGTCGCGAACACGGTGTCTTTGTGGCAGAGGCATTCAAGTTTCGCCACCATCCCATGCACCTGAAGGCGGAGGAGATCGTACGCCGCGGCGGAATCGGCAAGGTGCTCAACATTCGCAGTACCTTCTGCACCAACGTTCCACGTGGCAATCGAACGCCCGAGAGCAACTGGCGCTGGAACCGGGCAAAAGGCGGGGGCGCAATCTACGATCTGGCCTGTTACAACGTTCATCAGGCGCGCTTCATCTTTGACGAGGAGCCGGAGACCGTCTACGCGGTGCAGACCAGGGGCGTAGAGGTAGACGACGCTGCCTACATTACCCTGGCATTCTCAGGCGGACGGACCGCGCAGATGTCGGTGGGGTTTGACAGCTGGGCTTCTCAGTATGTGGAGATCAGTGGTGACGCGGGCTTTGTGCGGTTTGACAAGGCATGGAATAACGAGAACCAGGATGTGGCGCTGGAGTACCATTCTGCAAACGGCGTGGAGACGATTGCTTTCCCGCCGACGCATCAGTTCACCCACCAGCTGGACCATCTGTGCGACTGTCTCGAGCACGATCAGGCCCATCGGATTTCACCGGAAAGCAGTATCGCGCAGATGCGCGTCCTGGATGCCGTAGCGGAGTCGATGCAGTCGGGAAAGGTTGTCCGACTGTAAAATTGGCTGGAAAGTTGACAAAGAAAAGTCGGTTCGATAGGATCTGGTCTGGTCTCGGAAAGAGTAACTCTCCCTCCTCGCAGTTTCGACCAGGCGTGAGGAAATCTGGAACGACGCAACATGGCCATAGGAGAAACGAATCATGGCAGTCAATGACGCACATCCGACGATGGAGCGGGACCTGAGGTACTTCCCCGCCGAGACGGCGGAGCCGAAAAAGCTGACCCGGGACGAGATTGACTACTTCAACGAGCATGGGTACGTGTTTCCCATCGATCTCTTCTCGGAGGAAGAAGCGGATGCCAACCGCGCCTATTTCGATAAGCTGTTGAAGATGGCGACTGAGGCCGGGCTTGACAGTTACTCGGTCAATAGCTGGCATACGCACTGCGAGGGCATCTATGATCTGGTCATGGATGACCGGATTCTCGACTATGTTGAAGATATCCTTGGCCCCAACATCGTTTGCACGATGACGCACTACTTTTCCAAGATGCCCAGCGACGTCAAGTCGGTATACTGGCACCAGGACGCCTCCTTCTGGGCGCTGACGCCGAGCAAAGTCGTTACGGCCTGGCTGGCAATCGATGACGTCGATGTGGAGAACGGAGCGATGAAGCTGTTCCCCGGCACGCATCTGCTGGGCCGCATCCCATTTGAATGGGTGACGGACGAGGAAGAGGGTGTGCTCAGCCAGCACGTTCACAATCCGTGGCGGTACGGGCAGCCGGTTTCAGTCGAGCTGAAGGCCGGTCAGATCTCGCTGCACACCGACATGCTTCTGCACGGATCGCAGCCGAATCCCTCCAGCCGCCGCCGCTGCGGACTGACAATCCGCTATTTCCCGGCGGACGTTCGGGGCCCAGAGCCGGAGAGCGGCAATGGGATCATTGCGCGCGGCGTCGACCCGGACGGTTACTGGCAGCCCATGCCGCGGCCGGTGGGGGATGCCATCCCGCCCCATCTTCTTGAGGAGCAGGAAGCGTAGAATTGGGGTCGGCACAGGGCAATTGCATCCAAATGTGTCAACTTCCTGGGAGGCTGCCCGGAATGTAGGGGCAGGCCTTGTGCCTGCCCTCCGTGGACTCTCTGGCTAACTTCGGCAGTATTGGCAAATCAAATTGATGCGATTGCCCTGGGGGTCGACAGATAAACCGCGGCAGGACGGGCAGGCCGGAAACGATCTGGCCGGCGGCATCTCCACAGAGAAGTAGCAACTTATCCCGACAGCCGCGGCGCGGTGCAGCATCCTGTTAAATCCTGGATGCTGCGCCGCTTTTATATTGGCTGACTTGCGGTGAGAAGGCCTTTCTGACCCGAATCAGGCTGCAACTGCTTCCTCGAACAGAGAAGGAAAGTGTCTGTAGGGATCGCCTGGATCGCGAAAGAGGATCTGCTGGCGGGGCGTCAGTTCGGCATCTGGCGGCGGCTGGACGCGCCTGGCCGTCCAGGCCACGTGGGAAATGCAGTACTTGTAGAGGAGCGCCCTTCGCTCGTGCTGTGCCTGCCAGGCGGCAGTGCCGTGCGTCAGGGCCTCGGTGAACAGGATGGCTGAACCGGCCGGGGCTTCGGGAATGATGACGCTGGACGAGTCCTCGGGGGCTTCGTCGATCTGTTGCGGCAGCTTGTAGTTGCTCTTGTGGCTGCCGGGAATGCAGCAGAACCCTCCCTTGCCCGGCCCTGTATCGGTAAGGCACCAGGTCACCACGACAAAACCATTGTAGATCTGATCGTCGCGGAAAGGGACGTATTCGCCGGGGTTCGCTCCTGTGGTCGGGGAGGTGGCCCCGTAGTCGGCGTGAAGCCGCCCGCGCGGCATCCCCTGTTCCATGTACATGCCGTAAATCCTGTCCAGGCGGAAACAGTCGCCCAGGCGGAGCCGCAGGATCGGCATTATCCGCTCGTGGTCCAGAAGATCGACGAAGGGCTGGCCCCACGCCAGGAAGCCGGGGCCGTCTGGCGCGCTGCCGAAACGCTGCGTCTGTCCGGGGGCGGGCAGCTCCTGTACATCCAGCAGGCGGTTCAGTGCTTCGACCTCTGACCTGCTCAATGCGTCTTCAATTACCAGGTAACCTTGCACGTCGAACAGATACTGAAGTAGATGAAGATCGCTCATGTCTGACCCTCTGAATTCGACTGGTTTCTCCGTGCGCCGGCAGTGCCTTCCTGGCCGGACAGTTCACATCTTACGTCATATTCCGCACCGGCGCAACAGCTTCGGGAAAAGCGGGCGCAGTTCAAAATAGGGGTGAGCTTTCCTACACCTCTGCTAACGGCAATATCACGGTAGGGGCAGGCCTTGTGCCTGCCCTCTCTCGCCCCAAAACTGGGCCGCACACGAAAAACCCGGACGGCGCAGCGTCCCTTGAAACCGGGTCCGCCGGGCCGTCCGGGTCTGGTTCGGCGCTGCTGGACAAGCCAGCGCTGCGGCATTGAACGAAAGTCAGTCAGTTCATTCCTGGACTGGTCCGATGGTCGGGCTCAGTCCTCGCTTCAGAATTCCGTACTCGTCGGTGTAGGTCACGTAGACTCTGAGGAAACTGCCGGCGTCTGTGCTTACCGGCGTGTACGAGGCTGTGTCCTCGGTATCGAGCCCGGTGATATCCGCCCAGTCGCTGAGCGCAGTTTCGGAGATCTGCCATTGCCAGTCGCCGAGGTTGGAGTAGGCATCCTCAGACAGCGTCAATCGTGCCGTGATCTCCCGTCCGACCGTTGGACGCTGGTCCGTGTCGAAATAGACGGTGTTCGTCTCGGTCTGGGGCGTAGGCGTCGGCGTAGGTGTGGCGGTGGGCTCAGGGGTTGGCGTTGGTCCTGGCCCGGGAACAAGCCCGTTCGACGGGAACCAGTCCGACCAGGGGCCGGCGCCAAGCAGGTTTCGACCTCGTGTTCGGAAACGGTAGACTCTTTCGGGATCGAGTCCCTTGACCGTATAGGAGACCGCATCGGTACCCTCGGTGACGCCGGAGATCGTTATCTCGCCCTGGGTCGTCCAGGACTCTCCGGTGCCCACCGACGTCCACTGGATGTCATAGGAGGAGACGTGGAGCAGGGGCAACGAAAGCGGCAGAGGCGCGGTAGCAAACTGGACCGTAAGCTCTTCCATCGAATGCTGCTCCACCTGGCCTTCGACCGACTTCTGAGGGGGCGCCATGCTCATCGCAGCCACGATGGCGCCGACCACAATTAACGCGCCAACGATAGCCAGGGAGAATTTGTTTATCAACAGACGCAGCATCGTAACGCACATGCGCAATATCACGTGTATGAAAACACGAAAGACCATCTGGACGCGACTTACTTCTCTCATCGGCAAATTCGCCATTCTATTGACCTCCCGGCTGGATGATTCCACGGCTCCGAAATGAAGCGCCCTTTGTGACTGCTTTGGCTCGAATTGTCAGTATCGAAAATACCCTCTTCATTCCTGTCGACTGAATTTTCAGTATAGTAGCTGGGAAATGGATTGTAAATCCGCCCTGTGCAGAAACTCTGTCCTGAATTGACAGGCAGAAACTGACCTCTTCCTGAAAAAATACTCTGGTAGAGAGCCGCTTTTTACGTCGTGAGAACGAGAAACTCGGCCATGCGGCCTACATCGACAGCTTGGCTACGAACTGTCAACGTCTCCAAGAAATCGACGGATCGTACGGGAGGCGTAGAGTTGCTCTGACTCTGTTTTGGTAGAGGCGTGGAAACGGGACGGGAGGACGCTTGCCGCTGATTCGCGGGCGCCCGTTGCGGGGTTGCGTAGTTTGACGCTTGCTTTCTGACAGTCAGGCGACGTGCCGCTCAATCCACCACTGGACCGATAGTCTGACTCAGGGCTCTTTTTCGTTCGCCGTCGCTGTCGCTGTAGAGGGCGGATGCACGCAGATACTTGCCTTCATCAGCGGCGGTGGGCGTGTATCTGCTCGAGTTCGCCGCGTCGTAGTCGGTGATGTCTTCCCATTTGCCGAGACCGTCGTTGGACCGTTCCCATTTCCAGCTTCCGAGGTCGCTGTAATCGCCGCCGGACAGGGTGAGTTCGACTTCGATCCTGGTGTCAACTCGGGGCGGGTTGGCCCCGGCCGGGAATCTGACTACGTCGGCAACCGTATCAACGGTGATGACAGGGCCGATGGTCTGGCTCAGCCCGCGCTTGTACGCCCCATCGCTGTCGAGGTAGACAACGGAGGCGCGCAGGTATTTGCCGTTTTCAAGGGAGGAAGGAATGAAGACCGAGGAATCTTCGGCGTCATAGTCGGTGACGTCGGTCCACCCTCTGAGCGCATTGTCGGAACGGTCCCAGCGCCAGCGGCCCGGATCGCTGTAATCGGAATTGGGGAGAGAGATGCGCGCGCGTACGCCCCGGCTCACGACGGCAGGGTCATTGCCAAATGCGAACTCCACCGCGTCGGTCTCGATTTCCGCCCCGACAACGGGGCCCACGGTTGGGCTCAGTGCCGTCTTGCCGGCTCCATCGCTGTCGACAAAACTGACGGAGGCGCGCAGGTATTTACCGTCGTCGGCCGCTACGGGGGCGTAGAGTGAGGAATCGGTCAGCCTCGCGCCAAGTACGTTTCGCCAGTTGGTCAGGCCGTCGTCGGAGCGTTCCCATTGCCAGCGTGAGCGATCGCTGTAGCTGTCCTCATCAAGGGTCAGGGCGACCCGAACGGTCTGTCCGATTACCGGCGGATCTCCGCCTTCGGTGACTCGAACGGCGTCAATAACCGTCTGACGGGTCGGTGTTGCAGTGGGAACGGGCGTTGGCGTCGGGGCGGGTGGGGGGTTGACGATGACGCATGCGCTCAAGACCGCTGCGGCAAACAGGGCAGCCATCCAAAAAAACAATGATCCGCGCTGCCGGCGTCCATTCCCGGACTGGGGCATATTGCGGGATCGTGTGCAATCTTTGGCAGGCATGCGTTCGTTCTCCTTCATGCAAACGTGGTCTTGGGGAGCGCCCGGCTCTTGCCGTGCGCCGGGCGAGCGGCCGGCGTTGGATACCTTTCTGTCGCGAAAACAGCGGTCAAATGAGTATACCGACTGCCAAATTGAAAGTCAAACAGATCGGCCCTTCCTGCCCTCGCGCCCCCAGCCACTCCGTCACTGACAACCGACCACTGTCGTTTCACTAACCACTGACCACTGCCGTTCCGCCTCGTGCCTGCCCTTCGTGGATCTTCTGACTACCTGTTTTGGGCGGCCTCTCAGAATTGAACAGGAACGGCACGCCCTGAGCCCGGATGCTTTACCGCGCATACCTGAGTGCCCCCTGCTGTAGAGTGGCAGCGGGAGCAGAGCAAAAACCTGAATCCCGGTCTGGTCTGGTGTGAGGCCTGAGTCAGCCGGTGCGCTGTGGGGCCGGGGAAGCGAATCAGCCCTTTACGCCGGTAATGACGATTCCCTGAATGTAGTTCTTCTGGGCGATGAAGAAGAGGATGATGCAGGGTGACAGAATGATGAGGGAGGCGGCCATGAGGAGGGTCCACTCGACTCTGTGCTGGCCCTGGAAGAAGCGTAGGCCGAGCGCGAGGGTATATTGGTCAAGGTCTCCGAGGAAGATGAGGGGACCGAGGAAGTCGTTCCAGTGGTGCATGAAGGAGAAGACGAGGATGATGCCGAGGGCAGGTTTGATGAGGGGGACGCAGATGCGATAGAAGATGCCGAAAGTGTTGCAGCCGTCGACGCGGGCGGCGTCGTCGAGCTCCAGGGGGAGGGTCATGAAGAACTGGCGCAGGAGAAAGATGTAGAAGGCGCTGGTGGCGAAGAACGTGGGCACGACAAGAGGAAGGATCGTGTTGATCCAGCCCAGCTCCTTGAAGAGAATGAAGAGCGGGACGATGATTGATGGATAGGGCAGCATCATGGTTGCGAGGACGAGGAGGAAGATGGCGTCGCGGCCGGGGAAGCGGATGCGGGCAAAGCCGAAGCCGACGATGGCGCAGGAGACGATGTGGCCGAGGATAGAGAGGCCCGTTATGCGAATTGTGTTGAAAAGCCACTGGTTGAAGGGGAGAATGGTCCACGCATTCTGGTAGTTGCCGAAGCGAGGCGGGACGGGAATCCACTCGATGGGGAAGGTGAATTCGGTGCCGGGCTTTTTAAGGGAGGTGCTGATCATCCAGAAGAAAGGCAGCATGACGCCGAAGGCCCCGATCAGCAGGATCAGATAGACAGCCGTCTTCAGCACGAGGTCCTGCCGGCGGCGGCTCTGCCAGATGCTTGACAGGGAAGAGAGCAAAGGTTGCAGGTTGCTTTGTTCGAGACTGTGTTGAGCCATCCTATCAACCGCCTTCGTAGTAGACCCAGCTGGAAGAGGTGCGCAGAATGAGGAAGGTGAAGGCAAGGATCACGAGGAAGAGAACCCATGCGAGCGCGGAGGCGTATCCCATGTTGAACCACTGGAATGCGTTCTGGTAGAGATAGAGCACATAGAAGAGGGTGGCGTAGTTGGGCCCGCCTTTGGTCATGATGAAGGCCTGGGTGAAGACCTGGAAGGAGCCGATGATACCCATGATCAGGTTGAGGAGGAGAACGGGGGTAATCATGGGGACTGTGATGCGGCGGAACTTCTGGAAGGCGTTGGCGCCGTCGAGCGTTGCCGCCTCGTAGAAGGTGGTAGGGATACCCTGGAGGGCGCCGAGGTAGATGAGCATGCCGCCGCCCACGCCCCAGACGCTCATGACGATGAGGGCGGGCAGCGCCCAGGTCTCACTGCCGAGCCAGGCAGGGCCCTTGATGCCGATGCCCTTGAGCATAACGTTGATAACGCCGAAGCGGGGGTTGAAGATCCACATCCAGAGGAGGGAGACTGCGACGCCGGCGGTCACGCTGGGCAGGTAGAAGAGAGTGCGGAAGAAGCCGATGAGGCGGATTTTCTGGTTGAGCAGCATGGCCAGGAAGAGGCCGAGGGCGAGGTTCAGCGGCACGTTGAGGAGAAAGATGATTGTCACTTTGAGCGACTGCCAGAAGAATTCGTCTTCGAACATCTTCTGGTAGTTTTCGAGGCCGATGAACTCGGGTGTGCCGACGATGTTCCACTTGGTCAGGCTGATGGAGAAGGAGCCGAGGAGCGCGCCGGCGGTGAAGATCACGAATCCGATGATCCACAAGGAGATGAAGGCATAGCCTTCGAAAACGTTTTTCCAGTAGAGTCTGCTCTTACCCAGGATCAGGGATCGACTCATAGGTATCACGCTCGGGATAGCAGGTTCAGGGAGGACGGGAGGCGGGGGGCCTCGCGCTCCACGTCCTTTCAGGGGCTGCCGGATCAGACGGCAGCAGAGATTCTAGGCGTTCTCGGCCAGGATTTCTTCGATCTGAGCGCACATGTCGTCGGCGGCCTGCTGGGCGGATTTGGCGCCGCGCAGGGCGTTGTCGACCTCGGTGGTCATGACGGTGAAGAGCACGCGGTAGGGCTGCGGGCTGCGCGGGACGAAGGGGTTGGGGATGGTGTTGATGTACCCTTCGCGGATCATGGGGATATCGAGCGCGCCGAGCGGTTCGGTATAGGCCTTGGACTCGAAGATGGAGTAGCGGGTGGGGCCGTCGGAGAAGGCGAGGGTGATGCCGCTGTCGTAGCCTTCTTCCCAGGCTTCGAGGCTGCTGCGGTAGACGGCCCAGTCAAATGCTTCCTGAGCGTACTCGCTGGCGGAGGAGACCACGATCTGATCGGTATCGCCCCAGCAGCGGAAGCCGGCCTTGCCGGCGGGGACGAGCACGAAATCCCACTCAAAGGGGAGCTCGTAGCCTTCGCGCAGGTCGCGGACGGAGTCGCAGGTGGTGCCGCCGGCCATCACTATTCTGCCGGTGTTGAAGTTGATGCCCAACTCGTTGGCCTGCATCTCGGGCGGAGGCTGAATCTTGTGCTCCAGAACGAGGTCGGCCATGAACTTGATGCCTTCGACGGCATCGGCGCTGTTGATGGTGCAGGTGGAGACGGCCTCGTCGAACACCTCGCCGCCGGCGGCGCGGATGAGGGCGAGCTGATTGGTGCCGCCGGAGCCGCCGTAGAAGTACTGGTCGGTCTCTCCGTCGCCGTCGAGGTCCTTTGTGAGCTCCTTGCCCATCTCGATGAACGTGTTCCAGTTCCAGCCGTCGGCGCCCTGTTCCCAGTAAAGCTCGCCCGGGAGGGGCATGCCGGCTTCCTGGAGAAGGGTCTTGTTGTAGCGGAGCTGGTGTGTGCAGGACTTCTGGGGCAGGCCGAAGACGACGCCGTCGAAGAGGGCGTCGCCGTGATAGACGACGTCATCGTAGTTGAGGTCGGCGCCGTAGGCATCGATGAAGTCGGTCAAGGGGATGGACCCACCGGCGGTGTGCGTTTCGGCCATGAGGGCAGGGTGGCAGCCGAAGGTATCCGGTGCGGTGCCGCCGGCGACCATGACGGGGATCTTGGTGTTGTAATCACCCCAGGGGAGGACGAGGGGTTCGACTGATACGCCGGGATGCTTGGATTTGAAGAGCTCGGCGAGGCCGGTTTCGGTGGGAACGTCGCCCTCGGAGCCGTGTCTGGCCCAGCCGATGGTAATTTCTTCCATGTCGGCCATATCGGTGTCGCCACCTGTGTCGGTTGCGACGGGCATGGCGCAGGCTGCCAGGGCTGCGGTGGCGCTGCCGGCGGCCACCCATTTGAGCATGGAGCGGCGGCTGACTGTTGTAGACATTATGGGTTCTCCTCGTGTGCCTGAAGGGATTCAGAAAATGACTTTGACGGATAAGTCCAATGGAGTAGCTGGTGTTGTGTGGAGCGGGTCCGGGTTGTTCGGACTCAAGTGGGCAGTGTGCCGCCAGCCGTTTTGTTCGTTCGACCGGGATTTTACAGTCTGGCGATGGGAAAGTCAAGTGGCTCCTGGCCGGCGGTTTCTTCAGCGGCCGCTTCCGTCGCGACAACCTTGACACATTTACCGAGGAGTATGATCAGCTCGCAGTCAAGGTCTACTGCGAAGAGGGAAACTTCAAGCGCCACGACCGCGTCCAGGAGCTGGCCGCCGACAAGGGCGTCACCGTGCCCCACGTCGCATTGGCCTACGTCTACAACCAGCCTGAAGGCATCCACGCGCTGTCAGGCGCACGTAACACCGACGAAGTACATGTGAACGTCGAAGCGTCCGAGATAAAGCTTTCCGAGGGGGAAATTGCTTACTTGGAGTTGAAGGCCTGAGCTATCGAAGATGGTGCTGGCGAAGGCATCCGCATGGAATTTCCATAAATGAGCGGCGTTGATCCATTTGTTTTTCGCCGCGGTGGCAATTTACTGGCTCAAACCTTCACCAGGTCGATGAGGCATGTTGTAGGACCGGGGGCGTTGCGGGAGCGGTGCCCCCGCACAGGGGAGGCCGCTTGCGGTCGACCGCCCGGAACGGCAGTTTTTAGTAGTCAGTTTCTAGTTTTTAGTGAACTGCTTAGTTCGTACTGGGCTACTGGAGCGCTGGGGTCAATTATCGGAAATAGCAGCGGTTGATTGGTGCTGGGCTTGAAGAGGAAGCGGGAATTTTACGGGGCGGGGCATAGGGGCAGTGTCAGTCGGTTCGTTCCACGAAGAGGCGTCCGCCTGTCGCGAACGGAACGACCAGATTCGAGCCGGCCCCGTCGGGCCAGCGAATCTCCAGCAGAAGTGGTGTACTGCCTGCCGGGAAGCCGAAGTGGGCCTGGGCCGGCTCACCGGTGAGATACCCACTGTTGGAGCGCAGCGTTCGCACTTGGTTGCCGGCTGTCGTGTGGAGCTTCAAGTGCGCGCCTATCGCGCGCGTGTTCATGCTGCCCGGCCATGCAAGGTCCACGGTCAGGCTGTTGCCGCCGCAGAGGCGGTTTTCGTAGATCATGGATGGTGCGAGCAGGTTGTTGACGACGACGTCGAGGTCGCCGTCGTTGTCGAGGTCTGCCATAGCCATGCTGCGGCCGCCTTCGGTGGTGTTGAGGCCCCAGGACGGGACCGGCTGGAAGTAGCCCTTGCCGTCGTTGCGGTAGGCCAGGTTCTCCTCCACCAGTTCGGCGCCGGGCAGATGCCCGAACATCTCCTCGGCCGCCATGCCGTTTACAACGTAGAGGTCGACGAAGCCGTCCTGATCGAGGTCGCCGAACTGAGCAGACCAGCTCCAACCGCTGGCTTCCAGCCCTCGACTGGCGGCTTCATTGTTGTAGCCGCCCGCAGCGGAGGGAACCTGCAGCACATTCTCAATGATCTGCTGGTCGCCGGCAATGTCGGCGTCGGCCATCATCTCCATCAGCGGCGACCAGGCGGCCATCACTTCGGGCGTCTCGGGGTATGGTTTCATATCTGCCGAGAAGAGCTCGTCCCGTCCGTCGTTGTCGATGTCGGCGACCGCGAAGCTCATCGTGTTTTGGGCGGTTTCGGTGAAGGTTTCCGTCTCCATCCAGCCCTGCGGTGACCAGAGCCAGACCTGGTCGGGCATGAGAAAATCGTGGCCGGCCCAGATGTCGAGTCGGCCGTCCTGGTTGAGATCGATGAGCAGAAGGGCAAGGGCCTGGGAATAGGTGGCGAGATGGGTGGGGACGAAGTCTTCGCCGGTGTTCTCATAGTAGACGACGCCCCCGTTGGCGAGGTCGTGGGGATCGACGCGCGTGTATTCGGTCTGGTAAGTCGCGAGCACAAAGTCGAGGTCGATGTCGCCGTCGAGATCTGCCCAGGACAGCGTGTAGGCTTTCTGGGGGGCTGCAAACCAGTCTACCCGCGTGAACCCTGGAATCCGCTTGACCACTCGTTCCGAGGATTCGCCGGCCGCGCCCCCTGCGCCAAGCGAGTGGCCGTCATTCATCCAGACAAGAGGCCTGGTGACGCGATGAGCAAAAGCGATATCGAGCCAGCCGTCGCCGTCGATGTCTACGATGCTGACGCCGCGTGATTGACCGTGGGGGAACGCCTGTTTGAGGAATTCGAAGTCGCCTTGATTCCAGAGGATGGCGTTGGGGCCGGCCAGGTTCGCCAGCACGAGATCGAGATCGCCGTCGCGGTCGAGGTCGTTGACGGCGAGGCCGGCTCCGTTGCTGTCGTAGGTGCGGATGACTTCTCCCGCGATGGTGGTGATGTGGTCGAGCGTGTGGGCGACGAAGCGATTTTCGCAGGGATGCGGCGAGACTTCATGGGCCTGCACGGATACGTTGACAGCCGGTCCGGCCGTTCCGCCGACCGGTACGCAGGCTGTCGCCAGAATCAGCGGAATGAGCAACGCGAGGAAAATGGCCGCCCTCTTTCTCACATTGGCAAGCCGGTTCATAAGAATGTTCTCCACCTTGGACCCGGGGCAATTGCATCTAAATGTGTCAATTTCCTGGGAGGCTGCCCGGAATGTAGGGGCAGGCCTTGTGCCTGCCCTTCGTGGTATCTCTGGCTAACTCCGGCAGTATTGGCAAACCAAATTAGGTGCGATTGCCCAGACCTTGGACCGGCTTCGTTCGACTCTGCCGCAAAAAGGGAGAAGCCAGCGAGAATTCGATAACGGAATGGTGTAATCCGTGCGAACTGTGGCGAAGCCATGATCAGCGCTCCGGCGCTTCCTCAAGCCAGGCGAGGTTGAAACGAGCCAGGGTAAGACGTTCGTAGGGTTGACTCTCGCCGCTCTCATAGAGGCAGCAGAGCTCGCCGTTGGGCAGCGCGGCCAGGTCGGAATAGGCGGAAGGTCCGGCGTGCAGCGAACGGGCAACGGGCCAGGTGTGGCCGCCGTCGGTGCTCAGGCGGACCGTCATGTTTTCGCGTCGCCTGCTGGCCGGATTGGCGAAGAGGAGCTGCCCGCCGGGGAGCGCGTCCAGGCTGCCCTGGCAGACCGGCTCGATCAGCGTTTCGTCCCACTCGAAGTCGGTGAAAGTCTCCCCCCGGTCATAGCTGCGGGAGACCGCCCTCTGGGTGCCGCGGACGAAGTTGCGGCAGTTGATGTAAAGGCTGCCGTCCCGGAGCTGGGCGATGGCGCACTCATTGGTGCCGGCTTCGACGTCGCCCCCGAGCTGCCAGGTCTCGCCTTGATCGTCGCTGTAGATGACGTGGGAGTGGTACGGGTCGCGGCTGCGGTCGAAGTGGAGGCCGACGATGTGGTCGCAGGGCACGACAAGGCGGCCGCTGTCGAGCTGGATGCCGTGGCAGGGGCCGGTAGCGTACCACGTCCATCTGGGATCCTTGACGGTGGCGGTGATTTCGCGCGGCTCGCTCCAGGACTGGCCGTCGTCGACGCTGTGGGTGATCCAGACCGTTCGGGGCGCCTTCCCTTCGCAGATCATGGTTTCGTCGCCGTCCGCAAGGTTCTTGCAGAAGGGAAGGAAGATGGCGCCGGTCTCGCGTTCGACAACGGGGCAGGGGTTGCCGCAGGTCATGCCGGCCTCAGTGACGACCACCTGTATGGGTGTCCAGGTGCGGCCGTTGTCGAAGCTGCGGCGAAGAATGAGGTCGATCTCGCCGGCGTCGCCGCGGCCATGCTTGCGGCCTTCGGCGAATGCCAGCAGCGTACCGCCGCTGGATACCACAAGCGCGGGGATACGATATGTGTGGTAACGGCCGTCGCCGCTGCTGAACAGGTGCTCCTGCTCGCGCCGGGGTTGACCCGGGTTTTCGCTTACGCCCATGCTCTATCGGTCCTTTCAGTCGATATCTTCCGGGTTGATGAAGACACCGACCAGGTGGCTGGACCCGGCGGGGTCGCCGTAATTTGTGTAGTCGACCCACATGATCGTGCCGTCCTCGCGCATCAGCCAGGAGGAGTACCCGTGATCCGGCGCAGGGACCTGTTCCGGGTGATTGCCGTGAATCTGGATCATGCGGCGGCGCTGGTAATCGTCTGGGAAGGTCTCTGATTCTGCGCCCCATTCCCATCCGAAATCCTCCAGCGTCGGGTTTTGGGCGCGATAGGAAACGTAACGCCAAAAGCTTCGTCCGCCGGTGCCCGGTTGACCGAACTGGGTGTAGCCGCTGAGGGGGCCGGCGCGGCGGGAGTCGCCGATTGGCTTCTCCTCGCGGAAAATGCACTGGTTGATTACGGTTTCGCCGTCTACCTGAATCCGCAGTAGGCCGCGGTGGTGACGGATGGTGATGGCATGGTATTCCGTCATATCGACGGAGTGGCGAAAGTCGGCGCCCTGGCGGCTCCAGATCCCGTCAGCGGCGATGTTGACAACGACGCCCAGCTTTGAGATCGACATGAAGGCGGCAGACTGCCCGGGCCGGCCTTCTACCTTGAGTAGCACCTCCATGTGGATATCGCTGCGGGCTGATTCAGGGGGCAGTAGGCAGTAGCGGGCTTCGTGGCCTGGCAGGTTGTCGATGACGAGCGCAATGTCCTTCAGACTCGCCTGGTATTTGCGGCGGGGACCGCCGATCTGGTAGGTACCTGCTTCGGCCTTGATGTCGCCGCACCAGCCGTAGGTCCCCAGGGGCCCGTTGACGTGACGTCCGCTGACGAAGATGCGTCCGTCGGGGAGCTGTTTCGCGTACGGGCGATCGAGGGCGAAGGGGCACGACTGGCGGGGAGACCAGGTACGACCGCTGTCCATTGAGAAGGCGACGAAACTGGGGATGCCGGCATGGTGGTTTTCCCGCATGATGCATGCCAGCTCCTGCCCGCCGGTGGCCTCCGGGTTGTCGAGCAGTACGATGGCCCCTTCACAGACTCGGTGGTAGCCGTCGTGGGCGACCGTGGCCGCTTCATACCAGGTTTCGCCGCCGTCTTCGGAGCAGGAAAGGATGACTGCGAACTCCTGCGTTTCACCGCGCATGATGTGGGAGACGACGCCGAGCCTGCCGTCGGGCAGGTCGAGGATGCGGTCCGGCTCGAATCCCATGATGTGGGGCTTTTGGGCTTCCGTCCACGTGTCGCCGTCGTCTTCACTCCAGTAGAGCCAGTTGCCGGGGGGCTGGTCCTCGTGAAAGTGGCCGTGGTCGTCGTGGTCGATGATCACAACGAGGCGGCCGTCGTTGAGGCGGCTGAGACGGGGCGTGACAAGGCGTTCGTCACCTTCCTGGAGGTTGGCCTTGTCAATTTCTCGGTGCTTGAACCAGGTATGCCCGCCGTCGTCGCTGGCGAGCAGTGTGAGCGCCTGGTCTACCTGGGACCAGTGGGAGTCGGTGTCAGAGTAGATGAGCATAAGCCGTCCGGACGGCAGCTCGATGATATCGGGATTCTTCGTGAATCTTCCTGGGCTGCGCCAGACGTCGAATACCTTGCTGGCGACTGAGCGTGGATGGATGTGCACAGCTGCTCCTTTGCGTTCTGGTCGGCTATCTGTTTGGGTGGTGGAAGCGGCGGGCAGGCAGCGAGCTCGCCGGCGACGCGCAAAGAAACCTTCAGCTGTAGAGAGCGTCGAAGGCTGCCTGCCAGTCGGCGTAGGTTGCGGGTGCCCCCTGGCCGCGCACGCTAAAGGGCGGCCTCTTGGTCCTTTCCAGTTTCTCGCGCATGAACGCCTCACCGTCGAGGACCTCCTGCGGCGCGTCGTAAGTTCCTGGGGTGCGGCAGTAACGGATGTCGATGCTCCAACGGACCTCGTCGGTCCGGTTTACCTTGCTGCCGTGAAAGGTCATGTTGGAGAAGAGGAGTATGTCGCCCTTATTCATGGGCATGGGAATCGGAGTGCCGCGTTCTTCCGGGTCCTCGAACGAGCGCATGTTCATGTTCTTGTCGCGCTTGCTGTCGATGAGTTCCCAGGCATTGCTGCCGGGGATCAGGTAGAGACAGCCGTTTTCCTCGTCGACGTCGACGAGTGGGATCCAGACAGTGATGATGTGGGCGTGGCGGGACTGTTTGCCGTAGTACTGGCTGTCCTGATGCAGTGGAAAGGCGGTCAGCTCGCTGTCGGGCATCTTGGGGCGCAGATGGTAGTCGCCGTTGAAGCTGACATTTGGGCCCAGGAGCGGTTCGAGGGCGTCGACGATCCCGGGATGTTGAATGAGTGCGTGCAGCTCTGGGCCGAGAGCGGGCTGGTTCCAGGAGCGGAGGCGGATTTCGTTTTCGCGGTGGAGGGCGGCAAGGCGCTGGCCGAAGGGCAGTTCGTCGAAGGGGTCCTTGATTTTGCCGTCGTTGAACATTTCCGTGGCGTAGATGCCCACCTGTCGGTGGATACAGGCGCGCAGCGGTTCCAGGTCCGCGGGGGGAAGGGCCTGCCTGACAAGGAGGAAGCCATCTCGTTGGTAGTTGTCACGCATCGTTCGACTCTCCACTTGGCGGGAATCAGATGGGCTTATACCGACTATTTTCGCCTTTTCTTGAGAGTCGTGCAACTTGGAACGGCAGTGGTCAGGGAACGGCAGTCAGGGCAATTGCATCTTATTGCGTCAGTTTCTTGGAAAGCTGCCCGAGATGTAGGGGCAGCCCTTGTGCCTGCCCTCTCTCCTCTCCACTCCCTCCTCGCCCTTGTGCCTGCCCTCTCTCTCCTCACTCCTCTCCACTCCCTCCTTGCCCTTGTGCTGCCCTCGCATGACCCACCCAC
>VXMH01000053.1 GCA_009841235.1 Caldilineaceae bacterium SB0661_bin_32 | reverse complement strand
GGAGCGGTTGACCAGTCCCAACCTGAAAGAGTGGCTCCTCGCCCCTGAGGCGCGGACCGACGACCTCACGCCGCCGCCCACTCCCCCTTTCTCACAACTCAAAAACCGTCCCTCCCATCACCACCCCGCCGCGCCAGCAACGTCCCCAGGTCATACTTCACCCCGCACTCCGGACACGTCGTAGTCGTCGCCTCCTCCAAATACGCATCATCGAAACTGTCCAACGACAAATTGATCGAAGGACGATACCAGTCCAGGTAAAAATGTCCACAATCCGGACAAGTGACCTCAATCCCCCTTGGCGGCGATGTCATAATTCCCTCCAAATCAACGGGGACAACGAACCACGGCCCCTCACGCCCCCTCCTCCTCCGCCCGCGCCTCGTGCAGCGCACCCAGCCGCAGCAACTGCGGCGACAGCGCCGCCGCCCCTGCCACCACCAGAATCGTCCCAATCCCCCCGCTCACAACCGAAACTACCGGCCCGAACCACTGCGCCACCAGCCCCGACTCAAATCCCCCCAGCTCATTCGACGCCCCGATGAAAATGCCGCTCACTGCCGACACGCGCCCCCGCATCCGGTCCGGTGTCAGCAGTTGCGTCAGCGTCTGCCGCACCACCATGCTGATATTGTCCAGCGCCCCCGTCAGAAACAGCATCACCCACGAAAGCGTGACATTCTGCGAGAAGCCGAAAACGATCGTCGCCGCGCCGAATCCCGCCACCGCCAGCAACAGCGCACGTCCTGCCCGCTTCATCGGCGGCAGATAGATCATCGCTACCGCCATCAGGAATGCCCCCACCGCCGGCGCCGCCCGCAAATACCCGAACCCCGTCGCGCCCACATTCAGAATATCCTCGGCAAAGATCGGCAGCAGATAAACCGCCCCGCCCAGCAGCACCGCAAACAGGTCCAGCGCCATGATCGTGAACAGAATCCGTTTGTCCCACACAAACCGGATCCCGCCAAGCAGCGTCTGCCAGTTGGCCGGCTCCGGCTTCTCGCCCACCGGCCGGAACTGGATGCGAGTAAGGACAAAAGCCAGCCACATCGAACCCGCTGCAGCCACAAAATACGCACTCTGCACACTGACGGCAACCACGATGCCGCCCAGCGCCGGACCCACAACGGACGCGATGTGCATCAGGCTCATATTCCACGTCACCGCGTTCGGAAACACATCCGCCGGCACCAGCTGCGGCAGCAGCGCCGTCCGCGCCGGCCGTCCCACCGTCATCATGCACGCGTCCAGGAAGAGGAGCGCATACATCCACAGCACCGACCCTTCCCTGATCGAGAACGCCGCCAGCGCCAGCGAAGTCACCGTCATCCCCAGCAGACTAAAGATCGACAACCGCCGCCGCTCATACCGGTCCGCCAGCAACCCCGCCGGCAGCGCCAGCACCATCAGCGGCAGCGCCTGCGCCAGCCCCACCAGCCCCAGCGAGAGCGCCTCTCCCGTTCGCTGGTAGATCTCCCACGCGATCGCAATGCTCTGGATATAGGTCCCCATCCGCGCCACAACCCAGCCAATAACGTACAGCCGGTAGTCGTGTATGCGGAATGCGGCATAGGGGTCGTGCGAGCGGGACAAAAGAAGAGCTCCGGTGGACAGGCGGGCAGACCCCTATTGAACGCCAAAACGCCCCGCATGTCCAACCGGACACGGGCGCGCAGGCGCGATGCCAGCACTGCAGGGCGTGGTCGTACTCTCAAATCTGACGGTGGCCGTACAAGAAAGAGAAAGGAGGAAAGAGGAACGGCTGCGCTGCAAACGAATCTGGCTTCTTCGTGTCCCTTGGCGCTTTGCCAGATCTACTACGAAACAGCCGGCCTCTTTGGCTAAGTGCTCCGGCACTTCTCGTAAACGAACTCAGGGTCGAGATCAGCGCCGGACGCCCAGGCGATAGTGTCAAAAGAGACATGAACCGTTTCAAAAACCTTCGGGTCTTTGATCTTCTTGAAAATGCCGAAATCCAGGTAAGGCTTCATGTCCAGCAGCCCCTTCTCCCCATTTTCAAAGGCTACTGACAGGGTAAAGTCTTCCTCACACTCGACAGAAACGACCACAGGGCAAGTCATACCACAGCCGTCCCTGCAGTTACCCGCTCCCCCCAATCATCACCCCGTCCACGCGTATCGTCGGCGACCCCAGCGCGCCCATCATCGGCACAAACGTCAGATCGTTCCCAACTGCCTTGACATTGTGCAGCAGATCCTGCATCGGCAGCGCGATCGTCACCTCGTTCACAGGATGGCTCAGCTCGCCATTCTCGATCCAATACCCCTTCGCCGAGATCGAATAATCGCCGCTGATAGGGTTGATGCTGGCCGTATTCATCACGCTCTCCACGTACAACCCCTGCTCCACGCCGCCGATCACCTCCTCCGGCGTCTCCTGCCCCGGCTGGAAGTAGAAATTGCTCGCGTCCAGCGTCGGCATAGACGCGTGCCCACGGCGGTTGGCGTTCCCCGTCGAGCTGGCCGTACCGTCGCGGGTGGCCGTGTAATGGTCATGCAACGCCGTCTGCAAAACGCCTTCATCGATCAACCGCGTGGCCGCCGTCGGTACGCCCTCATCGTCAAACGGCCGCGTCGCGATCCCGCCGGGCAGCCGCCCGTTGTCCAGCACCGAGACCCTGTCCGCGGCGACCGCCTCGCCTATCTTGCCCTCCAGAAAGGAGCGATTGCGCTGCATCGCGTCCGCGCCCAGCGACCGCGAAAGCGCGCCCAGAATGCTGGTCGCCGCCATCGGCGAATAGACAACCGACGCCCGCTGTGTCGGCACTGGCCTGCCCCCCAACATGCCTACCGCTTTACGCGCCGCGTCCTTACCGATCTCCGTCGGTTTGAAGTCGGCCAGCCGCGAGCCGAAATCGAATCCGAATGCCATCGAACGGTCATTCTCGTCCGCGGCCATCGCCATTACAAATCCACCGATGAAGCTCTTGTCGTAACTGCCTGCGACGCCCTTCGAGTTGGCGATCGCCACCGTCCCGTACTGGCTCATCAGCGTGCAGCGATTGGTCAGTACGACGCGCTCATCAAAGCGCAAAGCAGCCTTCTCAATCCGTCTGGCCATCTCGACCTTGCGTCCGATCGGCAGGTCTACGACCGCCTGATCGAAGATATCCAGGTCTTCCTCCAGGAGCGGCTGCGGCGCCGGCAGGGAGCGGTACGCATCGCCGTCCGCGACTTCAGCCAGGGTGACCGCCGACTCGATCGTCTTTTCAATGCTGCCCGCCCCAAAGTCGGATGTATAGGAATACCCCATCTTGCCGTCCCGGATCACCCGCACGCCCAGACCCTTTGAGCCCGCCTGCGAGAGCTTCTCCACCTCGCCCCGGTCTACATTGACCGAAGTATTCTGCCCGACACTGATATAGGCTTCCGCCTCCACGCCCCGTTCAACCGCCCGCGAAACCACGTCCTCGGCAAACTCAAGATAGTCCACGTTTATACTCCTCGTCCCGCCCCCAAGGGCGCAGGCTGATCTGATGTCTCAAAACTCTACCCACTAACCACTGCAGTTCACTCCGTTCCGCCAACCGTCAGCTTCGGCACGCGCACCGTCGGCTGGCCGACACTCACCCGCGCCCACTGCCCTTTGCCGCACATGCCCCGCCCCGGGTCCAGCGACATGTCCGTCCCGATCATATCGATCAGCCGCAGTGTCTCCGGCCCGTTGCCGACCAGCGTAGCCCCGCGCACAGGCGCGGTCAGCTTGCCGTCCTCGATCAACCATCCCTCAGTAACGGTGAACACATAATCACCGCGTCCGATCTCCACCTGGCCGCCGCCCAGCTTCTTGGCATACAGCCCTTTCTTCACCGAGCCAATGATCTCCTCCGGGTCGTGCGGACCCGCGTCAATATATGTATTCGTCATGCGCGGCATCGGCATGTCTCTGAAAGTCTGGCGCCGCCCGTTGCCCGTTGACGCCCGGCCCGCCCGCCGCGCTTCCGTCAGGTCCCACATATACTCCTTCAAAATGCCGTTCTCGATCAAAACAGTCCGGTTCGTCGGCGCGCCCTCGTCGTCAAAGCGCATCGTCCCCCGCTGGCCCGGGATCGTGCCATCGTCGTAAGCGGTCAGAAAATCCGGCCCCACCTTTTCGCCCACCAGCCCCGTGTAGGCCGACGCGCCTTTGGTGATAAAGTCCGCCTCCATACAGTGGCCGCAGGCCTCGTGAAATAGGACGCCCCCCCAGCCGTTTGTAATCACGACCGGCATCTCGCCCGCCGGCGCCGGCCTCGCGTCCAGCATCAGCAGCGCCGTGTCAGCCGCCTCCGGCATCATCGCCACCGGATCTCGATCGTCGAAGAACTCCAACCCGACCTGCCCTCCGACCCCCGTGGCGCTGGACTGGCGCACCTCCCCCTTCTGAGCCGCCACCTGCCCCTGAAACTCGATAAAGGCGCGGTCGTCCTCCGCCCAAACACCCTCGGAGTTGTAGACCCAGACCCGGCGCCGCGTCTCCGTGTAACCGCACTGCACGCTGACAATATGCGGGCTGTGCCCTCGCGTGACCTCATCCATCTGCCGCAGAATGGCGGCCTTGTCCTGCGTGGACATCTCTTCAAATGGGCGCTCGATCTGCGACACGACCGGGCTTTCCCGCTTTGTCAGATCGGCGCACACCTGCGCATTGTTTGCGTTCTCGGCCGCGGCCGCCGCAACCCCGGCCGCCTCGAGCAGCGACGCCTCAGTGAGATCATCGGTGTAAGCGTAGGCCGCGTTGTTCCCGTAAAAGACCCGCACGCCCCCTCCGATGTCGTTGCCCTGCGTCGCCTTTTCCAGCCGCCCCTCGTCCAAGATGAGGGAAAGACTCTCCTTGTTCTCCAGATACACCTCTGCCAGATCGGCGCCCTTCGTGAGCCCGGCGTCCAGCACCCGGCGGATCGATTCAATGGGAAGCATAGGTTCTCCTGTCTCTATTCTCTGGACTCTCTTGCAAACTACCGTGGGTCCCGGCCCAACTCCGTGCGGCAGGGCCGCTCCTATCCACTGGCGTCCAACCGCTGCACATCCTCTTCATCCAGCGCCAGCGTCAACGCCTCCAGATTCTGCCGCAAATGGTCGCGGTTGGTCGACATCGGAATCGTCACTACCTGCGGCTGCCGCGTAAGCCAGCGGATCGCAACCTGCGCCGCCGACGCACCGTGTTTGCGCGCAACCGCCTGCACCGTCTCGTTCTGCATCACCCCGTCCTTCAGCGGACAGTACGCGGTGAGCACAACGTTGTTCTCCTGGCAATAGCGCAACAACCCGTTCTCCTCCGGCTCGCGCGAGTGCAGATTGTAGCGCACCTGGTTAGTCACAACCGGCGTCGCGCACAGCTCCTGCGCCTCGCGCAGCAGCGCAACGTCGAAGTTGCTCACACCCACCCGCTTCACCCTGCCCTCCGCCGCCACACGGTTCAGCGCCCTGAAAGACTCCTCCAGCGGCACGTCCGGGTTGGGCCAGTGGATGAGGTACATGTCGGCATACTCCGTCTGCAAATGTTCAAGGCTGCGATCCAGCGCCCGCAACAGATCGTCGTAGCGTAAATTGTCGGCCAGTACCTTGGTCGTCAGGAAGATATCCTCACGCGCGAAATTCTGCATCGCCCGCCCCACCAGCTCCTCGCAATGACCGACGCCGTACATCTCCGCCGTGTCAATATGCGTATACCCCATCTCGATCGCATCCCGGACTATGGCGATCATCTCGTCATCCCGCGAATAGTCGCGGCTGCGCCCGCCCCCCATCTGCCACGTGCCCAATCCCAATACCGGAAGACGCCCGCCGTCGTTAAGTGTCAGAGTTTCCATTACCCGTCTTTCTCCTTGCACCTGGCGTTCAGCCGTTCTCCAAAAGCCATGAACTCTTCGCAACGGCCGCACCTGAATAACCCCTGTGGCTCTGATGCCAAGTATACGCCACAGATCAGGATTTCAGAATTTGCCAACCTTCCTTACGCAAAGGATGGCGGTACTTTCCTTCCCATATCGAGAGACCTTCCCGCCGGCATCGGAACATGCACTATGCGTTACGAATTACCCGGCAGGCACATCCCTCCAATGTCAGGAAAACGTCAGACAGTTCTGTCTGTTCGGCATTGACTGAACAAGCAGAACATGCTAGGCTGTCCATGTTCACTTATCTGACTGACGCGCAACAGTCCTTGCGGAAGAATGGCCCGCCGGCACAAGCGTCCCGTTGTAAGGAGCAACAGCATGGCACAACCCGCGATTTCGGTGAAAGACCTGACCTTCAGCTACGGCGACGTCCTCGCCGTCGACGATATCTCCTTCGATGTCGCCGAAGGCGAAGTCATCGGCTTCCTCGGCCCCAACGGCGCCGGCAAGTCGACCGTCGTCAAGATGCTGACCGGTCAGCTGACGCCCCAAAACGGCTCAGCCACTCTCCTCGGCATGGATATCGTCAAAGACCGCAAGCAAGTCCAGCAGGAGATCGGCATCTCTTTCGAATTCACCAATCTGTACGAGCAGATGAACGCCGTCGAAAATCTCAATCTCTTCGCTAAACTCTACAGAGTACCCGATTTCGACGCCATAGACCTGCTTCAAAAGGTCGGGCTCGGCGGCCGCGACAAGGAACACGTCGCCAACTACTCCAAAGGCATGAAGCAACGTCTCATGATGGCGCGCGCCCTGGTAAGCGATCCCAAAATGCTCTTCCTCGACGAACCGACCGACGGCCTCGATCCCGTCTCTACCGAAACCATCCACACCTTGATCCGCGCCGCTACCCAGACGGGAACAACCGTCTTTCTGACCACGCACGATATGGTTGAAGCCGACAAACTGTCCGATCGGGTCGCCTTCCTCAACCAGGGCAAAATCGTCGCCCTCGACACGCCGGCCCGCCTCAAGCAGCGCTTCGGCATGCGCGCCCTCAAAGTGGAGGTCGAGCTGCCCAACGGCGACATCGAAGTGCGCGAGGTGACGCTCGATGAAGATCAGACCCCGCAGACAGTCTTCGATCTCTTTAAGAGCGAACGCATCCTCACAGTCCACAGCGAGGAAGCAACGCTGGAAGATATCTTCTTCGATATCACCGGCAGGGGGTTACAAGGATGATCGGCACTCTCGTCGCCAATGACATCAAACTCTTCTTCCGCCACCGCTTCTTCGCCATTGTCACCGCGATAGGCGTGGTCTTCTACCTTGTCATCTACTTCCTGCTCCCCAACCAGGTGGACGAAAGCCTGGGCATGGCCTTTTTCATCGAGGATCGGGAGATTCCCCTCTACCAGAGTCTCGTTGATGAACCTGGCGACTATACCATCTTCGACTCCGAGGCCGAGATGCTGACCGCGCTGGAAGAGACCGGTGATTTCTTCGTCGGCCTGTCGCTTCCCGCCGACCTGACCGCGGCCGCCGCCAGAGGGGAGACGGTGGAGTTGAATGCCTACTACGCACCCGGCGTCCCTGCAGAAGCAAAGCAGATTTTCCATGATGTGCTGGTGCTCGTCGCCAACACCGTGAACCCGGAGACGCTGGCTGACTTAGCCCGTTTCAACGACACGCCGGTCGTGCTCGGCAATGATATGACCGGCGCGCCTCTCTCGATGCGCGATCGGATCGCGCCCCTTCTGCTGATGATGATTGTGGTGATAGAGGTCTTTGGGCTGGCGACCCTCCTCAACCGCGACGTCGATAATGGCACCGCACGCGCCCTCGTCACTGGCCCCCTGCGCTTGCATCAATTCTTTGTCGGCAAGGCCCTGATGGGGATGGTCTTGGCCTTCGGCCAGGTACTGATCCTGAGTGCCGTGATGGGTGTTCTGGGCACCGCGCCGCTCCTCCTCCTGGCAACGCTGCTGCTGGGCAGTTTCCTGATGGTCGGCCTCGGTTTCTTTATCGCAGCAATCTCAAAGGACAATGCGTCCGTGATGGGGTGGACGATTGTGTTTATAATCCCCATGGTGTTCCCCGGCTTTTCGATTCTCCTGCCCGGCCTCGCTACCGGCTGGATGGAGCTCATCCCATCCTATTACTTCGTGGACTCCCTGCACCGCATCATCAACTTCGGCGCCGGCTGGGCGGACGTGGCCGGCAACCTGACACTGCTGCTCCTGGTTGGCGCAGGTTCGATGGCGGTCGGAACCGCCGCCATAATGAGGAAATTCTGATGGATATCCAGCGAATTGCAGTTCTGATAGGAAAAGACGCACGCCTCGGCGCAACCAACTTCATGGTCGTCTATGTGCTTGTCATGCCGGTCGTCCTCAGCCTGCTCATCGCGCTTGTCTTCGGCGACCTCCTGGCGCAGACACCGCGCCTGGGCATCTATGATGCCGGCGCCAGTGAACAGTTCACCAGGCCGCTGCTCGACCATCCCAGCATCAACACCACCATCTACGATTCCGAAGAGGCGCTCCAAAGCGCGGTCGAACGCGGCAGCGAAGAGATCGGCCTCAGCCTGCCCGCCGGCTTCGCCGCGTCCCTCGAAGACGACAGCGCAGAGGTCGACTTCACCGTCTACCGCTGGGGAGAGGCCGGCGTGCGCAATCTCCTGCTCCTGGAATCGGCCGTCGCCCGCGCCATGACCGCGGCAATCGGCAGCAGCATCGACCAGCTTCCCGTCACCGTCAATGCGGAGCAGATAGGCAGCGCCAACACACAGACCTGGTCGCAGCGTCTGCTGCCCCTGCTCCTTATCATGTCAATCGTACTCGGAGGACTCTTTTTCCCGGCCGCATCGCTGCTCGACGAGAAAAAGGATCGCACTCTGGTCGCCTTGACCTCTACGCCCACCTCGCTGCTCGACGTCTATCTGTCCAAGACGCTGATGGGCTTCATCCTCAGTGGGATCATGGGCTCGGTCATTCTGTTGATCAACGGCGCCTTCGTCGGCCAGGTCGCCCTCCTTCTGCTCGTGATCGCCCTCGGTGGCCTGATGTCCTCGTCCTTCGGCATCATCCTCGGCTCCGTCTCCAAGGACATGGACACCTTCATGGGAATCATCAAGGGCGCAGGTATTCTGCTCTACGCACCCGGTATCCTCAAGATATTTCCACAGGTGCCCGAGTGGATCGGCCGCATCTTTCCCACCTACTACCTGATGAACCCCCTGCTCGAAGTGAGTCAGAACGGCGCGGGCATCGCCGAGATTGCTCTCGATATCGCGGTGCTGGCTCTCATCTCCGTCGCGCTGCTGCTCCTGCTCAGCAGCGTCATCGGTCGCCAACAACAAAAACTGGCCCTCGAAACATGAGCGCCGCCAATCATTCGCCGCTGACCACGGAAGCTGCCTCGCCGATGAAAGATATGCACGAATATGTAGAGAGTTTCGGTCTCTTCTGGGAACAGGCCGGCCTGCCCCGCATGACCGGCAGAATACTGAGCTGGCTCCTCATCTGCGATCCCCCCCACCAGACCATGCACCAACTGACCGAGGCCCTGCAGGCCAGCAAGTCCTCCATCAGCACCGGCACGCGTATGCTCATCCGCATGGGCATCATCGAACGGATAAGCCTGCCGGGCCAGCGCCGCGACCACTACCGCATCGTCCCCGATTTCTGGTCACGCGTGCTGGAGGAAAAAGCCCGGCAGTTTACCGAGTTCCGGCTCTTGGCAGAAAAAGGCCTCCTGCTGCTCGAAAGTGCATCCCCCGCCCGCCGCCAGCGTCTGGAGGAAATGCGAGATCTCTACACCTTCATGGAAAGGGAGTATCCTTTGGTCTTGGACCACTGGCGGGCGCACAGGGCGGCCCAACTTCGGCCCGTGCCGAACAGCGGCCAGGATGGTCCCGGGAACTCCCATACGCCCCCCAACCAGACAGTTCGAGGAACTCGCTGATGCTTTCCGTCGAGAATCTCTCCTATACCTATCCAGGCGGGACCGAAGCCGTCCGCGGCATCGACTTCTCCATCGAAGAGGGCGAAATCTTCGGATTCCTGGGGCCGAGCGGCGCCGGCAAAAGTACCACCCAAAAAGTGCTGATCCGCCTCCTCCGAGGCTTCCGGGGAAGCATTACCGTCCTCGGCAAACCCCTGGACGAGTGGGACGACAGCTACTACGAGCAGGTCGGCGTCGCCTTCGAGCTGCCCAACCACTACCAGAAGCTCACCGCCCGCGAAAACCTCTCCCTCTTCCGAACCCTGTACAGCCGTGAAACTCGTGACCCCGCCGAACTGCTCGAAATGGTCGGCCTCGAGGACGACGCCGACACCCGGATCAGCCAGTTCTCCAAAGGCATGCAGATGCGGCTCAACTTCGTGCGCGCCCTGATCCACATGCCCGACCTGCTCTTCCTCGACGAGCCCACAACCGGCCTGGACCCCGTCAACGGCCAAAAGATCAAGGATATCCTCCGCCAGCAAAAGGCCGAAGGACGTACCATCTTCCTCACAACGCACGACATGACCGTCGCCGACCAGATCTGCGACCGCGTCGCCTTCATCGTCGACGGCGAAATCACGCTCATCGACTCCCCCCGCAACCTCCGCCTCCAACATGGCCGGCGTCGCGTCAGAGTCGAATACCACCACGACGGGACCTCCGCCCCCACCCAGCAAGCCGAATTCCCCTTGGACGGCCTCGGCGACAGCGACGAATTCCTCAAAATCCTGCGCTCCAACCGCATTGAGACGATTCACACCCAGGAGGCTACCCTCGAGGACATCTTCATTCAGACGACCGGAAGGAGCCTGACGTGACTCGGTTTCTCCTGCTTCTGCGCTGGGAAACGACGATCCAGTTCCGGCAGGGAATCTTCTACGCCGCCGCCTTTGTCGCCGCCGTCTGGATCCTCATGCTCTATTGGATTCCCGACGCCGGCATCCAGCCGCTACTCGTTTCAATACTCTTTATCGATCTGGGGGTATTCGGCTTCTTCTTTATGCCCGGTCTCTACTACCTGGAGAAAAACGAACGCGTTCTGGAAGGATTGGTCGTCACGCCCCTCCGCCCCTGGGAATACCTGATCGCCAAGGCAGCCGTCCTCTCTGTGGCTGCTTTCGCCGTCGGAGCCGCCGTGACCCTGCTCGTCTACGGCGCCGAGCTCAACTGGCTCTGGTTTGTGCTCAGCATGCTGGCGATGTCATACCCCCTCTCCCTGCTGGGCTTCGTCATCGCCGCCCGCTTCAACGGCATCAGCGAATATCTGCTGCCCGGCGCATTCTTTCTCGCCGTCTTGCAGATCCCTCTTCTCACCTACTTCGATATCGTGCCCGGTCCGCTGCTCTATCTCCTTCCCAGCGGCCCCGGTATGATCCTGCTGACCGCATCCTTTGACCATGCCCCACTCTGGCAACTCATCTTCGCACTGCTCTATTCCGCGCTTCTCTGCGTCGCCGGCACCCGCTGGGCACAGAATGCCCTGCAACAGGTCGTCGCCCGTCAGGTTGGCTCGTAGGCGCTAGTTTCAATGAAAATGGTTGACGATTACTTCGAAGACGAACTTGGGAGGTAGGGATGGGGGCACTTTTCACACTGGGACGCAGCGATTTCCTGAACTTCCGCCGCGACACGATGCTGCAATTTCTGATAGTCTATCCCTTCATACTTGGCGGCATCCTCCGCTGGCTTCTACCCTGGGTGAAGACCGGTCTGATGGAAAACATCGGCTCCGATCTCAGTGAATACTATCTCCTCATCGTCAGCTTTTTCGGCCTGCTCGTTATCCCCCAGCTCGTAGGCCTCCTCGTCGGTACACTACTCCTCGACGAAAAAGACCAGGACACGCTGACGGCCCTCATGGTGACGCCCATGCCGGTTCGCACCTACGCCCTCTATCGAGCCCTGACCCCCGCTCTCATTTCAGTCCTGGGGATCCTCCTCGTCGTTCCCTTCATCAACGTTCTTGTGCTCCCGGTCGAAAAGCTTTTCCCTCTGGCCGTCTCTGCCGCGCCCCTCGGCCCGATGATGGCCCTGATTCTCGCCGCCCTGGCCAAAAACAAGGTCGAAGGCCTTGCCATCATGAAGGGGCTCGGCATCTTTCTCCTGGTCCCAATCGCCGCCTGGTTCGTTCCCGCGCCCTGGCAATGGCTGCTCGGCGTCTTCCCCACCTACTGGGCGGCAAAAGGCTACTGGCTGGCCACCGCCGGCCAACCCCACCTCTGGGTCGCGGCCGTCGGCTTCGTCTACACCTGCGCAATCGCCGCCGTTCTGCTTCGCCGTTTCCAGTCCGGGCTGTACAAGTAGTACGGCGGCCACTTGGAAACCTGCCCGAGAATTTCAGCTCTCTACAAGATGGTGCCTCCCCGCGCCCTTTGGATCAACGGTCACTGCTCTTCCCCCAACCACGCCATCACCACCTCCTGGTGTCGCCGCACACCAGCCTCCCCGTTCATGGCAGAGGGCCCATGCTCGAAATATGGGCTCTGGAGCGATTTCTGCTGCTGTTCGCACGCGTAGATGTCCTCCTGCATGAAGTCGCCGGACGCCATCGGATCGTCGCCGTCATCACTGTCATACTTGCCCCGGACCCGCCCCGACCAGAAGCTGTATGAGCGGACAGATTGCGAAGCGAACGCCAGCAATGAAGCGTCAGCCATCTTGGTGCGGACGACGACGCGCGTGCTGTCGGGCGCCAGGGGCGTCAGGTGAAACACCGACCACGAGTCCTCATTCTCTGCCAGCCCGATGCCCGGAAACAGCATCGGCACCCACGCCCCGGCCTGCTCTGCCGGGATAACCAGCGGCGACGACGCGTTCTTTTCCACGTTCGCCGCGTATTCCGGGCTGAGCGGCTCCCAAAAGAAAAAGTGCGGGCCGACAAAGCCGGACTCGATGCGCCTGTGATCGTAAATCGACAGCGTGCCGGAGTGCAGATGTGCCAGGTGATAGCCGTCGATGTAATTCTCGACCACGATCTTCCAGTTGGCGGCAACTGTGTACTCAGCGCGCCCGCTCTTATACTCCACCAGCTGTTCCACACTGTGGGGGCCAAGGTAGGGCTCCACGCCGCCAAACCAGTCCTCCACAGAGTCGGCGTTCTCGTCAGGATGGACCCACAACATACCTCGCCAGCTGGCAACGGACGCCTTTTTCAACCCGAGACTCGCCATATCCAGGGCTGGAAACTGATTCCTCCTGTCGGGAACGGACAGCAGACAGCCCTCCAGGTCGTAGGTCCAGTCGTGATAGGGGCAGGTGATAACCTTCTTTGTATTGCCGACGGCGCGCAGCAGTTGCGTCCCCCGGTGACGGCAGATATTGTGAAAGGCCCGCAGCTGCCCGTCCTGCCCCATCACAATAAAGATGTTGTTCAACCCTGCCTGCACCGAAATATACTGCCCCGGTTCTCTGACGTCCCCGACCAGACCGGCAAAAGCCCACGTTCGTGAAAATATGCGCTCCTGCTCGCGATCGTACCAGTCCTGCGAAGTGTATGCCTCGACCGGCAGGATCGGCATCGTTTTGTCGTTTTCCATGTGAAAGTTTCTGTGTCTCCTGGCTGTCCGGCGCCATGCCTACCCGTTTGCAGATAATCCCGGCTATGGCTCTTCAACTGCACACATGCAATACGCTGTACGGGAATAGGCGTTTCAACCCGACAGCACTTCAGCTGCTCACCTCGCGTCGCACCGCCTCCAGCGCCGCGCCGAGCACATCTCCCAGCCTCTCCGCCGCCACACCCCCGCCTTGAGCAAAGTCCGGCCGCCCACCTCCACCTCCGCCGAACTGTTTCAGCGTATCCCGTAACAAACTGCCAACGTGCACTGAACAGTCCTCTGAACGGGCAAACACAACCGTACCCTTGCCCCGCTGCGCGCAGCCAAGCAACGCCACAACGCCCGGCTCGGCGATGAGCGTCCTCGCCAGCCGCTGAACCGATGCCGGTTCGCTGTCATTCAACGCCTCGGCCACCAGCCGCAAACTACCCACAATTTCTGCCGCCGCCAGCAACTCTCGCGTTTGATACCCGACAAGCTCTTCCCGCAGCGCCTTCAGCTCCCTCTCCGCGCCCTTGAGCGCCTCCTGCTGTTTTGACACCAGCTCAGGCACATCATCCACGCCACTGTCCAACAATCCAGCCGTCTCTGCCAGCAGCCCCCTGCGCTGCGCCGCGTCCGCCAGCGCCCGCCCCCCGCATACAAAGTGCACGCGGCTCCGGCCCCGGTGTTTTTCAAACCGCAGTAACGAAATCAGCCCGATCTCTCCCGTCCGCCGCACGTGCGTCCCCCCACACGCCGACCAGTCAAACTTGTCGAGCTCCACAATGCGCGTCGCGCCATGCACCGTAGGCGCCCGCCGCAGCGGCACCTTCGCCCGCTCCTCTTCATTCACCCAGTAGGCCCGAATCGGCCGGTTCTGCCACACCATCCCGTTGGCCGCCGTCTCAATATCCGTCAACTGCGCCGCCGACAGCGGCGGCCCGTCCAGATCCACAGTGTTGAGCACATCACCGAAATGTACGCTCACCGTCTCCAGTCCCAGCAGCCGGTAAAACGTCTGCGAAAGCAGGTGCTGACCCGAATGCTGCTGCATATGATCATAGCGACGCGTCCAGTCGATCTTCCCCCTGACACTCTCCGTCCCGTCCGGCAGCGGCTCCGTCAGCAGATGCAGCACCGCGCCGTCTGCCCCAACCTGCACGTCGACCACCGCAGTTCCGTCCAGGCCTCCTGTGTCATGCGGCTGACCGCCGGAAGTAGGGTAGAAGACCGACCGGCTGAGCCGTACCGCCGGCTGTTCCTCGTGCGTGAGCCGCTCCATCACCTGCGCGCTGAATCTGGTCAGGTAGGCGTCTTCGTAGTAGAGTCTTTCGTCCATGGAGTCTGTACTTGAGTGGGAAGATGTCAGTGGCCGGTTACGCCGCAGATCACAGACTGCCCGCTGCGGTGATTGCTGCCCCGGCCTCGATTTGGAGCAGTTGCGCGTTCTGTTGAAAGTCCCTGGAAAACTGCCCCCAATTGGTCGTCGTGACGATACCCTGTCGCACGTCCGCCAGCGCCTCAAGCAGGGCCGCCCGCCGCTGCGCGTCCAGTTCGCTCATCACATCGTCCAGCAGCAGAACCGGCTTCTCCCCCGTCGCCTCCGCCATCGCCTGCAGCTCCGCCAGTTTCAGCGCCAGTGCGCCCGTGCGCTGCTGCCCCCGGCTGCCGTACGTGCGCAGATTCCAGCCGTTGACCAGGAAAACCAGCTCGTCCCGGTGCGGCCCGTAGAGGGAACTGCCCGCCTTCAGCTCAACACCGCGGCGTGTTTCAAGCCGCCCTCGAAAGCGCTGGCCGATCGTCTCTGCCCCGATCTCCAGGCCAGAGATCCCGCCCGTCTCGACTTCCTCGCCCTCGCGCAGCCTCTGGTAGTCATGTTCAGAGTAGAGCCCGGTATTGAAGCTGGGCAGATACAGCAGCTCCAACGATTCCTGCTGCTGCGAAAGCTCCGCATGAACGCGACGGGCGATCGGCGCAAGTTCGGCCAGATAACTGTGCCGTCGGGCCAGCACCCGCGTTCCCAACTCGACCAGTTGATCGTCCCAAAAACTGAGCTGCGCCGCCGCCGACTGGCTGTCCGCTTGTCCCCGTTCCTGCAACTGTTTCAACAGGCTGTTGCGCTGCGTAACTACCTTCTGATAGCGGGAAAGTGTCTGACAGTAGCCGCGGTCGATCTGGCAGAGGGCAACGTCAATGTACCGCCGCCGTTCACTGGGGCTGCCGGCGATCAGCGTGAGGTCCTCCGGCAGAAACAGGACCGCCCGCAAATGTCCGATCAGGTCCATGCTGCGTCGCGCCGCGCCGTTCACCCTTACCTGCTTCGTGTAGTTTATCCCGTCCCCGCGCAGCGTGAACAGAATCTCAAGCGTCGTCGACTCCTCCCTCCGCACGACCTCGCCTCGAATGCGTGCATATGGGATCGGCTCCTCCGCCGCGGCCCTGTCAACTGCCTCCCGCTCCGTCCGCACTTGGCGCGACTTGCTCGTCGCCAGGTAATAGACCGCCTCGAGCAAATTCGTCTTGCCCTGCCCGTTGCGGCCCTGCACCAGCGTCACCGGCGCGCTGAATGCCAGATCCAGCTCTCGGTAGTTGCGGAAATGTTCCAGGTGGAGCCGCGAAAGAAACATAGCTCAGCGATCGGCAGTCAACACGGGCCGCCCGTTACGCCTCGGGCAGATACCAGCCAACCGTCTGTTTGCTGCGGCCGAACCAGCTCTGCGCGACCCGCTGAATGTCCTCAGCCGTCACCGCCTCCAGGTTCGCCAGCCAGCCGTCAAACCAGTCACTGTCCGCGATCATCTCGCTGAAGCCCAGCCAGTAGGCCTGATTCGTCACGCTCTCGCTGCTGTACGCGAACTGTGCCTTCGTCTGCTTGATCGCCTTGTCCAGCTCCTCCGCCGCCACCGGCTCCTCCTGCACCCGTTCGATCTCCGCCCAGATCGCATCCTCAATCTCCTGGTGCGTGATATCCTGCGCAAGCGTGGCGCTGAAGCCGAAAACATATGGATCAATCGTCGGCATGAATGCGGAAGAGACGCCTACCGCCAGCTCCTTGTCCACCAGCGCCCGGTAAAGCCGGTTGCTGCGGTTGGAAGAGCTGCCCCCGAAAAGCCCCATCCCCTTCGCGCCGCTCAGGATGCTGTCCAGCACCGTCAGCGCAAAGAAGTCCGGATGCTGCGCGTCCGGCGCATGGAACGCCAGGCCGAAGTAGGACGTCTGGTCCGTGCCCCGCAGCACGATGCGCCGCTCCGCCCGCTGCTCCGGCTCCTCCAGGCGCATCTCCGGCAAGGCAGGACCCGCCTCCAATCCGCCAAAATACGCCTCGATGCGGTCTACCATCTGCGCGCTGTCAAAGTCCCCCACGACCACCGCCACCGCATTACTTGGCGTATAAAACGTCCGGTAATGCTCGTAAAGATCGTCCCGGCGCATCGTCAGCAGGTCCTGCTTCCAGCCGATGACCGGATGCCGGTACGGGTGCGTCTGGAACGCCGCCGCCTGCATCTCCGTATTCAGCAGCCAGCGGTAGCTGTTCTCGCTGCCCTCCCGCTCGCTGATGATCACCGTCCGTTCCGATTCTGTCTCGTCCGCGTCGAAGATCGCATTCGCCATGCGATCGCTCTCCACATCCAGCGCCAGCTCGATGCGCTCCGCCGGAAAGGTCTCGAAGTAGGTCGTCCAGTCCTGCCAGGTCATGCCGTTGAACGCCCCGCCCGCCCGCGCCACCGCCTTGTCAAACGAGCCCTGCGGATACCTCTCAGTACCCTTGAAAAGCATGTGCTCCACCCAGTGGCTGATGCCGGTGCCGCCGGGAACCTCATTGCGGCTTCCCACCCGGTAGAAGATCCAGAAACTGGCGACCGGCGCCAGGTGGCTCTCTTTCAGAAGGATCTGCAGGCCGTTGTCAAGCCGTCTTTTCTGTACGCTGCCATTCTCCCGCACGCGAGTTGCGCTCTCTGCTCCCATCAGTCCTGGCTCCTCTTCCTGTCTGAACTGTAAAATGAGTGTCTGTAATGTCGAGGGCGGCCTGTAGCGGCAAAACTGCCGGCCTTCATTCTATCACGACCGCTTCTCCCTGGGCCGCCCGGTCCTGAGCTTTGTTGAAGTCACTCCAGCGCAGCTGTTCCCGCCAGAAATAATAGGCCCCCAACAGCGTTACCGGCACCCACAGCGCCGCGTGTAAGGTCAGCGTATAGCTGGCCGCCAGCTGCGTATCGATCCCATACGCGGTCAGCGTCTCGATTGCCGGCGTATCAAACGTTCCGATATACCCCGGCGCCGACGGCAGCGTTGTCGCCAGATTCACGATCCCGTTGATCAACATCAGCGCCAGGAAACTGACGCTGAACGCAAACGCGTGCATCACGAACCAGTACTTGACCGTCTCCATCAGCCACACCACGATGCTCGTCGCAAAAATCAAGAACAGATCCCGTCCGCTGCGCAGACTGCCCAGCCCAGCCATAAACCGTTCAAAAAAGCCGTCCGTCCGCTCGCGGACCCGCGCCGGCAGCAGATGTTCAGCCAGCCAGCCATAGAGCGCAGCGATCCGCCGCGGCCGCACCGTGACCCAGATGAAAAGCGCCGTGACGATCAGCAACAGAAAAGTGACAAAGACGACAAACCGCTGAAAAGCAGCCGGAATCGGCGCAAACGGCAGCGCCAGAAACACGAACAGCAGCATCACCAGCCCGTCAAAAACGCGCTCGATGATCACCGTCGCCAGGCTCGAGCTGATCGGGATCTCCTCCCGCTGCCACAGAACGTACGCCCGCATCACCTCCCCGGCCCGAAAGGGGTAGACGTTGTTGCCGAAATAGCCAATGCACACCACCGGAAAGAGCCTGCCCAGCGATACCGGCTTCAGGTGCCGCAGCATATAGTGCCAGCGCCACGTGCGCGCCCACAGCCCCACCATGTAGACCGCCACACCGGGCACAATCCACCAGTAGTTGGCCTGCCCCATCGCCCGCCAAACCTCCGGCAGATGGAGGCCCGGCAGAATCAAATAGAGAAAAAAGACGCTGATCAGAATACCGATCAGCAGCTGGACCGTGCGTTTCATCCATCCCTCTTGGCGCTTCTCATCCCGCTATTATTCCACACCTCGCACCCCCGCTGAAATCCACCCCAATCCGGCAACAAGCCAGTCCCGCGGTCTCACTCTCACCCCTCTCAACACCTATACCTCGATCAATCGCCGCAGTCACTGACCACTGACCGCAAAAGGAAATGCCAGGCCAAACGGCCTGGCATTCAATGGTAGACTTTCTGGACTTCGCTCGCCTGCGCTATCCCGGGATAGGGAGCACCGCAGGCTCAACCGCCTCACCGAGAATCTCTTCCATCGCCATTACGTGGGCACATATGCTTCTGCGTTGAAACTCCTCGCAATCACAATCCCAGGAACCCTGATCATAAGAAACGCGGTGATCAGAATTCTCGCCGTGAATCTTCACCTGCAGGTTGTTAACCCAGAGGCGCTCGTCGCGTTCGGCTGCGTACTGGCGGGCTTTGAGGATACGGCTGGCAATCGCGTCCATTCTGATTTCCTTTCTCTGAGCTGGTCGGCGCCTAAGAAACGAAACGGTACAGAGACAGGTTCCCGTTTTGCGCGCGTGCCCCAAAAACAACAACACCCGGGCACGCGCGCACCCAGGTGTCTATGGCCTTTGCAGTCAGTGCAACTCGATGTGGAATCCGGCTACAATTCGCAAAACGTTCGGCGTTCACGCTCATCCTTGAGTGTCAACTGTTTTGTGCCCGGCACAATGAAAAATCCATTGTACCGACCGTCTTGTATCGAATTTTGCTGAACATTTCCAGAGCCGTTCGTCTTGGGGGTGAGGGGTACGGCTGCCCTAAGTATAAGCTCATACCCTCCTCCTGTCAACCGCAGTACCGCGCTCCGGTCCCCAAAACGTCCCCTGCAAAAACGCCAAACCTGAGGACTTTTACTCTGGTGGACCTCCTGCTGCCAGCCTCAAACGTAACCGAAATCGGCGCATTCAGCGTGGTGGACAGTTTACCTACGATTTGGCTACGATCCGCTCAAAGAGCTGCCTCCTCCAACCGGAAGCTCTTCTACTCCACGAAAATCTCAACCAGCTCCTCTTCATCGTGGACCTCCAGTATCTTCCCGTTCAGCCCGGACCGCAACGCGTCGCGAATCTCCTCAACGTCCAGTTCGGCCACATCCGGTACAAATCGCGCTCCGACCGCCAACCCCATGTTGACCAGCCCAATCGGGATCGTCAAATTGACACGCGTCTTGCCGCTCCTTGTATCGGATACGCGCAGACGCAGCCAGCGTCCTCCTCCCTCGCTGCCTGCCTCGGCTGTCCCCCGCTGACGGCGCGCCTGTTCGTCGCTCTTGCCCAGCGCACCCAATAGACGCGCACCCTCCTTAGCGGTTATCTTTCCTTCTTCTATCATCTTCAGAACCCGCATTCGCTCTTCTGCTGTAGCCATATCATCCTCTTGCTGAAATCACGACCGGCGCCCTCTTCTTCGCCAACTGCGACTACTGCACGGGCCGATTCAATCTGAAATGGGCCAAGACCCTGTTCTGAACTCGCCTAATACTGCCCAAGCAGTCCCCGCTTGCGGGCAACCCGCTCCCCCCACAAAAATACGCCCCAACCCGCAAAAAGAAAGACCCCCGTATGCACCGTCAGCCAGACCAGGCTTCCGTCCTGCCACACGCTGGCCAGCGACATGTCGTCTAACACGACCCGGCGCAATACATCGATTCCCTGCGTAGAGGGCAGACTGCGTGCAAACGCCTCCATCCAGCCCGGCATGCGTTCTACCGTCAGAAAGGAGCCGTTCAGGAACAACAACATATTTGTAAGCAAATTGCTCAGCGCATTCACCTGCTTGAACACCAGCGTCGCCCCGCCCAGGAAAAAAGCGAACCCGTACAGTCCCGCGAGGGTCAGCGCAAAGACCGGTACACCCGCCGGACGAACTGGAATCCGGATCCCCAGCAGCAGCATCAGAATCCCGCCAATCAGAATGACCATTCCGCTGCTGATGAAGATCGAGGCCACCGAGCGCCCGGCCAGCAGCAGGCCCGACGGCAGCGGGCTCATGTACATCTGCTCCAGCGTTCCCGTCTGTGTCTCCTCGCGGATCCCATGACTCATGTCCGAGATCGCAAACACCGCAAAAAACCACGTGAGGTATCCCAGCAGCGCCGGCGCCATCTGCTCCGGCTCCGGCCTGCCGCCCGACACAAAGAAACTGATGCCCACAAACAGGAACCCGATCATGAACGTCTCGAGCATGAAGTTGAATCTGTACGACCACAGAAGAATCAGTCGCTTCTGGCATTCATTCAATAGTACCGTTCCCGTCAACACCATTTCGTCACCCTCTGCTCTTAACGCCGTCGGACCTGTGACCCGCGCCTCGTTCCAAACTGCCGTCTTGCCCAACCGCCTCCTCCGCCCGCTCGATCAGTTCGACAAATATCTCCTCCAGGTTCGGCTCAGCCGGTGTAACGCTGATCAGGTCCATGTCCGCCAGCCGCGCCCGTTCTACCAGTTCGAAAACGGACAGATCGTCGCCAACCTCCCCGGAAAGGACCGTGTGCCCGTTCTCCTGGCTGGCCGTGAATCCGGGAAAAGCCCCGGCCTTCTCCGCCGCGACCGCGCCCCGCAGCCGCAATTTATAGAACTCCCGCCGGAACAGGTCCAATAGCTCCCCCGTGGGTCGGTGGGCCAGCAACTGTCCCCGGCTCATGATCGCCACCCGGTCGCAAAGATTCTCGGCCATGTCCAGCTGGTGCGTCGTCAACACAACCGTCTTGCCGCGTTCCTTTGCCAGCTGGACAACCCACTCCTGTACCGTGCGCGACGCCTGCACGTCCAACCCCAACGTCGGCTCGTCCAGCAGCACAATCGGCGGGTCCGCGATCAGCGCCGCCGCGATCGCCACCTTCTGCTGCATCCCCCGGCTGTACTCCCCCACCGGATCTTTGCGCCGCTCCCACAAGTCCAGCTCACGCAACAGCCGTTCCGCCCTTGCCTTCAGCAACTTGCTCGACGAAACCCCCTTTATCCGGCCAAAGTAGAGCAGGTTCTGCCACGCGTTCATCCGCCAGTAAACATTGCGCGTCCCTTCCAGCACCGCGCCAATCTGCCTCATCGCCTGGCCCCGCTGCCTGCCCACGTCATATCCGTTAAGGCGCACCGTCCCTGTTGTCGGCATCACCAGGCCGCACGCCATCTTCAACGTGGTTGTCTTGCCGGCGCCATTCGACCCCAGAAAGCCAAAGACCTGCCCAGACTCCACCGTCAAATCCAGCCGGCTGACGGCTTCCACTTCATTGCCCCCGCGGCTGCGGAATGTCTTGCTCAGAGATTCGATCTTAATGGCTGCTTTCATCACCGGTTTCCAATTCAATCCAACCCGACCACTACCAACTCTTCTTTCTCTTCTTTGTCCTCGTACACTCGTACGAACTCCAGAGCCATGCACGATTCCAGAAAACGTTCCGCTGGAATTCCCTGTGTGCGGCGGCTCCGCTCGATAAACTGAAACGCCTGCGACCAGCTCAACTTGGACTGAAAAAACGCGCCGATCAAAGGCAAGGGAATCGGGATGCGCACATTCACCGCTTTCGATTTTCCGTTCGTATTGACTTCAAATACGTAAACGCGCAACCAGAAAAAGAGAACACGGCGCAAGAATGTGCCGTACGGCTGGCGACTGCCCTCCCGAACTTGGCGTACGATCTGCGGCAGCGCCTCCGGCCCCCCTTCCCATTCGCCCGCAATTGCGCCGTCGCTGCGGACCGTGATAGCCGACCGCGAGCGGGTCGGCAGCTGGCTGTCTCCATCCCGCCTGTCTCCATCCCGCCTGTCTCTTTCCATCCTGTTCCTCCATCTTCACCTGAGTGACAACTCTGCGGTCAGCTAAGAAGCCCGGCTGCCCAGCGCATCCAGCAACTCCTCCGCCTCCGCAGCCGTGATCTTCCCCTTCGACAACATGCGCAGGACCGCCAACCGCTCCTCCTCCGTAACCGGCTCAACCTCCGCCTCATTCCCGACGTCCATCTCCACGTTCACGTCGATATCCTCAAAGTCAGCCGGCGGCTCCTCGTCTCGTACGGAAGCCCCGGACGACGGCGCATCCGTGTCGAAACTGAAGCTCCAGCTGCGAGCATCCTCCCAATCCCCTTCAGCCGCCCTCTTGCCCGCCGTCCGCAGCTTGTGCCGCAGCGTTCTGCTCAACGACCGGGCGATGTGGCGCTGCGCACGGGCGGCGTGCCGTGCCCCTCTCACGCCCTCCTCCTCGCCAAGTCCCTTCAGAATGCCGCCGGATTCGAGATGCACGCTGCCCCCGGCAACCAGAGAATAACTGCTCTTCCCCGCCCCGGCGCGGAACGTATGCGCGCCCGGGCCGCGCGCCACCATCGTCGCCCCTCCTTCGACCGTGAGCCCACCGCCGCACACTGCCTTGAAAGAACCCCCTTCCTCCTCATCCAAACGACACCGTACATCGCCCCCCGCAGCCACGTTGACATTTCCGCGAACTGTCGCCAGATCGACGCTGCCGCCGCACTTGGCCGAAAGCGAACCCCCGCATCCCTCTACCACCAGGTCGCCGCCTACGCCGCCCAGCGAAACTGAACCGCCCACTTCACGCAGTGTCGCCCGCCCGTTCGCCTTCCTGCAGGACAGCGCACCGCGAACGGTCTCGGCCGCCAGGTCGCCCATCACCCGGCTCACCGCCGCCTCCCCCACTTCTACGAGGTGCAGCTCCCCATTCACCTGATCGCAGGCGACCTTGCCCCGCACGCCGCGCAGACTGACCCGCCCCATCGCCTTGCCGATCGCGGCCGCACCGTCAACGTTGATGAATTCCACTGCGCCGTCCGCTCTGTCGACAACCGCATTTCCGCCCGCGTTCAACACGTCCACGTCCGCGCGCGCCCGCCTTACCCGTACCGCGGACACATTTTGCAATGTTAATCGCCCTCCCACCTCGGAGATCGAGATTGCCCCGCCAATCTGCTCCGCCGTCAAATCGCCGTGTGTCCGCTTCGTCACCTCCACCCCGCCGGCCGTGTTCGCCAGGTTCACCCGGCCCCCCGCGCTCCCGATCCGCACGCTGCCGGTATCCTCCACCAGCAAATCCCCGCCGGCCTGTTCAATTTCCACCCCGCCCCGCACGTTGCTTACATTCACCAGGCCCCCCGCCGCGCGGTGCCCCAGTTCAGAGGGTTGCGGGAGGCCGCCCCTTCGGGAGGTGTCAGTCGCGGGGGCGAG
>VXMH01000097.1 GCA_009841235.1 Caldilineaceae bacterium SB0661_bin_32 | reverse complement strand
TATCAGTCCCCCTTGACCAATACTCTTGATCTCATTTGGGATTTACATTAGATGCGTTCGAAGTAGCGGGTGCGCTCCCAGTCGGTGACGGCGTTGCGGAAGGCTTGGGCTTCGGTGGTGAAGAAGTGGGCGTAGTGTTCGACTACGCCGGCACCGAATGCGGATAGTGCGAGGTCGCTGGCGGCGAAGTTGGCAGCTGCTTCTTCGAGGGTGGCGGGCAGCATCTGCATGCCGGCGGCGGCGTAGACATCGCCGACGTGTGCGGGCGGAGGCTCGATTTGCTGCTCGATGCCAGCGAGGCCGGAGGCGATGACGGCTGCGTAGGCGAGGTAGGGGTTGACGTCGGCGCCGGGAATGCGGCACTCGATGCGCAGCCCTGGTCCTGTGCCGACGATGCGGAAGCCGGCAGTGCGGTTGTCGGGGGACCAGGCGAGTGCGGTTGGGGCCCAGCTGCCGGCTTCGAAGCGCTTGTAAGAATTGACGGTTGGGGCGTAGCAGACCATGAGCTCGGGCACGTAGCGCATCCAGCCGCCGAGGAACCAGCGGAAGAGGTCTGAACAGGCGATGCCGGAGAGGTCTCCGCTGCCGGGGAAGGCGTTGGTCGGCTCTCCGCCGGCTGTCGTCCAGAGGCTGACGTGGAGGTGGGCGCTGGAGCCGGCTTCGGCCGCGTCGGGCTTGGCCATGAAGGTGGCGCTGCAGCCGAGCTGGTCTGAGATTTCCTTCACTGCCTGTTTGAGGAGGACGTGGCGGTCCGCCATTTCGAGGATGGGCGCGTAGCGGATGTTGAGCTCATGCTGGTTTTTGCCGAACTCGCCCTTGGTGGATTCGACGGGGACGCCGGAAGCGGCGAGATGGCGGCGAAATGCGCCGTTGAGGTCTTCGGTGCGCGAGGCCTGGAGGAGGTGGTAGTCTTCGCGGTACCATCCGACTTCGGCAAGATTGCGATAGCCGTTGCGGGCCGCGTCGAGATATGAGGTGCGATAGAGGAAGTATTCCAGTTCTGAACCGGCCATCGCCGCATAGCCATGGGCGTGCAGACGCTCGAGTTGATTGCGCAGAATCGAACGGGGAGCTACGGCAACGGGTTCGTGGGTGGGATCCAGTTGGGCATCGCAGAGTACGAGTGCGGTGCGGTCGAGCCAGGACAGCGTGCGGAGGGCGGCGAGGTCGGGGACGAGGTGGACGTCGCCGTATCCTGATTCCCAGTTTGAGAAGCGGTAACCGGGGACAGGTTCCATCTCCATGTCGACGGTGAAGAGGTAGTCGCAGGCGTGGGTGCCGCGGGCGACGTCGGTGAGGAAGAAGGAGGCGTCGAGACGTTTGCCCATGAGCTTTCCGTAGGGGTCGGGAAAGGCGAGGATGACGGTATCAATGGTGCCGTCTTCTGCGGCGGAGCGAAGTTCTTCGACGTTGAGCATGCCCGGGATTGAGCTGTTTTGGGAAGGCACCATGCTAGCCTCCGGTCTTGCTGGCTAATGCAGTGACCGCGCAGACCCGGCCAGTGAGCGGACGCGCCAGTCACAATTCGGCAATTATATGCGATAGTGCCGGGAAAAGCCTATCGGTTCTTTTCCCGGCACTGATACGGACCTATTTGTTCGGGCACGGTTGAAGGCTCAGGCGTAGAGCACTTGCAAGGTCTGGCCGGCCTGGATTTCCGTTCCTGCCTGCAGGCTGATGGCGCCGTCCTGTTTTTGGAAGGAGACCGGTTCGTCGTCGAGGGTGACGGCGGCTACCGCGGCTTCGGCAAGGAAGGGCAGTTGGAGGCTGCGGAGATTCAGGGAGCCATAAAGGACTTCGAGGGAACTGTGCTGCGGGGTTATTTTGAACTCGCCCCAGCCGGAGTCGAGGGACCAGAAGGTGCGGAATTCTCCGTTGAGGGGCTGGACGGGCTGAAAGCCGAGCGCGCCGTTGACCATGTCGAACCGGAAGCCGGAGAAGGCGTTGAGGAGGGCGTAGGACGCCATGCTGCGGGCGTAGTTGTTGCCGCACTCGAACTCGTTCCAGGGGTTGCGGCGCTCGCCGTCGTAGCGGTGGCGGATTGCCTCGACGCAGCGCATGCCTTCGTCGACGAGGCCGACCATGATCATGTGGCTGGCGGCGGCATATTCGAAGCCGTTCATGGTTTCCTGCGAGTAGGGCGCGGGGATGAGCGGCTTTTCGACGTCGTCGGGCCAGGCGCAGATGACGAGGCCGCCTTCGTCGTTGAGGGCGTAGATGCGGCAAGGGTTGTAGACCTGGCTCATTTCGGGAACGAAGTTGTATTTGTAGATTGCGGCGCAGGCCCGCTTGACCTGATCGGGGTCGTGGAGGTCGCCGAGGCCGTAGAGGGAGGCGTGCCACTGGGCGAGAACCTGGTCGATGCTGCTGCCCTCGCCGATCTGGTATTTGATTTCGTTGTGTTCGGCGTTCCAGTAGGCGTCGAGGGCGGAGCCGCCCTTGAGGGCGTCTTCCTGGGGGCCGTAGGATTCGACGAGGTCGCGGTCATTGAGGTCGACGCGCTGGACGTAGTACTCGCCGTTGAAGAGGTTTTGGTCGACCCAGGCCTTGCCGCGTTCGAAGATGGCATGGTATTGGGAGGCGGCTGAGACATCGCCTATGGCTTCGGCCATTTCGGAGGCGGCCTTGAGCGCGCCGAGGTAGAAGCCCGTCAGCCAGGAGTTGGGGCCGAAGAGCTCCATATCGAGGGTATGGTGCTGGCGGCCGGTGAGGACGCCGGATTTGTCGGGGTCCCAGCGGTCGATGTTATCGGGACTCCAGGCGAATTCGAGGGACTTCTTCACGCCGGGCCAGACGGAGCGCAACCAGGCGTGATCGCCGCTGATCTTCCAGTCGCGATAGGTCTTCATGACGCCGCCGAACTGGCCGTCGCAGCAGGGGCGGAAGGGCGAGGGGTCGGAGCCGAGGGGAAGCTGGATGCGGAAAGGCATGGCGCCGTTTTCGAGGAGGTTGTAGCGGTAGTCGGCGGTGCGCATTGTGCGCTCAAGTGCGGGGAAGAGGAATGGGAGCGCCTGCTGGTAGTTCCAGACGTGGGTGCAGCTGCCTTCGCAACAGCCTTCGTCCGGATGCAGGCCTTCCCAGCCGTAAAAGGTGCCGTCCTCGAGGCGGAGCACGGTGGGGGACTTGAGGATGGAGATGTTGGCCGAGACGGCGTCGAGAGCAGCGGCGGGAATGGTTGAGGCGAAGAGCGCTTCCTGGAAGCGTTTGGTCTCGTCATAGAGGCGGGGCCACTGCTCGACGGCGAATTGGGCGCTGGCGCGGGAGTCCTGCCAGCGGGTTGCGTAGTAGTTTTTCCAGTTCGGCGCGCCGGCCTGCTCTTCTTTCCAGTAGTTCTCGCAGTTGGGGAAACTCCAGCTGATGAGGAAGCGGACGCGACGGGTTTCGCCGGGGGCGACCGGCAGGTGGACGGCGAGCAGGCCTGTATCCTGTTCGGTGAAGCGGGCGCCGCCGGCTTTCTGTTCGGCGGTGTCGTATACGCGGTTCTGGAAGGGCCCGGGCGTGTTGAGGTCCTTCCAGTAGACTTCGAGGTTGTCGAACCAGGCGCCGCGGAACCAGTTCTGCTGCCAGCTGACTTCGACGTCGCCTGCGAGCCCGGCGTCGGTGGCGAGGGTCAGATTGCCGTAAGCGGTATCGTTGGGCTGGAGGCTGTCCGATGAGAGGTGCAGGGTATGGCCCCATGGGTTGGCTTCAACGGTGTTGAGGTTGGTGGCGGGAAGGGGGTTGGTGAGCACGCCGACGATGGTGTAGGTGTGATCGGCAGCGGTGGTATTGGTTACGCTGAATTCGAAGAAGGCAGCGGGGATGCCGGAGTCATCCTCGTTGGTGGGGATGAAGGGGTTGAAGGCGGTCAACTGCACCTTACCGGGAAAGGTGTCATCTTGATACGACAGCTCCGCGAGGGGGAACTGGCCGCGGAAGTCGACGCTTTCGAAGTGGGGCAGGCCGGTGAGGTATTCACGGCGGGGGCCCCAGCCGAATGTGCTGAAGATGGGAGCGACGAGTTCTCCCTGGTAGGGAGAGTGCAGGTTGCCGTGGAGAATGCGGGCGTCGGTCACTTCGCCGTCATTTTCGGCGCGGATGGCGAAGTGGGAGAAGCCGTTGACGCTGCCTTTGTTGGGGCGGTTGAAGATTTCCCAGTCGATCAGGCGTCCGTTGCCGGCCAGGCCGATACAGCCGGTGCCGATGCCGCCGAGGGGGAAGCTGATCTGATTGGTTTTTTCGTTGCGGTAGACGAAGTGCTCCATGTGAATCTCCGAACTGCAGTGGTTAGTGGTCGGTGAGGTGCGGTTTGGGGGACTGATTTATGGTGGGGCCTCTTTTTGGAGGACGAGAAGATAGTTGGCGGCGATGAAGAGGGCGTAGACGGTTGGGAGGAGCAGGAGCAGGGCCAGGCTGATGTAGGCAATGCAGAAGCTGAGGAGGATGCCTATGGCGAGCAGGCCAAGGCTGTTGGCTGGATGACGGCCGGCCAGGATCAGCGCGTCGCGGATGCAGGCGCGGACGCCTTGGTCCGGGTGCTGGACCAGACTGGGGAAGGCGTAGAAGGAAAGCGTTGCCATGACTGCGCATCCCAGGAGATCGGCACCCAGGCCGATCCAGACAATGGGGGCAACCGGAGGCGATTGGAGGGCTGGCAGTGTTGTCATGAGTGCGAGCAGTGGAAAGATGGTCAAGAGGCTCAACAGCGTGCTGCGACGCCAGGACCGGCGAAAGTCATCAAAGAGTGAGAATTGCCGCGGCACCCTTCCCTGTAGGAGGCGCCTTTCGAAGGCAAGCAAGGCGGCCCAGGCTGGCCCTATGGTGATGGAGGCTGCCAGGAGTGTGGGGATGAACAGCCCCAGCGTGAAGAGGAAAGTGGCAGGAATGCATACGAGACTGAACAGGAAAGCCCCCCAAAGCAGCTGGGGCAGGTTTTCCCACAGTGTCTGGACGACCTGAGCTACATATGTGCTGCCAGAGATGCCCTGCTGACTTGTCATCCTTTCAAACCGGTGATGGCCGCGCCCTGCACGATCCATCGCTGTGCCAGCAGGAAAAAGACAAGGAGTGGAAAGATCGAGATCATGATGCCGGCGAGGACTTCGGACTGATTGCCGGAGCCCATGTAGCCGCGGATGGTGGCGATGGCGATGGGGAAGGTGAACTTATCCCAGTCGCGCAGAAATAGGAGGGGGCCGACAAAGTTATTCCAGGAGGCGAGAAAGGTGAAGATGCCGAGGGCGGAGAGCGCCGGTCCTGTCAGCGGGAGCAAGATCTGCCAATAGGTGCGGAAGTAGCCGGCGCCGTCGATTTTGGCGGCGTCGAGGAGTTCCTCGGGCAAGGATTTGAAGTGCTGGCGGAGCAGGAAGACGCCGAAGGCGCTGGTAACACTGGGGAGAATGAGGGCCCAGTGCGTGTTCATGAGGTCGAGTGAGCGGATGATGATGAATGAGGGGATCAGGGTGACGGTCGCGGGGACCATCAGGGAGGCCAGGAACAGGCCGAAGAGGATGTCGCGACCGAAGAATCGCAGGCGGCCGAAGGCGTAGCCCGCCATTGAGCAGGTGAGGAGCTGGGCGGCGGTGACGATGAGTGCGATTTTGAGGCTGTTCCAGAAGAACAGCATGAACTCGATGTCGGGAGAGTTGATGACGGCGAGATAGTTCTGCCAGTGCAGGGCAGTGGGCCAGAAGTCGGGCGGGAGATCGAAGGAGTTTTTGGGATCGCGCAGCGACGTCGAGAACATCCAGCTGATGGGAGCGATCTCAATGATGGCGATGCCGATCAGGAGCAGCCACAGGAGGGCCTCGCCGAGCCGGAGCCAGACGGACTTTCTATAAGTTCTGCGGATTGTAACCGGCTCGGCGGCGGGACCTGTTGTCGTTGCCATCAGACTGGTCTTTTTTCTGTAGTCGTTTGGTGGGGCCGCGTCGAGTGTGGCAGCCCGTTATTCATAGTGAACCCAGCGCCGTGCGCCAAGGAATTGCAGCAGTGTGAGCGTGATCAGGATGACAAACAGCGTAAAGGAGACGGCAGAGGCGTAGCCCATCTCGAAGCCGCGGAATGCCTTTTCGTAGATATACATGGCGATAACGCGGGAGGCGTCCCCCGGGCCGCCTTCGGTGAGTACATAGACGTTGTCGAAGATCTGAAATGCGCCGATGAGAGAGATGACAATGGCAAAGAAGGCCGTGGGCGAGATGAGAGGGAGCGTTACATTTCGGAACTGTTGCCAGAATCCGGCGCCGTCGATGCGGGCGGCTTCGTAGTAGACGGCGGGAATGCCCTGGAGGCCGGCCAGGTAGATGACCATCAGATAGCCGCAGGCCTTCCAGACATCGTAGATCATGGCGGAGAAGAGAGCCCAGGCTGAGCTGCTGAGCCAGGGTACTGGGTCCAGACCGATCTGGCCGATAAGGAAGTTGACGACGCCCCGGTCCTGGGTCAGGAGGAAGCGCCAGACAACGGCCAGGGAAGCGGTCGTGGTCATGACCGGGAAGAAGATAGAGGTGCGGAGGAGATAGCGAAGGCCCCAGGGCATGGCGCGGTTGAGGCCCACGGCCAAGAGGAGGCCGAGGACGTTGTTGAGGAGGGTGGCGCCGACCGTGAGCCGCAGGGAGTTCCAGTAGATTTTGAACATCCTGGAATCGGTCGTGAGCCGGGTGACGTTTTCGACGCCGGCCCACTTTGGGGGCGTCAACAGGTCGTAATGCAGAAAGATGAGGACAAGGGAGGCGATGATAGGCAGGGCGGTGAATGCCAGGAGCCCGAGCAGGGCGGGCGTGGCAAAGAGATAGCCGGCCCATGCTTCGCGCCGCGCCAGTGTGGTCCCCTTTTGGGGGTTGGCCTGCCTGTCGATTCTGTCGTCAGGCAGCGCTGTTGAAGTCATGGGATTTCCTATCCGGACAGGTCAAGATGAGCAGGTTGCCGAGCAGGAGGAGGTAAAATGTCTCTCTTTCAACTGGCAACCTGACATTATTGTTGGGCCCTGCTTTACGCCTGCTTCAGCTTGTCCATTTCGGGCTGCAGTTCATCGTGGGCAGCCTGAAGCGCCTCTTCGACCGTGCGTTCGCCATTCCAGATGGTGGCGTAGTTCCGGTTGAGGATTGGTTCGACGATATTGAAGTTGGTGGGCGACGGCACGGTGGCGGCGAAGTCGAGCGATTCGTAGAAGAGTGCGGTGTTGGGCGGGCCGTACTCGGCGAAGACGGGCATTGCGGCGACCGAACGCAGGGCGGGGATGCTACCTCCGACCTTGACCAAGTCGATGGAGGTGTCGGAGTGGGAAAGGTGCTTGACGACCTCCCAGGCCTCTTCCGGGTTCTCACTGGAGGTGGAGACGCCCCAGCCTTCGGTGCCTGCCACGGTCTTGAGCGGACCGGAGTGGTGCGGCTGATACTGGAGGTCGTAGGTTTCAAACTCTGCTTCAAAGGTACCGGCGATGCACCAGCGGCCGCAGGTGCGCATGACAAGGTTGCCGGCGTGGAACTGTGCCCAATCATCCCAGCCTTCGGGGTTGGGGGCGACTTTGTGCTCCAGGATAAGATCGGCCAAGAACTGAAGTGTCTCGGCGACCTTGGGGTCGAGCAGGTTGGAGTCCAACCAGTCATCCGAAATTGGTGAGACGTCATTGTTGAAGTACCAGGCGCACATGCCGAACATGCTGGCGCCCCAGAAGGAGTAGGCGAAGCGGTCATCGGCGCCGCCGGTGACGTTGGCGACCTGGAGACAGGTTTGGAGGAAATCGTCCCACGTCCAGTCGGTCGGGGGCGGATCCAGTCCCTCTTCCTCGAAAATGGCGGTGTTGTAGTACATGACCATGTTGTTCCAGGAGAAGGGGAACAAGTATTGCTTGCTATCGACCTGGAGCATTTCGCGCAGGGTGACGTGGATGTCGTTATGGAGGATGTCATTGGCGGGCTCATCTGCGGCGAAGAAGTCGTCCAGCACGACGAGGACGTTCTTGGCGGTGAGGAGCCTGAGCCCTTCGATGGCGATCATGATGACGTCGATCTGTTCGCCGCCGGCGATGCGGGTCAGCATTGTGTCGGAGTAGCCGTCCCAGCCGCCTTCGCCCCAGCTGTTGGCGTTTACCTCCATGGCGATGTTGGGGAGCCTTTCAAGGGACCGTTCCAAGGCATTGTCGAAGGTGTTGACGGGCATACCGGTGGTGGCGATGACAGTGACCGGCTCCATGGCGGGAGCGGAGTCGCCGCCGGCGTCAGGGGCAGCTACGGGGGCTGCACAGGCAGCGAGCGCGGCACCGGCTGCGCCAACACCTGTAAGCCGCAGCATGTCACGGCGGCTCATGTTCTGATGGAATGGTGTGGGTTGTCTGGACATAGTTCGTCTCCTCAAAGAGCTTGGTTGGCGAATTGGTGCAGGGGAGTCTGCCCCCTGTTCTACCAGATTATGTGGATCCCGCTAGCTGATTTCAAGGGGCCGCGATGGGTCCAGGCACCCAAGTAACGCGACATGCAGTATATGCTATTGCTGACAGATGGACAACGACATTTTCGGGTGCTGTCGCACCCTTACGATGATAAACGGTACTCATTCGGCGGGCGAACGGAACTTGGCAGGTTTGCGGAAAGAGAGCGGGACTCGTTTTTTCGGATTGTGGAAAATGATAGAATAGGCTTGGCGCGTTGCCAAATTTTTTTAGGGCGTAGTTGTCTTTGCTTGTGGGTCTTATTGCAGCAGAAGGAAGAAGCTTGAGTCCGTGACTGCCGCGTGCGAAAGGGCTATACGCCAGCCAGGATCGAGAATCTTGCTTTGGGTACAGTGCTGATAGCGTTATGGCATGTCCTGTGCGGAAAGATCAGAAGGGCGGCAGGCTACCGAGAGGTCGAGGCGTAAGGGGCGCCGTGTCTCCGGCAACCTGCCATCCCTGAATTGATCTGACTATGCCTGCTTAAGTTTATCCATTTCGGGCTGCAACTCGTCGTGGGCAGCCTGAAGCGCCTCTTCGACGGTGCGTTCGCCATTCCAAATCGTGGCGTAGTTGCGGTTCAGAATGGGCTCTACGATGTTGAAGTTGGTGGGCGACGGCACGGTGGCTGCGAAGTCGAGCGATTCGTAGAAAAGCGCGGTGTTGGGCGGGCCGTACTCGGCAAAGACCGGCATTTCGGCGACCGAGCGCAGCGCGGGGATGTTGCCGCCGAGCTGCACCATGTCGATGGAGGTGTCGGTGTCGGAAAGCAGCTTGACAACCTCCCAGGCCTCCTGCGGGCTCTCACTGGAACTGGAGACGCCCCAGCCGTCGGTGCCGGCCACGGTCTTGAGCGGACCGGCCCGGTGCGGCTGATACTGGATTTCGTATGTTTCGAACTCTGCTTCGAGTGAGCCGCCGATGCACCAGCGGCCGCAGGTGCGCATGACAAGGTTGCCGGCGTGGAACTGCGCCCATTCGTCCCAGCCTTCGGGGTTGGGGGCGACTTTGTGCTCCAGGATCAGATCGGCCAGGAACTGAACCGTCTCGGCCACCTTGGGATCGAGCAGGTTGGAGTCCATCCAGTCATCCGACATTGGTGAAACGTCGTTGTTGAAGTACCAGGCGGACATGCCGAACATGCCGGCGCCCCAGAAGGAGTAGGCGAAGCGGTCGTCAGCGCCGCCGGTGACATTGGCTACACTGATACAGGTCTGCAGGAAATCGTCCCACGTCCAGTCGGTCGAAGGCGGATCCAGGCCTTCCTCCTCGAACACGGCGGTGTTGTAGTACATGACCATGTTGTTCCAGGAGAAGGGGTACTCGTATTGCTTGCCGTCGACCTGGAGCATTTCGCGCAGGGTGACGTGGACGTCGTTCTGCAGGATCTCATTGGCGGGCTCATCTGCGGCGAGGAAGTCGTCCAGGGCCACGAGGACGTTCTTGGCCGTGAGCAGCCTGAGGCCTTCGATTGCGATCATGATGACGTCGATCTGTTCGCCGCCGGCGATGCGGGTCAGGAGCGTGTCGGAGTAGCCGTCCCAGCCGCCTCCGCCCCAGCCGTTGGCGTTGACTTCCATGGCGATGTTGGGGATCCGCTCCATGGAACGCTCGAGAGCGTTGTCGAAGGTGTTGACGGGCATGGAGGTGGTCGCGATTACGGTGACCGGCTCCATGGCGGGGGCGGAGTCGCCGCCGGCATCCGGCGCGGCCGCGGGGGCTGCACAGGCCGCGAGCGCGGCGCCGGCTGCTCCAACTCCGGCAAGCCGCAGCATGTCGCGACGGCTCATGTTTTGATGGGAAAGCATCTGAAGTTTGGACATATCTTGTCTCCTCTGAATGAATAGCGTTGCGGGATGGTGCAGCAGTGGGTGTTATCTTGTCTACAGATTCGGCTGGCTGCCTACGGCTGAATCCGAATGGCTAGCCGGCTTAACTGAGCCAGCTTCGAACGACAGACGGTGCGCACACTCTTGGATGGACGCGTTGCGTCCCCGGCGCCTGCCCGGCTAACTCTCTGAGTCACATTGGTGATCGTCCGGAAGACGTGCGCAACAGTGCAAACTTGGGGGATTTAAGGTAGAACTTGGATGGCTTGGGCACGGTGGAATAATAGAACAGCCTTGTCTCAGTTCCAAATTTCAGGACGGAAGCTGTCATAGTTTGAGGATGGGTCGTTGTTTGACAGCAGGAGGCTTGAATCCGAAGCAACTACGCACAGAAGGGCAATCCGCGAACCGGGATCGAGCATCTTGCGAGCAGAACAACGTCCTAAACCGCTTTGAAAACCAGAAGCGAATATATTTTTTCCTCCCCCCGAACTCGCGTGCACCCCAATATTGGGGCGAACTTTCGTAATACCTCTGAAAGAAACCAAACCGCCGTCAACTCCCGTTCCAATCTCCGGCAGCGCCACCGCCGCCGCATCGCAGACAGACCACCCCTTAGCCATCGACAGAATGAACTGGGGCCCCCCAAAAAAAACTTGACAAAACCTGTCCAAACCTGACAACATCCTTCAGCGCATTCACCGGCGAGCCGTTGAGAAAAAAAGGGGGGGTCCCCCCCAAAAACATGACAAAACCTGCCAAAACGCGCTAAATCTGCCAAATTCCTTCAGAACATTAACTGTTGAGCCGTTGAATCGAACGGGGGAGTCCCCCCCAAAAAACCTGACAAAACCTGAATAAATCCTTCAGCGCTCCCCCCGCCGCGCGCCGCCCCACGCCACTCACGCCTCTCCACTCTCTCCTCGCCCTTAATCCTGATTCAGACAACGACCTCACAAGAATCTGGAATGCACCCTCATTTTGCTCCACTTTGACATACGACAGGCGCTTTGCTAGGATGGAGACACATTGCGCCGCGGTCAGGGTGCCAACGCTAATTTTTCTGGGAAGCGAGGCAACGGCTCCGTTCGGCCTGTGCAGCGCGGGTGGTCGGCGACGGCCACGCGACTGGGCAGGCCGGCGGGCCGGAAATGGTGTGCCAGGGCTGGAGATTCATGGTACTCCAAGAAGGATCTACTTATACGTTTTCCCAGGTCCTCGAGCTGAACTTAGAGACTGAAGAGATACTTGCCGATCTAGGCTACCGCTATCGCAGCGCCCCCTTGTCGTTACAATCTGTTGAGAAGACGCCCTTTGCGCCGCAGGTTGAGTTAATGCGTGCGCAGATGCGGGAGCGGTTACCCTTCGTGCCAATGACCAATGAAGCAACCGCGCGCGCCTTCTATGTGACGCCGCTGCTCTTCGCTGCACTCGACCAGGCCAGGTTCAAGATGAACGTCGAGCATGCAGTTGCGGGCGGACGGCTAAGGGGGAGGGTGGACTATCTGCTGCGGGGCAGGCATGACCTTGTTGTGGCAGGGGTGATGAACGCGGAATTGGAGCGTGGATTCAGGAAGCTGGCCGTCCAAATGGTCGCTTTGAGCGAGCAGCTGGCAACGCCGACGGTCGAACCGGTTCATCCGCGGCGGGCGCGTAAGGCCCATCGTACCGGTCCCGTCCGCGGCGGCGCAGGAAACGCTGGCGTGATCAAGAGTGTCCGGACGCAGATATTCGGCTTGGTCACTGCCGGGCCGGTCTGGCAGTTTGGTCTCCTGGAGAGAGGGCAGAAGAGAATCACGCAGGACACCGAGGCGTACCAGTTGCCGCGCGATGCGGCGAAGTTGGTGGGAATCATTGCGGGATTGTTGGGCGAAAGCGAACAGGACAAAGTCAAACGCGAAGGAGAGAGGTTGTCATGGGCGAGCAGTTAGCGATAAATGGGGGGCCGCCGGTCCGAACAGTTCCTTTTGGGCCCAGTCATTACTTTGGCGACGAGGATATCGAGGCGCTTTCGGAGGTGATCCGGTCGGGTGCGCTGGGCAAGGGGCCAAAGGTCAGACAGTTTGAGGAGGCGTTCGCGGCACGGCACGGTGTCGCCCATGTGGTCACGGTTACATCGGGCACGGCGGCGATGCACACTTGCGTCGGCGCGATCAATCCGGATCCGGGGGATGAGATCATCGTCACACCCTGGACTTCCGGGGGCAGCATCATTGGGACGCTGCTGCACAACTGCGTGCCTGTTTTTGCCGACATAGACGACACGTTCACGCTGGACCCGGCGGACGTCGAGGCGAAGATAACGCCGAGGACGCGGGCCATCATCGCAGTGCATCTCTATGGGAACCCGTGCGATATGGCGGCGCTGCGGGAGATTGCAGACCGGAACCAGATCTTCCTGTTGGAGGACTGCTGCCAGGCCCATTTTGCTGAGTACCAGGGCAAAGTGGTGGGTTCGATGGGCGACATAAACGGCTTCAGCTTCGGCGGAAAGCATCTTTCGGCAGGGGGCGGAGGCGCGATCATGTCCGACAACGAGACGTTGTGGGAGAGGGCGCTGATCTTCTCCGATTGCGCGCTGCCGCGTAATGGCGGGCCTTTCGAGGGTCGGCCCTACGCCAACTATTTCCTGGCGCCCAACTACAAGATGAACGACTTGATGGCCTCGGTCCTGATTGCGCAGTTGAAGAAGGTGGACGGGTATATTGAGAAGAAGATCAATGCGGCGCAGCAGATTATGGAGCAGGTAGAGGACATCGATGAGATCACGCCGCAGCGTGTGCGGGAGGGGGACCGGCACTCGCATTGGGTGCTGGGCATGACGCTGGACACGGACAAGATGGAGTGTGACGCGTGGGAGTTTGCGGAGGCGCTCAACCAGGAGGGAATCCCCGCGGGCGGCCCATACATTGGCTCGGGAAAGGAAGGACCGCTTTATCGCAATGAATTCCTGTCCGGGCCGAACTGTTACGGCCGCAGCCGGTTTCCCTTTGACTATAACCGGGAGAAGCCGGTGGACTACCGGTTAATTGAGTGCCCGAATGGGGAGAAGTTGATGCGGCGGGGATTCAGCTTTGCGATGCAGCCTAGTATGGACGATGAAGACGCGGCTGACATTGCGGCCGCGGTGCATAAGGTATTTGGGCATTTCCGTAAGCGCAATCATAGGGGCGTGTGAACGGCAGAGGTCAGTGGTCGGTGAGAAACGGCAGTGGATGGCGGGAAGCGCCAGCCCGTGAGGCCGCGGAAATTGGAGATTAAGAGTTGGAGACGATTGATGACCCGTGAGACGAGTGATCAGACACCGATTTGGTGCGGAATTCACTATTTGCTATATCTGCGCCTGGCGGGGGCGGAGGAGGACTGCGCCCGTTTCAGCCTGTTTCAGACGGAGTACAGCCCGGCGGGAGGAGGTAATGCCGGGTTTCTGTACATCGATCCTGAATGCCTGTCATCGGCGCCGGCCAGTTGCGTTTACACCGACAACCCGGAGATGGCAGAGTGGATGTACAACAGGATGTACCGTGACAGCGACAATTCCCTGGCGGCATGCGGGAATAGGGTCATCACGGCGCGTTTTGGCCGCGGCGGCGATATGAGGCAGCGGCTGGGCTACTCGATTGACAGTGCAGACGGAACTGTGGGGGCGGCGTGGACCGATCTGGAGACACCTTTTGTTCATCACGGCCTCGCGGGAAGATCGGGCCTGTACACCTACTGTCTCTTTGTTGTAGCCAACGGCGCCGGCCTTGAGGTGAACGGGGAGATGGTACCCGGAGACCTCTATGCCCGCCAGGACTGGATTCCGCTCGTGGGGCGGCCGCTCAGTTCATGTCTGATCGCAGACGAAATCTGGGCCGCAACGTGAGACGGCGGCGGCCCCCTGTGAGCAGTCGTTCAAGGGAAAAGCAACCTCCTCAATACAGTTGGAGAGACCGTCAACTATGGGAAAGCTAAAATTTGCGCAGGCCGGTGTTTCGTTGATGCACGCCAACATGTACCGGGACACGCTGATGTTGTTGTCCGATGAGATTGAGCTGGTCGGCTTCTACGACCCCGACCCGGAAGGAGTGAAGCCGAACCTGAAGACCGATGTCCAGAATGTGCCCTTTTACGACAGCCTGGGGGATCTCCTGTCGCAGGGGAAGCCGGATGCGGTGATGGTCTCGACGTACTTGAAGGATATGCCTTCGTGGATGGCCCAGGTGGCTGAGGCCGGCGTGCATGTGTGGGGGGAGAAGCCGTACGCCGTCCACTCAAGCCAGCTGATTCCTGTCGCCGAGGCTGTGCGGCGCAACAATCTCCACTTTTCGTGCGGCTATACGTGGCGCTTTCACCCGATCGCGAACCTTATCAAAAAGACGTGGGCGGCGGGACTGCTGGGGAAGCCGTATTCGATTGAGTTCCGATTCCTTACGTCGAGCGTGGCGAGACGGGACCCGCAGAACTGGTATTTCAGCCGGGAAAATGCGGGCGGGGGGATTCTCAACTTTCTGGGCTGTCACTGGTTCGACCTTATGCGGTATATGACGGGCGCTGATGTATCCCGGGTTGCGGCGATCGAGGCCAATGTAGGTGGGCATGACATCGACGTCGAGGATGCGGCAGCGGTCTCGTTGGGCTTTGACAACGGGATGATCGGCAGCCTTCATGCGGGCTATTTCACGTCGGACGACGGCGAGATCTCGATCGGGCTGCGCGGGTCGCTGGGGTGGATCAAGTGGGACGTAGACGAAGGTGTATGCACGATCAAGAGTGAGCATCCGGACTGGTCGGGCGCGCCGACGCGCAGCTTTGAATTTCCTTCGCCGCCGGTGCCCGGGTACGGGCCGGAAGGGAGGGCGTCGATCAAGGCGTTTGCGGCGGCGATTCGGGGCGAGGGGAGCTCCGGCTACAAGGTGGAAGAGATTATCAGGTCGCTGCAGATCATTGAGGCTGCCCATGCGTCGGCAGCGGAGGGGAGGACGGTCTTGTTATGAATGGTTCAGAGCCTCTGCGCGTTGCGGTCGTGGGCTTGCGGATTCATGCGGGCGGGCTGGAGCCGGACGGCAATCACGGGCTGATCAAGTCGTTCCATGGGCAGGAGGACGCCCGGATCACGGCTTACTGCGAGTGGGATGCAGGTGAGGCGGAGGCGCTGGAGAACCTGGCGCGGTACGACCCTGAGGCCCGCATTTTCGACAATCTGTGTGAGTTTTTCGAGTGGGACGGGTTTGACGCGGCGGTGGTGATGCTGCCGCCGGATGAGGCGACGCGGGCCGCGGAACGGCTGGCGGAGGCTGGCAAGCATATGTTTATCGAGAAGCAGGCGGCGCGCACGGCGCCGGAGCTGCTACCGGTTTGCGAGCTTGTCAAGGAGAAGAACCTGGTCGTGCAGATCGGTTATCCGTGGCCGCGTCATCCGGTGGCGCAGGAGATCCGGCGCTGCCTGGATGAGGGGGCGCTGGGGAAGCTGCTGGCGATGGAGGCCCGGTTGGTGACGATCCAGGTCGCCCGAGGACTGCGCGAGCCTGACCACTGGATGTACCGCCTGGAGACGGAGGGCGGCGGCATTCTGCACATGGAGGGCGGGCACTGGCTGACGCTTTTTCAGATGTTTGCGCAGGCCAGGGTGCGCTCGGTTACGGCGCTTTGCAGCCGCCGCACTGACGAGAGTCAAGAGGGTGTGGAGGATGCGGCGACGGTGGCGTTGGAGTATGAGAACGGCGTACATGCCTGTCTGCACATGGGGTACTTGCTGAGCGGGATCGGCCCGCGCAATGACACGTTTATGGCGGTGCGGGGCCAGTTGGGGGCTGCGACGTGGGGGCCGGTGGGTGACGGTCTGCTGACTGTGAGCAGCGCGGCCCCTGAGTGGGCGGGGGCGCCGGAGCGGCGGTTTGACATGCCGCCGGCGCCGCGGCCGGTTTATGCGGAGCAGTGGGGCTTCGAGTATGTGACCGATTTTGTGCGGGCTGTGCGTGAGGGGGGAAAGCCTGTGGTGAGCATCGATGACGCTCACCACATTTTGCAGATATTCGATGCCGCGTATGAGTCGTCGCGGACGGGCCGGAGGATAGAAATATAGCCGGCGGCAACCGTGAGTTTTGACGGCGCGAGCATTGCCGGTTGACTAAACTCTGCCGGGGTACTCCTTGCCGCGGATCAGCATGAAGCGAAACTCCCCGCGCGGCTTTTCGCATTCGGTGAGGAGACGGGCCTCTTCATCTTCGATGCCGAGGTACATTGTTTCGGATCGGATGTAGTGGAGGGCGAGGCCGCGGCGGCGGTGGGGGGTCGAGTTGGCGCCGGTGCGGTGGAAGTTCAGGCCGTGATGGAACATACAACTGCCGGCAGGTAGTTCTACCGGGACCGGTTCGTTCAAGAGCGGGTTGGCCAGGAAGCGATCCTTATAGCCACGATCGATCGGCCCCCATTTGTGGCTGCCTGGAATCACGGTCATACAGCCATTTTCGACGGTGGCGTCGTCGAGGGCGACCCAGCAGCTGACGTGCTCCTGGGGCGCAAATTGATGCCAGGCCATTGAGTCCTGATGCCAGTCGGTGACGGTGCCGTGGAAACGGGGCTTCATCATCAGCTGATCGGTGTAGAGCTTGATGTTGGGACCTATAAGGTCGTCGATTACATCGACAATCTCCGGTTTGCGTGCGGTGCGCTCGAAGACGTCGTCGAAGTAGCAGAGTTGGGTCATTTTGCGCACGGCGTCAAGCGGCTCGACGTCGGCGGGCAGGCCGTCGCGGAATTTGGCCTCAAACTGGATGTAGCGGGGCGGCACGTGGTTGACTTCGCCGCTGATGATGGCTTCGCTACGCAAGCGCAGCGCGGTGAGATCTTCGTCAGACAGGATGCGGTGGTAGGGTAGATAGCCGTTTTCCCAGAAGAATTCTCTCTGTTCGTCGGTCAGGGCCATGGGGAGAACTCCTTTTCGAGTTTTAAGGCATTCGCGGTCACAGGCGGACGACCGGCCGGTATGGTAGACAATCGTAGTTGAAGTATAGCGAATTGGTGAATTCGCTGTCAATCAGATTTGGAGCGTTTGCGGCGAATCCGGCTGCGAATCGACGAAGAACAGGAATAACTGCCCAGAGGAAGAGAACATGATACGAATCGGCATGATAGGAGCGGACAGCACGCATACTGAGGCGTGGACTCAGCTGGTCAACCCGGCGGACAGCCCGTTACATGGACGGGCGCAGGTGGTCAAGCTTTGGGGGGAGGATGCGGACCAAGCGCGGGAGAAGGCACAGGCGTGGCAGATTCCCGAGGTGGTCGGGACGCCGGCCGAAGCGCTGACGGACGTGGACCTGGCCATGGTGGTCAACCGCTACGGTGACGACCATCCGCCGCATGCGCGGCTTGCAATTGAGGCGGGCCTCCCGACTTTTGTGGACAAGCCGTTTGCGAACGCGATGGATGACGTTCACAGCCTGGTCAGCCTGGCCGCGAAACGGGATGTGCCGCTGATGTCGTGCTCGGCGCTGCGCTATGCGGGGGAGGTTCTGACGTTGCAGGAGAGGATGGCGGCCTTTGGGGCGCTGAACTGCGCTGTCGTCAGCGGCGCGGCGGCAGGCGACTTCCCGGACCCGCGGGCATTGCATCCTTTTTTCTATGGCGTCCACGCGGTCGAGCTGCTGCACACCCTGTTGGGGAGCGGCGCCGAGGCGGTCACAACGCGGCGCACTGACCGTTGCGATGTCGGACTCGTCCACTATGCGGATGGGCGGCAGGGAGTGGTCAATCTGCTCCACGAGACGCCCGGGCTCTATCACGGCGCGGTGTTCGGCGCGGAGGGTTGGGGCGAGGCGGATATCGTAGACGGGAGCCGTTTCTATACTGAGACGCTGGCGCGAGTTATCCAGATGGCGGAAAGCGGCGAACCGCCATTTCCAATTGCCTGGTCGGTCGAGGTGATGGCGATGATGGCGGCGCTGGTCCGCTCGGCCGAGGAGGGTGGACGTACCGTTCAGATAAGCAAGTTTGGACCGTAACAGGTGATCGGCAGCCGGTGAACTTAACAAGCCAAGAATGAGAGCAAGCATTACATGACAAACTCACCTTTGCAGATTGGAGTCGTCGGACCGGGGCGGATGGGGCGCGTGTACGCGCGGCTGGCGAGCGAACTGAGCGAGACCAACCTGGTCGCGGTGTCCGGGCGGAGTGAAGGCTCTACCAACGAGGTTGCCGGACTGTACGGTGTCCCCGGATATCCGAATGTTGGGCACGAGGCGATGCTGGCCGCGCACCCGGAGATTGAAGCGGTGGTGGTGGCGGCGTCGGAGTGGATGCATACGGCGCCGGTGCTGGCTGCGCTGGAGGCGGGAAAGCACGTGCTGGTGGAGAAGCCGATGGCGGTCTCGGCGGCGGACGCGCAAAGTTTTGTCGAGACCGCCGAACGGGTTGGCGTGCAGTTGATGGTCTGCCACAGCCTGCGGTTCGATCATCCGTACGCGGCGATGCGAGCGGCGGTGGCGGCGGGCGAGATCGGTGAGGTGATGCACCTGTATTCGCGGCGCAACACGATTCAGTTTGCCGCGGAACGCGTGCTGGGAAAGTTTTCACTGGCGTACTGGCTGACGCCGCATGATATCGACATGATGTTGTGGACTGTGGGACGGCCGATCACGAGCGTGAGGGCTTTTTCCAAGGAGAAGGCGAAGGGACGGCAAGACTTCATTATCGCTGCGTTTACTTTCGATAACGGCGTCGTGGGCGTGCTGGAGACGTCGTGGAGTACGCCGGCTTTCAGCGGACGCTCGCAGGCGGAACATTTCAGCATACACGGAAGAGAGGGAGCAGCCGAAGTGCTGGGTCATGAGAACTCGGTTGCGATCTATCACGTCGGTGGAGAGCCGGACTATCCGGATATTGGGTATACGCCTGTGTTGCATGGGCGGCAGGAAGGGATGTTCCGGTCGCTGTTCAGCCACTTTGTGGGTGTGGTGCAGGGGAAGTGGGAGCCGATCGTGACCGGCAGAGACGGGCTGGCAGCGATCCGAGTGGCGTCGGCACTGGAGCGGGCGCTGGAGAGCGGGCGCGAGGAGGCGGTGGAGATGTGAGCAGCCTTGTCGCCGAGAAACATGAAGGTGACGACGGACAACGGGGACAAGAAAGGTATGACGGTCAACTGGGGCATCATTGGCGCTGGCAAGATAGCTGAAAGCCAGATGGCGCCAGCAATCGCGACGGCGTCCGGCCACGAACTGGTGGCGGTGTCGAGACGGGCGCTGGATGCGGCGCAGCGTTTTGCGGACAGGCACGGGGCGCGGCGCGCGTACGACAGTGTGGAAGCGCTGCTGGAGGATGACCAGGTCAACGCCGTTTACGTTGCCACGCCGCCCCATCTGCACGCGCGGGAGACGGTTCTGGCGGCGGAGGCGGGCAAGCACGTACTGTGCGAAAAGCCGATGGCAATGACGACCGGCGAGTCGCACGCGATGATCGATGCTTGCCGGGCCAACGGGGTCATACTGACAATCTGTCATTACCAGCGTTTCAACGCGCGTCACCAGCGCATCAGGCGTCTCTTGGAGGAGGGAACGATCGGGCAGGTGACGGCGGCGCGTATCAACTTTTCCGACCGGTTCCCGCCGCAGCCGGGGGTCTGGCATCACGTTCCGCAGATCAGCGGCGGCGGGCCTGTGATGGACCTGGGCATCCACTGTATCGATCTGCTGCGTTTTCTGTGCGGGCCTGCGGAATCCGTCTCTGCGTTGGTGGAGACGCTGGTCGACAGTTCTCCCGTGGCGGACACGGCGACGCTGTTGTTGCGATTGGCGAGCGGAGCCCAGGCGGTGGTCACCAGCCACTGGACCACTGCGAACCACGAACCGGAACGTGCAAACGGCTTGGAGATCTGCGGTACGAAAGGGTCGATCATAGCCGCCCCGATTTCAGCCAAGGATTCGGCCGGGACCTTGCGTGTTCTCACTGAGAACGGAATGCAGGACTATTCGGTCGAACCGGGAGGGCCGCGGCCTCACGTTGCGCTTTTGGGCGCATTTGGGGATGCCGTTGCCGGGAAGAGTCCGAATCCCATTCCCGGAGAGGAAGGGCTTGCCGGGCTGGCGGTTGTGGAAGCTGCTTATGAATCGGCGCGCCGCGGGCAGCGTGTGGAAGTGAAGTGATCGGTGATCAATGGTCAGAGGATAGACGCAAGAGACGGGCCGGGGCGGAACGGGACTATGCGGGCTGTTTTTTTCTGGGAAGCGGCGGGACTATCGCTGGATCGAGCCAATCCGTACGGTGGGCTGCTGGCGCGGGCGATGCAGGGGGCCGGCGTCGAGTTGGAGGCAGGGCATCCTGAGACGCTGACGAAGGCGTGGCTGCACGAGAATCAGGGCAGGATTGACGTCTTGCATCTCAACTGGCCCAACTACATGTATGTCGGGGATGAGTTGGAGGCCCAGTTGGGGCTTTTGGCCGAGCTTATCGACAACCTGGCCCTTGCGCGACTGCTCGGGTACAGGATCGTGTGGACGGTTCACAATCTGTATCCGCATGAGACCAACAGTCGCGATTTAGACCACCTGGCTCAGACGGCCATCACTCACTTCGCGAACTCGGTGATCGTCCATTGCGAGCACGCCCGCGAGCTTGTGCGGAAGCATTTTCATCGCACTGAGGGCGTTTTTGTCATCAATCACGGCAACTTCATGTACCCGTACCCCAACGAGGTCGGCCGCGACGAGGCGCGGCGTCGAATGGGGCTGAACGATGAACATTTCGTCTTTTTCTACTTCGGTAACGTGCGCAGGTACAAGGGGATTGAGCGTCTGATTGAGGTGTTTCAATCGTTGCCCGGGGAACATCTGCGGCTTCTGTTGGGCGCCAAGTTCTACACGGAATACGGCCAGGAGTTGGTCGCGTCGGTTCCGCCGGACGACCCGCGGGTGATGTTGCGCTCTTCGCGGCACTTCGCCAACGACGAGTTTCAATATCTGTTCAATGCGGGCGATGTTGGCGTCTTTCCCTTCTTGGAAGTACTGACATCGGGCTCGGTGATCACGGCGTTCTCCTTTGGGATGCCGGTGATCGCGCCGGGCGTCGGATGCCTGACCGAGCTGGTCCCTCCGGAAGCGGGTATAGTATACAGCGCCGAGGATAAGGAGGGATTGCGCCGGTCGATGATGGAGATTCAGGAGCGGGAGATGGGTCCGATGCGAGAGGCGGCCTGGGAGCGGGCGCATTCGCTGGACTGGGGACGGATTGCCGGGCAGACACGGCACGTATACGAGTCAGGATAGCGTGACGGCAGTTGCCGCAATGTGCAGTTCATGGCGGGAAAGTTGGAGACGGCAGAGGTTATAGGGGATTCCCGTGAGGATCACAGAGGTCAAAGCTATCGAGATCGATCTGGATGCTTTGAATCCCGGCCGGGGACGAAGGGATGAGGATAGCGCGCCCAGGCCGTCCTATCTGTGGGATGGGTTGGAGCCGTCGAGCCCGATGGGGCGTTATCCGAAATACAAGGAGCGGAGATCGTCGTGGTCGGCCAAGTGGAAGGCCACGGTGTGCGTGGTTACGGCCGAGGACGGGAGCTTTGGCCTGGGCGTCTCTTCTTTCGCGGGACCTGTTTGCCGAATCATCAACGATCATTTCGCACCGCACATTGTGGGCGAGAACTGCATGGCGACGGAGAAGATCTTCGATCTGATGTCGCGGCTGGCATCGCCGTACGGAAGCCAGGGGCTGGCCAGCTACGCGATCAGCGCGGTCGACCTGGCGTTGTGGGACCTGAAGGGGAAGGTGCTGGAGCGGCCGGTTTATGAGCTGCTGGGCGGCCCGCAGAAAGAGAGGATCTTCTGTTACGCTACCGGATTTGAGGCGGCGTGGTACATGGAATTGGGATTTCGGGCGATCAAACTGCCGTTTCCTTATGGCCCGGCTGACGGCGAGGAGGGTCTGAAGAAAGCGGAGGAGCTGGTAGCAGGCGCCCGCGAGCTGATTGGGCCCGACGTGGCGCTGATGCTGGACTGCTGGATGGCGCTGGACGTGGACTACACTGTGAGGCTGGCGGAGAGGTTGCGGCCCTACCGCCTCAGGTGGATCGAGGACTTCCTGTTGCCGGATGACACGGAGGGATTCGCGCAGGTGCGGCAACGGCTGCCGTGGCAGACACTGGCGACGGGGGAGCACTGGTATCTGCCGCAGAGTTTTGCGCGGGCGGCCAACGAGCGACCGGTGGATATATGGCAGCCGGACCCGCTGTGGGTTGGCGGGATTTCGGCGTGTTTGCGCATCTGTCATATTGCGGAGGGGGCTGGGATTGAGGTGATTCCGCACGGGGGTATGAACGCCCCCTTTGGGCAGCACTTGGCGTTCGCCATGCCGGCGATTACGTGGGGTGAGCGGTCCGGCGGTGTTTCGCCGCCAGGCGTGCCGCTGGCGGAAATGGTTTCGCTGCCTGGGACGGCGGTTATTGAAGACGGTTATCTTGTTCCCAGTGAGGCGCCCGGTTTTGGCATCGAGGTGGACAGGGCGTTGCTCGAAAATCTTTGAGGTGATCCACGCCTACCGGGACTGATCTGATCGGATGTTGGCAGCTTGATATTGTTGAAGGTTGGACAGACGAAGTTCATCGCGTTTTCCTGAGACCAGGTTCTGTCGGGTAAGAGTCGAAAAAGTCTTTCATCGAGATCATTTCAGGCGAGAAAATGAGTCAGGCAACCTATCACATTGAGGTCAGCGGCTTGTGGAAGGTATTCGGCAGCAGGCCGGAGCGCGCGCTGCAGCAGGAGTACGCATCAAAGAGCCGCGACGAGATTCAGGATGAACTCGGCCTTGTGGTGGGGCTGCGGGACGTCTCCTTCAGAGTACCCAGAGGGCAGACTTTCGTGGTGATGGGGCTTTCGGGCAGCGGAAAGTCGACGCTGGCGCGCTGCCTGATCAGGTTGATAGAGGCGACGGAGGGGCAGATCAGGTTTGACGGTCAAGACATTTGCAGGTACTCGCCGGAAGACTTGCGGCAGTTCCGGCGCGACAAGATTGCGATGGTGTTCCAGAATTACGCGCTTCTTCCTCACCGCCGGGTGCTGGACAATGTCGCATACGGTCTTGAAGTGCAGGGCATGGACAGGGACAGCCGTTACAGGCTTGCGGCTGAAGCGATTGAGACCGTGGGCCTCAGGGGTTGGGAGTACTACTATCCGAGCGAGATGAGCGGGGGAATGCAGCAGCGGGTAGGGCTGGCCAGGGCGCTGGCGGTCGACCCGGAAGTGCTGATCATGGACGAGCCGTTCAGTGGACTTGACCCTCTCATTCGCAGGGAGATGCAGGACGAGCTGGTCATGCTGCAGTCTGAGCTGCAGAAGACGATTATTTTCATCACGCACGACCTGGATGAAGCGCTCAAGCTGGGCGACCGCATCGCAATCATGCGCGACGGCGTCATCGTACAGGAAGGTACTCCGGAGGAGATCGTCACGCGACCGGCCAATGACTATGTGTCCGAATTCGTGCAGGACGTGTCGCGCGCCAAGGTGATCCGGGCGGGGTCGATTATGCGGGAGCCGGACGTCGTCATTCACGAAGGTCAGGACGCCCGCGCTGCGCTGTCCGCCATGCGGGACAACAACGCAGAGGCGGCCTATGTGGTCGGGGACGGAAATATCCTCAAGGGAATCCTTACCCAGGACCGGATTACAGATCTGGAGAATCAGCGCATCGGGGTCCTGGAAGCGGCGCAGACGGAGGGTTTGGCGACCACCAGCCCGGCAACTTTCATTGAGAAAATCATACCTCTGGCAGCGGAAACGGAACACTTCATCGCAGTGGTGGACGACGAGGGGCGGCTGCTGGGGGAGATACACCGGCGCGCCCTATTGGCTGGAATGGTCGATGAGCTTCCCGACAGTGGGTTGGCGGTCTAGAGAGGAGCTTTTGACATGAGCCAGATTAACAGCCCGCAGACGGGCGCCGAGCCGCCTGCGAAGCCGGTTGGCATGGATGCCATACTGAGAATCGAGGGTATGGAAGCCGACCTCCCGCCCCGCGGGGCGGGCAGGAGAGAGATGCCGCCCGAGGAGTCGCATATGCCGCGCAGCAAGGCGGCCGGGCTTCCTCGTCACTTTTGGCTGGCCGCCTGGGGGCTGGTCCTCGTTGTGCTGATTGCCTCCTTCGGCATCTGGGGCCCGGAAATGGATTTCCCGACCACAGTTTCCCGGACCGAAGTCGAGACTGACAACGGCGGTACTCTTGTCCTGGAGAAATCGCTGAGGGAAGTTATCAGCGGCGTCATAGACGAGGCTGTCGACTGGTTGACGGTAGAGATAAGCTGGCTGTTTGACGGTCTGAGCAGCGTCGTTGCTTACGCGCTGGTAACAATTGAGGACGTGTTAAAGTGGATTCCCTGGCCGACCGTCGTGGTGGCGCTTGCGGTCCTCTCTTTTGCGGTAGGACGCTGGAGGATGGTGGGATTCACTTTGTTCGCGCTGTTGTTCGTTGGATTCATGGATCTGTGGGAAAACACCATCGATACGATTGCGCTGATGGTGGTGGCTGTCGTCATTTCGGTAGGCGTGGGCTTGCCCCTGGGCGTGCTGGCGGCGCGCAACCGCGTGGCGGATAATCTGATGCGCCCGATTCTGGACGGGATGCAGACGATGCCCAGTTTCGTTTATCTGCTGCCGGGCCTTCTCTTTTTCGGCCTGGGAAAGCCTGCGGGCATCTTCGCCACCTTGATCTACGCGGTGCCGCCGGTGATCCGGCTGACCAATCTTGGGATCCGGCAGGTTTCGGCGGAGGCGGTGGAGGCGGCGCATGCGTTCGGGACGACACCGTTTCAACTGCTGATGAAGGTGCAGATT